>CANJVG010000057.1 GCA_947478005.1 Bacteroidota bacterium
ATTTTCTGCCTTACAACACCGCCAACTGGGCGCAGGGGCAATTCCGTTTAGGCTTCACCATTTCAAGAAGCTTCCCGATGAGCTATAAAGGCAAGCCGAAGGAAGACCGCAAATATTGGAAGAAGGGAAGCGTGGAGGACGCGAAATAGCTCGGCATGTTTTCACATGCAACGACTAAGCAGCCTCCCGGTTCGATAACGTTCCTTCAAGGTATCAAATAGTTCCTCTAGGGTTTGAATACCCAGCCCCAAGGTTTGATGCCCCAGCTCTAAGGTTCCTGCACTCAGCCCCAAGGTTAGAATACCCAACTCTGGGGTTTGAGTCCCCAGCCCCAAGGTACGACTACCCATCTCTAAGGTTCGATCCCCCAGCCCCAGGGTTTGAACATCCCGAGATGTTTTTCGTTAAATCGGCCCCAAAACAACAATTATTGGTGGTTCCTTAAATAATCTCAAAGTAACGTTTCATTTCCCAATCGGTAACTACCTTGGCAAACTGGCGCCATTCCCAATCGCGGGTTTGGGTGAAATGTTGCACAAACTTTTCGCCTAAAATCTCGTTCGCAATTTTTGAATCGCGCATAGTTTGTGTGGCCACATCGAGGTTTTTAGGGAAACGTCCGTTGCTTTCATCACGGTAGCCGTTGCCCACTGTGGCGGGTTGCTTCAATTTCAGATTCTTCTTGATGCCATATAAACCTGCAGCCAGACAAGCTGACATTGCCAGGTACGGATTTGTATCGCTACCCACAACCCGGGTTTCTAAGCGCGAAGATTTGCTGCCGCCCGGCAAAGCGCGCAAAGCCACGGTGCGGTTATCAACCGACCAAGTAACCGTGGTTGGAGCCCAAGCACCTTCTACCAATCGTTTGTATGAATTAACGGTAGGTGCTACCATTGGCAAAATATGCGGCAAACAATAAAGTTGACCTGCCAGATAGCTCTTGAACAGCTCGCTCATTTTGTTCTTGTCCTTGGCATCGTAAAAAAGATTGGTGGTTGACTTCTTATCCCACAAACTTTGATGCACATGGCCGCTGCAGCCCGGGAGGTTTTCAGAAACCTTGGCCATAAACGTAGCCAGGATACCTTGCTTGTAAGCTATTTCTTTAGTAGCTGTTTTGAAAAGAACAGCCCGGTCGGCAGATTCTAAAATGCCTGAGTAAGCAATGGCTGCTTCTAAAACACCGGGTCCGGTTTCGGTGTGCAGACCTTCGAGTGGAATGCCAAACTTTTGCATGTTGTCGGAAAGAGCCGTAAAAAAATCGTTGCGCAAAGTGCTGCGCAAAATAGAGTAGCCAAACATACCAGGAGTAAGCGGAGTAAGATTGCGGAAGTTTTTATCGTTGGCACTCTTAGGTGTTTCTTCAAAATTGAACCATTCGAACTCCTGCGAAAAATAAGGAGTAAATCCGCTTTTGTCTGCTTGCGAAATGATTCCTTTCAATAACTGTCGAGGGCATACATAAGAAGGTGCGCCTTCGTTGGTGATGGCTTCGCACAAAAAGAAGGGCACATCATTTTCCCATGGAATTTTGCGAAAAGTTGTCAAATCAATTTTTACAGGAGTATCCGGATAGCCCGTGTGCCAACCGGTGTAAGTAGCATTATCGTAAGCGACATCGTTGCAATCCCAACCAAAAGTCACATCACAAAAACCCATATTTCCTTTAGCTACTGAAAAGAATTTATCGGCAGAAATATATTTGCCGCGCAGCACTCCATCAATATCGGTAATAGCGAGTTTTACTTTTTGTGCCGGATGATTTTTGATGTAATCGAAAATTTGTTTTTCAGTCATAGCCGATGATTTGTATTGCTGGTAAAAAAAATAGTTGGGTAAAGTAATTTCAAAATAAGTATTTCGTCAGCGATAAAAAAAGAAAATGAACAGGATTGAACGAACCTTTTGTATGAATCATCTAAAATTTATTCCGTTGCTCTTCATGCTCATGCTCTCCGCCTGCAACGGCTGCAATAAAAGCAAAAGCAGGGAAAAGCCCGATGTTTCAAACATAAAAGCAGAGGCTCATCTGCAACGCTTCGACAAAGACCTGTTTGAAATAACCGAACAGAATTTTTTCGCCAAGCAGAATGAAATGAACGAGAAGTATGGCAGCTTTTACAAGTTTTACATCAATCAGTTCGTAATCGGCCCACGACCACAAGGAGACACGGCAGATGTGGTGGAAGCAGCATTGAAAAAGTTTTTAGGCGATGCTTATATGAGAAGATTGCAGGATTCTATCAACGTTCATTTTGCCGATACAAAAGAGGTGGAAGAAGAACTCACACAATCGTTAAAGTATTTCAAATACTATTTCCCTGATGCGGTTGTTCCGAAAGTCATTGCCATTAACTCGGGCTTTTCATTGGGTGCCTTTACTTACGATAAAGAAGTGTTGGGCATTGGTTTGGATTTATATCTGGGAGCTAATAATCCCGATTATGACAGTGCGGGCATTTACAAATACGTGCAGCACAAAATGAGCCGCGCCTACATCACAAGAAATTCGATGGAGGTGCTTGGCAACTTTTATTTCGGAGGTGAAGAATTATCGCACGGCAAAACGCTGATTGAAGCAATGACAGAAAAAGGAAAGAAAATGTATCTCCTCTCTTACCTTTTGCCCGATGCGCCCGATAGTTTAATTGTTGGCTTCACCGACCGGCAAACCCGTTGGTGCGAAAACAGCGAGTATGAAATATGGAAATTTATGAACGACAAAGACCTTCTTTACAAGGACAATTATATGGATCAAAAGCGGTATCTGGATGAAGGACCCACCACCCCCGGAATGCCCGAAGATTCACCCGGAAACATTGGCAGTTGGATAGGTTTACAAATAGTGCGGAAGTTTATGAAAGAAACAGGAGGCAAAATCCCGCTGCAGGATTTGATGCTTAAGTATGATGCCAAAACGATTCTGGCAAAAGCCAAGTATCGGCCATCAAAATCGGTTTTCTAAAAGTTTACTTTCCTAATAATGCGCTCGAACTTTACTTTTTTAGGTAAACGGTAATTCTATCTTTGACACTTTAAGGACGCAAATAGTAAGAACAGGTGGAACAAAGAAATCGCGAACCGTGGTATAGTAAGCTCTTCAGAATTTTCAATTCTGCAGTGTGCTTTTCTTTAGCATATATCCTTTTTACGCATTTGTCCTGGTTCATGATGGGCTTGGTTGGCAAGTTTTTTAAGTTCGATTCCTTCATCTACTATTTCGGCATCAAATTTATTCTCAACAACCACACGTGGACTCGTTTAAAAGTATCACTTGTTTACATCACGGCTCCTTTTACTTTTCTTATAGCAGGACTTCTTTGCCTTTATTTCTTCGATAAATTAAAAAACATCAAATCGCTGCTGAACGTTTTCTTTCTATGGGGTTTTGTTGTCGGTTCAGTTGTATTTGCCTCTCAAGGAATTATTGCTGCCTTGGGAGCAGGGGAATATAACTCCCCCTATTACCAAAATTTTGCGGTGGTATATGCCTGGCTACATATGCCCGATGTAATTGTGTATGGATTTGCTGTACCATTTATGGCTTTGTTGGTTTACTTCTCGGTAAACTATGCCCGGTTGTTTTTGCTTTTTGCTTTCTCTTATACTAAGGTAAACAAGCTTACCAGAAGAAGAAAATATTTTATGGAAGTGGCTATTCTTCCATTCTTTATAGGCGCATTAATCACCAGTGTTGTCACTTTCCCTATGAATATTTTTGTGCACGGGGTATATTTAATGATGATTGGATTGTCGTTATTGATAGCTTGGGTGGCTCTTTTCTATATCGAGATAATGAAGGACTCGGTGGTGAAATATAAAACCCTGCAAACACCAAACATTGTTTTCCTTTTTCTTTTGATTGTCCTGGTCACTTTCGTGGTGGTAACCTGGAAAGGAGTTTATCTTTCAGTATAGAGAAGAACCTTTTAGTTCTTTCATACTCTCTTCGCTTGCCCAATCTGCTTCGCCTGTTCTTTTGAATTCGACTTCTTGCTTTTCGTTCAATAGATAGGTAGTGGGTATAGTAGCAATATCGAACGAAGACAATTTCTTTTCTGAATGAAGAACAGGAATGCTGGTTTGTTGTTGAAAGGCTCTTAATCTTTCTGTTGACTCATCGCTGATAAGGATGAATTGAAAATTGTCGTTTGATAAGATCTGTTGCGCGTTTTCGATAGAGGCCATTTCGCCCATGCAAGGGCCGCACCAGGTGGCGAAGAAATTGATGAAGAGTTTCTTGCCTTTAAATTTTTCGATGGTAACTTTATTGCCGCTTAAGTCGGTAAGCTCCAAAGTGTCGAACTGTACTGAAGGAGCAATGCGATATTTGTTATAGAAGAATCCTGCTACAAGAATCGCAAGGATAATTCCAACACTCCAAATAATTTTGTTTTTCATCTGTTGGCGAAACGATTTTTATAATCAATCGCGCTTTGACGAATTACCTCTAAGGCTTCTTCTCTACCGTAAACAGCTGCAATTTCAACGGTTCTTTTGGAGGTGGAGCCGGGTAAATCTTTATAGGTAAGAAAGTAATGCTTCAGTCGGTTTACTATTGATTCGTTGAGTTCGCTGATGTCCTTAATTTTCCCGTAAACAGCATCGTCTTTCATCACAGCGATTATCTTGTCGTCTGCTTCATTCTTGTCAATCATTCGAAATCCACCTATGGGAATGGCCTGAACAAGAACACCACCGTTCTGAATATTTTTTTCTTCCAACACCAGAATGTCCATCGGGTCCTGGTCACCATTAATGTTTTGCTTGCCTGTTTTAGCCATGCAGAACTTGCCTACTTCTACATCGCAAAGGGTTTGTGGAATGAAACCGTAAAGCGCAGGCACCACATTCGAAAACAATTGAGGTCTGTCTACTTTCAACCAGCCACTGGCTTTGTCTATTTCATATTTTACAGTATCAGTAGGGACTATCTCAATGAATGCCGTGAGCACATCAGGAAAGTTTTCTCCGGCAGAAATGCCGTGCCAGGGATGGGATTTGTATAAATGAGAGTTCAAGAAAATGTTTTTGAAAATAGTTTACCAACTACCGCTACTTCCACCACCGCTAAATCCACCACCACCAAATCCACCGAAGCCGCCACCGCTACTGCTTCCGCCTCCAAAACCACCTCCGCCTAAGAAAGAACCACCACCCCATCCGCCACGGCTATAAGTAGTTCCACCGCCACGGTTTCTGAATATCATAGGAAGAATAAAGAAGATGATGAAGATGAAAAGAAGGATAACCCAAATAGGAATCTGTTTATCGTTTTTGTCGCCTTGTTCATCGTTTACATACATGCCGCTGAGGCGGGCAATCATTTCATCGGTGGCTTTATCAAAGCCGCCATAGAAATTACCGGCTTTGAAGTTTGGTACGAGTTTGTTTTTAATGATTCGGTCGCAGATGATGGAACCGAGTTTTTCCTCTACTCCATAGCCTGTGCGAATAGTTACCTTGTGTTCCTTCTTCGCCATTAAAATTATGACCCCGTTATGGTTTTTCTTGGAACCCACACCCCATTTCTCACCCAGTTCGGCAGCGTAAGATCCCACTTCTGCACCTTCGAGGCTTTCGATAATTACAACGGCAATTTGGGTGGACGTGGAATCATCATAAGCAACCAGCTTTTGCTCAAGCGCTTGTTGTTCGTCAGCTGAAAGCACACCGGCAAAATCATTGACTAAGCGCGGAGGGCTGGGTTGAGTGGGAAAGGTCTGGGCGAAGGTTAAGCTCAAAGAAAAAAGACCAAAAATCAAAGTGGTAACTACTTTGAGCTTTAAGCTTTGAGCTTTGAACTTATCTGTTTTACCCTTCACTGATTTCATTGGACAACTCGTTTTTATCGTTGCTTTGTAAAGGGAAATATTGTTTCAGGTGCGAGCCGGTTTCGGTAATAGCGAAGACAATTCCCTCAAAGAATTCTCCTTTATGAAAATGGAGGCTCATAACTTCTTTGGTGCCATCCCAAAAGCTGGCGGGCACCACGGCATCAATCCCTTTGTCGCCTATGATGGCAAACTTCTTATCCTCATGCGCCAAGTAAATTAATACACCGTTGGCGTCTTTGGTTTCATTCATTTTTAATTGAAAGAAAACTTCGGCAGCGCGGTCGAGCACGTTTTCTTTTTTGCAGTTGGCTTCTATGTGCAACCGAATTTCTCCGCTGGTCATGGCTTCGGCATTTGTAATTGCCTGCACAATGGCTTTGCGTTTTTCTTCCGAAAAAAAATGTTTTTTGAAAATCATGATGATGGTTTGCGCGTCAGTTACAGTCGCTTAAAACTTCACCTTCGGTGCATTCTCTGTTCCGGCATCGGCTTTGAAATAACCCTTAGGGGTAAAGCCGAACATTTTGGCAGTGATTACAGCAGGAAAAGTGGCAGTGTTGGCGTTGTAGTCCTGCACGATGTCGTTGAATTTTTTTCTTTCAAAAGCAATTTTGTCTTCAGTGCTGGCGAGTTCTACGCGCAATTCAGAATAGCCTTGAACAGCCTTCAATTCAGGATAAGCCTCAACGGTGGCTAAGAGGCGTGATAAACTTCCGCTTAATTGTTGTTGAGCGGCCTGGTATTTTGCAATGTCTTCGTCTGTCAGTTTGCTTGGATCTAACTTAATGCTGGTGGCCGATGCACGGGCTTCTACCACTTTTTGCAGGGTTTCCTGTTCATATTTTCCTCCGGCTTTAACCGTTTCAACAAGGTTGGGGATTAAATCGGACCTGCGCTGATAGGCGGTTTCTACGTTGGCCCATTGGCCGCCTACGGCTTCGCGCTTTTGCACTAAGCTGTTGTAGCTGCAACTGGAAAGAAATGAGGCAAGGAGGACTACGGTGAAAAGACGAACGATGTTCTTCATGATTTTTTTAGGTTTTGTTTTCGGAGTTAAAAGTAGAAATAGTTTTGATTGAACAATTGTAAGTGGGTGTATTTGGATTTTACATGCTCTGTTGACGAAGGACTTGGGTGGAAATTGTAAGGAGGCCAAAAGTTCCTTGCAGATGAAACAGGGAGCTTAGAAAAGGTTTATTTAACCCGAGTTTTGGATTGTTTGACCGGAATTCGGGTTTGTTTATGTTGGGTTCTGGTTTGTTTCGTGGCAGTTCTGGTTTGTTCAGGTGCAATTCTGGTTTGTTTAACTGGAGTTATGGTTTGTTTAATGGTCGTTCGGGTTTGTTCGGGTCCAATTCTGGTTTGTTTGACCCGAGATCTGGTTTGTTTAGGTGTCATTCGGGTTTGTTTTGGGCTGGTGAGGTTTGTTTTGGGTGGATTGTTAAAATTTGGAGGTCCATATTTCGGTGCCGATACTACAATAGCCGAGTGGAAATGCGATTAATCGTATAGGAATATAGAAAACATAGAAATGCAAGAGCCGCGCGGAAGGGTGTGGATTTATGTTTGGTATTCCAGCTGTTTGTGTTGGCTGTTGGGTTAGGGATTGAGAGGAAATCCTTTTTTTGCATGGCCTTTCTGCGTGGCAAAAAAGATTGGAGCGAAAGCCCGACCGCGCCTCGCGGGAACCCCATTAATGTTTGTCCTCTCTTTCAATTCTGCCCGCTAAATGTATCTTCGCCCAATGCTAAAATCAATGACGGGCTTTGGGAAAGCCAGCGGACAGGTGGATGATAAGACGGTGAATGTGGAGATTAAATCGCTGAATAGTCAGAAGGGTTTGGATTTGAGTGTGAAGTTGCCGAGTAAGTATCGGGCGTTTGAATATGAGGTGCGCAACCGCGTGAGCGCGGTGTTGCAGCGCGGCAAGATTGATGTGTTTATTACGCTGGAGCACAACACGGCCGCGAGCGAAATATCGCTGAACAAGGAGTTGATTATTTCTTATTTCAATGAGTTTAAAAGTATAGCGGATGAGATTGGCGCTTCGACCGAGCATCTGTTGCCGACTATTTTGAAGATGCCGGATGTGTTTGGCGAATCGCATGAGGAGCCGAGCGAAACGGAGTTGAAGAAGATAGAGGAGATGGTGTTGCAGGCGATAAAGGAGGTGGAGAAGTTTCGAGTTATAGAGGGCAAAACCACAGAGGATGATTTGCAGTTGCATGTCAAAAACATTGAGGACTTGTTTGAGAAGCTGAAGCTGGAGGACAAGCGCAGGATAGTGGAGATTAGAGAGCGGATAAAAAACAATCTCGATATTTTTATTCCGAAGGATAAGGTGGATTTGAACCGGTTTGAGCAGGAGGTGGTTTATTATATTGAGAAGCTGGATGTGAATGAGGAGTTGTCGCGATTGAAAGCGCACTGCGATTATTTTAAAAATATTATTGCGGACGGAAAGGAGGAGCAGAAGGGAAGGAAGCTGAATTTTATTTCGCAGGAAATAGGACGTGAGATAAACACAATAGGCAGCAAGGCGAACGATGCGGTGATACAGAAGATGGTGATAAACATGAAGGACGAGTTGGAGAAGATTAAGGAGCAAACAAGTAATATATTATAGAACCCCTTCCCGCGAAGAAAGCGGGATGAAACAAAAGCCCCTAAAGGGGACTTGATTACAAAACATGAGCGGACATTTATTTACACGCGTTCTTATTCCACCTAAAAAACTGGTGGCGATAGCAGCCCCATCGGGTGCAGGAAAATCTTCGATTGTAAAAAAACTATTAGTGCAGAAACCGGAACTGGCTTTTTCGGTGTCGTGTACTACACGCACAAAACGCGATGGAGAAGAAGACAAAAAGCATTACTATTTTATTTCGGTAGAAGAGTTTAAGCGCAAGGTGGCGAACAATGAATTTGCGGAGTATGAAGAGGTATATCCGAATCAGTTTTATGGTACTTTGAAATCGGAGATTGAGCGGGTGTGGAATGAACACAAGGTTGTGCTATTCGACATTGACGTGAAGGGTGCGTTGAATTTGAAAAAAATGTATGGAGCAGATTGTCTTACTGTTTTCATTGCTCCGCCTTCGAAAGAAAGTCTGGCCGAGCGTTTGAAAAACCGAATGACTGAAGATAAAAGCAGTTTGAAGGAACGACTAAAACGCAGCGAAGAAGAGTTGGGTATGCAGGATAAGTTTGACAAAATAGTGGTGAATGCAGATTTTGATACGGCCTCTATGCGCGTTAAAAACCACATCACTAATTTCCTGAAACCCGAAGCGATACACGTTCATTGATTTTGATTTTCGAAAAGAGAAACTAATTTCATTTTAAGATTGGAAACGCTCATAACATCAGGCATAGAAGTGAAGGTTGAAACCAAGTTTCAACCCGCGCATTCTGATTTTCTGTTAAACCAGTATGTGTTTTCGTATCATATTAGCCTTCACAATCACAACAACTTTACCGTTCAGTTGCTTAGCCGCAAATGGAAGATTACTGATTCAAATTTTGATGTGAAGTTTGTAGAAGGCGAAGGGGTTGTTGGACGGCAACCGGTGTTGTATCCGGGCGATTTGTTTCAATATGATTCGGGATGCAATCTATCTTCGGCTATAGGAAAGATGGAGGGTATTTACATTTTTGAAAACAAACAGACCCGCAAGGAATTTGAAGTGATTATTCCTGTGTTTAAATTAGTAGCTCCGGTAATTCTTAATTAAGGCTTGCCTTGTTTCGGTGGTAGGGCATAAACACAAAGCTCCAGGCACTTTCTTCGGCCACAAACACACACATAAATTCGGTTGGGTTTTTGTAAGCAGCAATAAAATCTGCGGCCTTCTCTTTATCTACTACTCCCTTGCTCACAAACTCTTCTAAGTGCGAGGCGTTGAAATTCCAACTGATATCAAAGTCTACGCGGTTGACAATCGGTAAGCCGATATCAATTTCGTTTTCTCCACGGGCAGCCACAAAAATGGGATATTTTGATACGCTGCCCTTAATCATTCCCATGGCAATTTGGTAAATGTAGTCGCGGCAAATTTCTAAATCATCGTGCAGCGATTTGTATATTTCTTCGTCAAGAGCCATGCGTGTAATTATATCGGGGCAAGAATAAAAAGAAATGATAAAGAAAAAACGAGGGCGGAAACATATTGAGCCTCGCCAGCAATTCTATTCTTGTATTTTCATCCAGAACTTTCAAATACCCATATTTGCGACATGGATTTTATTAAAAGAACCTTTCCTATTCTTTTCGGAATCTTCCTGCTTTCCGTGGCGGTTCGTTTGCCGCAGTTAAATCGCCCGCTATCTAAACACCACGAGTTCTGCACGGCTATTTCATTAAGGGTAATGCAGATTTGGTATGACAATGGAATTGAAAAATACGGATTCAATCCTGTAATGACCTATAATAACCCTGCAGATAAGTTCATTAATAACAGCGCCAATCAAAGCGGCAGAATGCTGGATAAGGATGGCAACTATTATTACGTTTCGCACCCGCCTTTTGCTTACTACTTTCCTTTCTTCATTTTCAAAGTGCTGCATATTCATCCGGATGTGTTGCCCATACAAATTTTCAATTTGACGCTTCATTTCATCAGCGGACTGTTTATTTATTTTACGGTTTGTTTGTTGAGTTTTAGTCGCGCCCGAGCACTTCCTTATCGAAGTGCTATTGTGGCTTTCACCATCTACACCTTCCTGCCTATAACCCTTTGGTTTCAGGGCAATGTTTACATGAGTGATATGGCGGTGCATACTCTTTTCATTATTGGCGTTTACACCGCGCTGAAAATGATTATCCGGCAAAAATTTTATTCGGCGAAATACATTTTCTTTTACGTGGTGATTCTTGCTTTAATGATTTACACCTCCTGGCTGGGAATGTTTTTTGCCTTCGGTGTCTTAGTTTATTCACTGCTACATGTGCGAGATATAAAGGGTTTTCGCGTATTAATTTGGAGCACCATTTTTGTTACCTTTATCATGCTCCGTTTAATTGTTTATCAGTATTCACAGATAAACGGCATCAGTGCTTATGTGGAGGAAATGTTCAGCCGCTATTTAATGCGCGGAAGCGTGGAAGAAACGAATCAGGGATTGTGGCATTTTATGTTTTCGTATCTGTGGCTAGTTAAGACCTTGCTTTATAACTATGTGATTCATTATATCATCATTTATGCTTTGATAGGCGCCTTTCTGTGGTTGGCCGGCACACGCAAAAAATTAAAAATAGTATTCAGCGAAAATGGCTACCGGTTTATTTGGCTAAGCGTAACCCCTGTGGTATTGATGCACGTTTTCTTTTTGAATTACTCGGTGCAAGATTTTTCGGCACTATACGGGTCTCTTTTCTTTAGCGTTCTCTTGGGTATATTATATGATAAGGTAAAGAAAAGCGGGGCTATTCCCATCAGAAGAATGCAGTTTGATTTGGTGATAGCCATTCTTTTGATGGTGGTGCAATATGAGGTCATTGATGGAGCTTCGTTATTTTTTAACCAACCAAGTTTTTATAAAGATGCGGGGAATAAAATAACTGCTCTTGCTGAACGAGATGAAGTAGTTTTCGTCTCTCAACCTGAACCCGAACCTCAAATTATTTTCTATGCACAGCGCAACATTCGATATGCAAAAGATGAAATGGAAGCAAGGACTTTTTTACAAACTACAGGAAAAAAGAAAGGGGTAATAATTGCCTATCAAAATGTATTTGGCAAAGCCGAAGTGCAGGTGATAGCTCATTTGTCGGTAGACTCGATTGCTAAATAGTGCTATGGTTTTTCTAATTTGCAATCCAATCTGATTTAAAATCAAAAAATATGTCACAGCATTCTATTCCAATTGTTGACCTTTCGCAATTTATTGCTGGTGGAGAACCTAAGCAAAACTTCGTTCACCAACTTGGAAGCGCCTTTGAAGAGGTGGGATTCGTTTCCGTTAAAAATCATGGTGTGTCGCAAGCGTTAATTGATGCCTATTATGGGGCGGTAAAAAAATTCTTTGCCATGAGCCGAGAGGACAAGAAAAAATATGAGAAGGTCGAGTTGGCAGGACAAAGGGGTTACACCTCGTTCGGAAAGGAAACTGCTAAGGGTTATGATGCTCCTGACCTAAAAGAGTTTTGGCAGATGGGACAAATTGTGGAGGGTGAAATTCTTAGTAAAGCAGATTATCCGGATAATTTGGAAGTAAGCGAAGTGCCTGAGTTTTTCGAACTAGGCCAGCAACTGTTCAAAGCATTTGAAGGAAGCTCGAGAGAGCTATTAAGAGCCATTGCTATTCACTTAGGTATTGGAGAGTTTTATTTTGATAAGTATATTCATAATGGCAATTCAATTCTACGAGCTATTCATTATCCTCCAATAACAAGTGAACCCAAAAGTGCTGTTCGTGCAGAACAACACGAAGACATAAACCTGATTACACTTCTAGTAGGAGCTAGTGCCGAAGGACTTCAGTTATTGAATCTCCAGAAAGAATGGTTGGATATTACTGCACCGGAAGGATGCCTCGTTGTAAATGTTGGCGACATGTTGCAACGCCTCACGAACAATAAACTTAAATCAACTACACATCGGGTTGTAAATCCTCCTCGAGAGAAATGGCATACATCGCGTTTCTCTATTCCTTTTTTCACTCACCCGAGAAGTGAAATGCGATTAGATTGTTTAGAAAGTTGTGTGGATGTAAAACATCCTATTGGCTATGCTCCTATTTCTGCCGGAGAATACTTGAGCGAGAGATTGATTGAAATCGGTCTGAAAAAATAAGGATGTCAAGACCAAGAGTTCTCAGAATTATCAATCGCCTAAACCTAGGCGGCCCTACCTATAACGCTGCGTATCTAACCAAATACATGGAAGCTGAATTTGAAACGCTCCTTGTTTCGGGCATGAAGGATGAAGCAGAAGAAAGTTCTGAATTTATTGTAAAGGACTTGGATTTGTACCCTGTTTATATGCCTGAAATGTATCGCGAGCTAAATCCTTTTCGCGATTATAAATCGTATTACAAACTCAGAAAGCTAATTGAAGAATTTAAACCGGACATTGTTCACACTCATGCCGCGAAAGCGGGAGCAGTTGGCCGGTTAGCGGCTTTTCATAGTGGCGTTCCCGTTATTATTCATACTTTTCATGGGCACGTGTTTCATTCTTATTTCGGTGCCACAAAGACAAGAATGTTTCTGGAAATCGAACGTTACTTGGCTAAACGCACTACCGGTATTATTACTCTTAGCGAGATTCAGAAAAGAGAATTAACCGAAGAATTCAAAATAGCCGCTACCGAAAAGTTTGAAATCATTCCTCTTGGATTTGACCTCGATAAATTTTCCTCGAACACGGAAGAAAAACGAAAACGTTTTCGAACCCAATACAACATTGACGATGATGAAATAGCTATTGGTATTGTGGGACGCTTAGTGCCGATAAAGAATCACGAACTATTTTTGAAGGCACTGAAAATTGTTTCTGAAAAGACAACAAAAAGGATTCGGGCATTTATTATAGGTGATGGTGAAGAGCGAAAAAAAATTGAGCAGATAGCCTTAACGCTAGACCTGAAGTTCAACAACGAAAATTTTCAGGAAAAAAATGTGTTGACATTTACAAGTTGGATAAAAGAAATTGATGTATCCAATGCTGGCATGGACATTATTGCTTTGACTTCTAATAACGAAGGAACACCAGTTAGCTTAATTGAAGCGCAGGCATCTTCCAAACCAATCGTGACAACTAACGTAGGTGGAATAGAAAATATAGTAGAGAAAGACCAAACTGCCCTTCTCTGTCCGCGGGGAGATGAAAAAGTGTTTGCAGATAACCTTTTATGCCTGATTGAAAGCGATGAAAGACGAAACGAACTTTCCAAAAAGGGGCAAAACTCGGTCATGAATAAATTCAGCTACCAGCGATTGTGTACTGATATGACTGCATATTATTACAGGCTTTTGCAAAACTCAAAGCTAAAGTAGATCCCGACCTTGTTTTTTTTGATAGGTTTGTGCATCATTTATCTATGAAATATCTATTTCGGCTTCTGCTTTTTTTAACGCTTGTTTCTTTGTTGCCGGGTTGTAGAATGCTGGTTCCTAACCAGATGTTTCAGCAAAAGGACTACCAATATTTCGAGTTAGCTCAAAAAAAAATTGAACAATACGCTATTCAAGCTGGGGATGAGATGACCATACATGTCTATTCCCGAGATGGTTTTAAGTTGGTAGATGTTATAGGGGCGGAAAGTATTGTGGGTTCAAACATGGGAAACAACGACCCGACTAGTTATACGGTGGATAATGAAGGGTTTGCAAAAATTCCTATTCTAGGTCAATTTTATGTAAAAGGCTACACCGAATCAGAACTTGAAAAAGTTCTTGAAGAAAGATTCGCTGGGCTATTTGTAGACCCATATGTAATGATTCATATTAGTAATCGAAGAGCACTACTCTTTTTGGGAACAGGAGCACAAATAGTCAAATTAAATAACTCACCAACTACCCTTATAGAGGTCCTGGCCATAGCACACGGAATTGATCAAACCGGTAAGGCTTACCGAATAAAAGTTATAAGAGGGGATTTGAAAAATCCGGAGGTTCAATTAATAGACCTTTCCACTCTTGAGGGGATGCGTAAGGCTGATTTAATTGTTCAGAACAATGACATCATTTACGTTGAAAAGCGGAATAACTATGCACGCGAATTGCTGACTACTGTTACCCCTATCATTGCCTTGATAACCTCCGTATCTACATTAGCATTTCTAATTTTACAAGTTGGAAAAAAATAACGAAGTACCATCAGATAATACGCAACAAGCAGCGTTTAACCCAGTAGATGATTTTAACCTAGGGTTGTTCATCTATATCGTCAACAAATCGGTTGTCTGGTTAGTTTTTATCATTATTATTTCTGTAACGCTATCCATCATTTACTTGCGGTATGCTCCACGCATTTTTGAATCATCAACCACATTGATGCTGAAAACCGAGAAAACGACTCAAATTCTTGGCGTTCAAAACTTAATAGTAGAGCAAGATGAGACTGAGATAAGTCGTGAAATGCGACTGCTGAAATCGAAATTACTAATTGAGCGGATTACGGAGTTTTTGCCGCTACAAATTGGATACTACAAGGAAGGCAAGACCAAGTTTATTTTTAGCGAGCTTTACACCTCTTCTCCCTTCGAGATTGTAGGAAACACTAAAGATAAGGACATCATTAACTTACCCATTTACGTTAAAATTATTAGCCCTAGTAAAGTATATGTAGGGCTTTCTTTAAATGGAAAGGAATTTGAATACACAAAAGATACCGGCAAGATAGTAACAAACCCGCATTTCACAGCTTCGGTGCATTTTCGAAGGCCAATTACCGAAGAAGACTACAGCGGCATTTATTACTTTAAATTTCAGGACAAAAATGAATTGATACAGGATATTGCAAGCAAGCTTGAAATCCTTCCCATAGATCCCAAAACCAAAACAATAGGGTTAGTTTATAAAGATCGCAATCCGGTAAGAGCGCGTGATGTGGTGAGTACTGTAGCCCAGCAATTTGTTTACTATGATATTGAGCGGAAGAAAGAAGGTATCGTAAATATTTTGAAGTTTATTCAAAACCAAATAGACACGTTTGGCTATGCATACGATAAATACCAGGATTCTGTGTCTACGCTAAGAATTCAAGATGGATACGTAGATAAGGGCGACAACTATCTGAGCAATCTGTCAGAGAAATTAATGAAATACGAGGAGAGTTTCCGCGATTTCGAATACGACATTACTCTTCTCAAGACCTTTAAATTGTTAATCGCCAACAACAAAGAATACGCGAATCTCCCGAGTATAAAATTTAAAATAAGTGCTCAGGAATTTGGTTCTGATATTGAGCAAATTAACGTTTTGCAAAGGCAGCGAAACGGAATATTACTGGATGCTACTCCGCAACACCCCAATGTTAGGCTATTGGACAGGCAAATTGAAGATTCGAAAATCAAGCTGAATAAAAATGTAGATAACGCTCTTAAAGGTTTGCAAACCAGTTTTGATTTACTGAAACTGGAATATCGCAAGTATATGGATGAGATTCTGCGTATCCCTGGCTTGCAAAATAAATTTGCCCGCTTGGATAAAATGGCCGATGTAAAGAACGATTTTATCTTAAGCCTCTATGAGCAGTTATCTAAGTATTTAATTGCCAGCGCAGGTATTGTTTCCGATTATGTAGTTCTGGAAAGAGCCAATCTTCCACAAACACCGGTATCTCCTAAAGAGACTTTCGTAAAAATTGCGGGGTTTGCAGTAGGTCTTATTCTGGGTTTAATATTAATTGTTATTCGCTATTTATTGCACAACACCATTATTTCGATTGAAGACGTGGAGCGAAAAACGAAAGCACCTCTCTTGGGTGTTATCCCGAGACATAAGGAGGAGATGGCGCGCTCACAAATTGTGGTCACACAGGACCCCAAGGCAACTATTACTGAGGCGTTTAGAGCCGTGCGCGCAAATCTTCAATTTATTTCCAGTACACCCGGCCCAAAGATTATTTCTACCACCTCTACCATTCCGGGAGAAGGAAAGACCTTTGTTTCCCTCAACATTGCGGCTATTCTAAGCTTGTTGAACAAGAAGGTCATTATCCTTGACTTTGACATGCGTAAACCGAGGTTGGATAAGATTTTTGATGTGGATACTCATCGTGGGGTAAGTACCATTTTGAGCGGACAAACTACGATTGATGATTGTATCATGGAGTCGGGTATTCCCAATTTATTTTTCATCACTTCGGGCCCTGTCCCCCCAAATCCTTCAGAGCTTATCTTGTTGCCCAAGCTTCAGGAAATGATTGCCGAGTTGAAAGAGAAGTATGATTACATTGTAATCGATACTCCACCGATTGGTTTGGTAACAGATGCCCTTGAAATCCTGAAACTTTCGGATTATCCTATTTATATTTTGCGTGCGGCTTATTCCAACCGGAATTTTGTGTATGGTATTACCCGCATCATGACTGAAAGCAAAATCAAAAACTTAGGGGTTGTTATTAACGATTATGGACGGGGGGCATCGGGCTATGGATACAGCTATGGCTATAATTATGGTTATGGTTATGGTTACGGCTACGGCTACGGTTACGGTTACGGCTATTATGGTAAGAAATATGGAGAAGGCTATTATACAACCGAAACGAAAGGGAAGACTTCCTGGTGGGATAATTTATTTGAATAAGCCTGTCGTATGATAATGGATAATCAGTATTTGGTAGCTTTTTTGCTTTCGTTTCTTTTAATAAGTGCGCTCTTTTCGTTTTTAATAAACTGGTTGTTTTTAAAGTTCTCTTTCAACCTAGGTGCCCGCGATAAAAACGACACGAACGAGGTGCGCTGGGCCAGCAGTGTGAAACCCGCTATAGGAGGCATTTCTTTTTTTATTGTATTTCTTATTTCCATTTCGGTTATTGGCACTTTGCCTAGGCAAGCCAACTACATGCTTGATAAGCATTTGATTGGCATTATTGCCTCCTCTTGTTTGGGATTTATTCTTGGGCTGGCGGATGACGCTTACAACACCAACCCGCTGGCAAAATTCATTATTCAGCTTTCGTGTGCATTTATCCTAATCATCTCTGATGTTTATATCCGTGTTTCGGGCAATCCGGCCTTCGATTTTATTCTTACCACCATCTGGGTGATTGGTTTGATGAACTCCATTAATATGCTCGACAATATGGATGCCATTACCACCACTACTTCCATGTCAATCATTCTCGGACTTATTTCGGTGGTAGCTATCAGCGGACACAGCATGAGTCCCTTTTACCTCGTTATGCTGGTAGGTGTGTTTGGTTCTTTATGTGGCTTTCTTTATTTCAACTGGAACCCCGCCAAGGTATATATGGGCGATACCGGCAGCCAGTTCATAGGCGTGTTTTTAGCCGCCACCAGCATTATGTTCTTTTGGGATTTTCGCGATGAAGGAAGCAATGAATGGATACAACTGAAACAGTTTGTGGTGCCTATGTTGTTTTTCATTGTTCCCATAATTGATACCACCACAGTAACCATTCGCAGGCTTATGCGCAAACAGTCGCCATTTGTGGGTGGCAAAGACCACATTACCCACCATCTTGCTTACCTCGGTCTGTCGGATAATATGGTGGCGCTCACCCTTATTTCCGTTTCACTTTTCTCTCTGCCCCTGGTTTCCATTCTTATCACCGGCCTGGTTGAATGGACCTGGGTGGTTACTTTTGCTGCCTTCGCCTATTTCTTCGTGATTTTCATCATCATGCAGGTAGTTTACAATGCAGGCAAGAAAAAGCACGAGCAGAAACTGTTGGCGAAGCCAAAGCAATAAGCTTTCCTCTCTTGCTTTTTTATCTTCGCCTTTCAAAAATTTTGAACCATGTTAGAAATTGCGGCCATCCGAACCAATGCAGAAGGAATAAAACAACGCCTTGCTGTCAAGAATTTTAAAGACCTGAATCTGATTGATGAAGTAATTGCTGCCGATGAAAAACGCAGAGCCATTCAAACCAAACTGGATGAAAACCTCGCGAAACAAAATGTAATTGCCAAAGAAATTGGCGACCTGTTTAAGCAAGGAAAAAAAGAAGAGGCGGAAAAAAAGAAATCGGAAACCGCTGCGCTGAAAGAAGAATCAAAGCAATTTGAAATTGATTTGGCCAAGGAGGAAGAAGAGATAAAAAGCATTCTCGTTCGCATTCCAAACACACCACACAAATCGGTGCCCGTTGGAAAAACACCAGAAGAAAATGAAGTGATTAAAAGTGTGGGTGAAATTCCAACCCTGCACGAAGGTGCCTTAGCGCATTGGGATTTAGCAAAGAAATATGACCTGTTTGATTTAGAACTTGGGGTAAAAATTACAGGTGCGGGTTTCCCGGTTTACAAAAAACAAGGAGCCAAACTACAGCGCGCGCTCATCAGTTTCTTTCTGGACCATGCCATTGATGCTGGTTATATGGAAGTAATTCCTCCGCACATGGTAAACGAAGCCAGTGCTTTCGCCACCGGTCAACTGCCCGACAAAGAAGGACAGATGTATGTGACAAAAGAAGAAGGTTTCTACCTCATACCCACAGCAGAAGTGCCGGTAACGAATATTGTGCGCGATGAAATTTTGGAAACGTTGCCCGCAAAGTTCACGGCATATTCTCCTTGTTTCAGAAGAGAGGCTGGTTCTTATGGCAAAGATGTTCGCGGCTTGAATCGCGTTCATCAATTTGATAAAGTAGAAATTGTAGAAATCGTTCACCCTGACAAAAGCTACGAAGTGCTCGAAGAAATGGCGAAGCATGTGGAACAGCTTTTGCAAAAGTTAGAATTGCCATATCGTATTCTGCGCCTTTGCGGAGGTGATATGAGTTTTGGCTCTGCCCTTACTTACGATTTTGAAGTTTTCAGTGCTGCGCAAAAACGATGGCTGGAAGTAAGCTCAGTTTCAAACTTCGAAACTTTTCAAAGCAATAGAATGAAAGTTCGTTTCAGAGATGAGAACAAGAAAACAAGATTGGCGCATACGCTTAACGGCAGCGCACTTGCCTTGCCTCGTATCGTAGCTTCTTTATTAGAAAATCACCAAACAGAAAACGGAATAAACATTCCTGCTGCTTTGCAGAAATATACTGGGTTTGAGAAGATAGGATAGGATAAGTTTCTATTGGCGGGAATGTCAATAAACACAAAAGGCACAGTTCATTTGAACTGTGCCTTTTGTGTTTAATTTATTTGGCTGTGCCATTCTCGAATTTCCTACTCTAACTTTATCTCTTCATCATTATCATCAAAGAACTTATAGTCAGTAAGCCCCAGGTTTTCATTAGCCTGAATGGAAATCCATTTCTTGTGTTTGAAAAGCCATTTCATACGCAATGATGGAATTCCCTTTCGCAGATAAGCTCCGATAATTGGATGACAATACAGTTTCACCGTAGCATGTGTGGTTAATAAATGGTCAAGGTCACTCTCAATATCATCTATTAATAAAAGCGAAGCGGTTATCTCACCGGTGCCTGCGCAGGTAGGGCAGGTTTCTGCCGTGGCAATACTTATTTCCGGACGAACACGCTCGCGGGTAATCTGCATCAGGTTAAATTTAGAAAGCGGAAGAATGGTATGCGTAGCGCGGTCGCTTTCCATAATTTCTTTCATCCTATCTTGCAGGGCTTTCTTGTTATCCTGATGTTTCATGTCAATGAAATCAATCACAATAATTCCACCCAAATCGCGCAAACGAAGTTGGCGCCCAATTTCTTCGGCTGCTTCCAGGTTTACTTTTAAGGCGTTGCCTTCCTGGCTGCCATCCATGGTGCTGCGATGGCCGCTGTTCACATCCACCACATGCAGGGCTTCGGTTTTTTCAATAATGATATAACTGCCGTTGGGCATGTTCACCGTTTTGCCAAACGAAGATTTGATTTGTTTGGTAATGCCGAAGTGGTCAAAGATGGGAACGCTTCCGGTGTAGCGCTGAACAATATCTTTCTTTTCAGGAGCAATTCGCGTGATGTATTCTTCCACTTCCTTCGCCAGCTTTACATCATTTGTTACAATTTTATTGAACTGTGGCGAAAGCAAATCGCGGAGAATGCCGGTAGTCTTATTCATTTCGCTCAGCACCTTCGTTACAGGCAAGGCGCCTTTCAGATTGCGCATCATGTTCTGCCACTTGGTTTGAAGCTCCAGTAAATCCTGATGCAGTTCAGCGGCATTTTTACCTGCTGCAACTGTTCTTACTATTACGCCAAAGTTTTTCGGCTTCAGACTTTCTACTAATACCTTCAATCGCTTTCTCTCTTCAGCTGAGTCAATTTTTTTAGAAACACCTACCGAATCATTGAAAGGAGTGAGCACCAAAAATCTTCCAGCCAATGATATTTCACAAGTGAGGCGAGGGCCTTTGGTAGAGATTGGTTCTTTCAGAATCTGAACCAAGATTTGATTCTTGTTGTTCAGCACTTCTTTTACGTTACCTGTTTTCACAATCTCTTTCTGCATTTCAAAATTGCTCAGCATCTGCTCGGGAGTAACAGTTCCCGCCACACATTGTCCGGTAAACTTCATCACCGAACGAATATTTGGGCTAAGGTCCGTGTAATGCAGAAAGGCATCTTTTTCATGCCCTACTTCTATGAATGCCGCGTTGAGGCCGGGCATTACTTTTTTAATTTTTCCGAGATAGATATCGCCTACGGTAAATTGGTTAGTGGTTCGTTCCTGGTGAAGTTCGGTGAGGTATTTGTCTTCCAGCAAGGCAAGGTCAAGCCCTTCGGAACCTACGTTTATGATTAGTTCTTTGTTCAAAATAAATAGTTTAATCCTTCCCGAAATGTCGGGAGGGAAGTTTCAAAAATCGGGAGGAGTTTCGATAAAGGAAAGGAAGGGATAATGCGTTAAATGATGGGCAGGTGAGTGAAGGCACCTGCCCATCAACGCGAAGAATTACTTCTTCTTATGACGGTTTTTTCTTAGTCTCTTTTTACGTTTGTGGGTCGCAATCTTATGACGTTTTCTCTTTTTTCCGCAAGGCATAGCTCGTGTTTTATTGTTTCTTAAATATGTTTAGCTCTTAGGCTTTCTAATGCTCTCTATATAACCCTCAATTTCCTTTTTGGCAGCCGGTTCGGTAACCGCTTTCTTACATCGCTCGAGCATTTCTATTGCTTTTGCTTTGTTTCCCTTGCCGTTGTAGGCTTCTGCCATCAACAACAACGCCTCGGAATTTTGAGGGTGCGAATATAGAATTTTTTCTAAGCGCGCAATAGCTTTGTCATATTGACCCGAAATAAGTCCAAACCGCCCGAGCATTAAAAGGGCATCTACATTGGTGGAATCTTTGCGAACGATGTCGAGCAAAATAGCTACGCCCTGCATGGGCGCGCCTCCGCTTTCCATAATGGCGCCTGCCAAACGGATGCGGTTAGGGGTGTTGGTGGAATCAAAGGCTACGGCCTTTTCATAGCACTCCACCGCATTCCGGCTGAGGAAGTTCTTGGCCTTGGCATCGGGTGCGGTTTGCATCAGCATGGTGTTGAAATCGCCTGCGCCTACGTAGGCTTCGACTTTATTTTCTGTTTCGGCCAGTTTGATGGAGTAATAGGCAATGGCGAGGGGCTTGTCGAGTTTCTGATATACGGCTATCAAATCTTTGTAGGATTTAGAAGTGGTGAGTTTTTCTACTTTCTCTTTGGTGGCCTTATCGGCAATTTTTGCATTGGTTTCGGCAATGTATTGTTCAATGTTCAATGTTTCGGGGGCTTCCTGCTGCTGTTGGGGCATGGTGGTGTGGCCACTGTCTGCGGGTTTCTCTTCCTTTGGTTTTTTAGTGCTTGCAAAGAGGTAGATGCCGAGGCAGAGGACTGCACATGCGGAAATAAGGAGGAGTTGGTTTCTTTTCATTTTGGAAGGTTGCCGGATTTCGCGGCAAAAATAGTTTTACAAAACGGTGCGCCAACCTATTTGGAGAATTGTGTGGAGGAAAGATTGGGGAGGGCGACTACTGGCTATGCTTACAATTCAAGCCACAAAAGATAAAATAACAGCCATGCCGCATCCCCGACCCAAAGCGGTCGGGGTCGGGCTATCCGTTACAAGTCCTCGCCCCGGAACGGGCTCCGGGCTTTCCACTACTATCCCTTGCGGACATCTTCCACGCCCATTTCGTCCTTTCGGTAGCCAACATCCACCCATTCCATCCCGAAAACCATCCACCCCATCAAGCAAACCAAACATCCCATCCCCCAAACCACTCAACCCAACCAAAAAACCAACAATTCCATATCCAAAACCACCCAGCCCATGCTCAAAACCACTCAGCCCAAGTCAAAAACCATTCACTCCAAGGTAAAAACCAACTTTTCCATGCGAAAAACCAGTCTCCCCAAGCCTAAAACCAACAATCCCATACCCGAAACCACTAAGTCCATGTCCGAAACCAACAATTCCATGTCACAAACCTGTCAGCTTGTCAGCTTTTTAGGGCAAGGTCTTCCATCCATTCCCCTCTCCCCGTTATTCGCATTTAATTAAGTTTGCGCCTTCATGGACATCATCCGTCTTCTCCCCGATAATATTGCGAACCAGATTGCTGCCGGTGAAGTGATTCAGCGGCCCGCTTCGGCTGTGAAGGAGCTGCTCGAAAACTCGATTGATTCGGGCGCTACGCATATTAAACTGCTGGTGAAACAGGCGGGCAAGAGCCTGGTG
>CANJVG010000058.1 GCA_947478005.1 Bacteroidota bacterium
TCGCTAAAAAACGCAAGCACTCGGAAAGTTTTCCATTTTTTATTTCCCCGTTTCCATCGGTTCCCGCACACTCGTGTTGTAATTATTTTTTAATTAAAACACGAAAAGATGAAAATCGAAACAGCAGTAAAAAAGGTGGTTGAGTTCCTTGAAAGCAACCCCGCTTCCACTAAGGAAGTAATCGGAACTAAGACAAAGGTTAAAGGACTCGAACTAACAAACGTGCTCAAAGCACTGCGCAAACAGGAACGTTTGGTAGAAGATGGCGAGGGCAAGGAAGCAACGTTCTCAGTCAAAGCGGAAGTAGCTGCGGTTGCGGAAGAGCCGGTGGTTGAAGAAACTGAACCGGTTGTCACCAAGAAGGTGAAGAATGGCCGGAACAACGACAAGTATCAGTTTAACGGAAACGCCTACGGTAAAGGGCCGCTCGTTCGTGAAGTGGTAAGGCAGTATGTTACCGGTCATCCGAAAGTGACTACTAAGCAATTGAAGGAAGTATTTCCTGACGAACTGTTACATCGTTTCGGAATTTTTCAGGAAGAATCTATCGCTCGTAGTTTATCCGGTGCGCGCGACCGCTACTTCTTCAAGGAGGAACATCAAATCAAACTCGGTGATAAAAAAGTGGTGGTTGTATGTAACCAGTTCACTGCGGGAAATATCATCCCGTTCCTTGCCACTGCAAAGAAGGCCGGATTTAAAATCAAGTAAGATTTCTTTTTTGTTGTCATGCCCTTCACTGAAACGGCCTCACTTGATGAGGCCGTTTTCGTTTTATCTATTCCCACCTTACCCGTCCGATTTACAGGGCGTAACTTATGCCTTTCGATACGAAGGATGACTAAAGCCTCAGCCGAGAACCTAATCGAACCTGACCATTCATCCAAACTTGCTTCCTGGTCTCATTAGGACTCTTCTGGCGCACGTTTTCGGTCAGATAAGCTATTCGGGTTGTTTGGAATCTTAAACGTCCCAGGAGCGAAAAGAAGAGAAGTCCAGGCGGTCAGCATATCGGTCTGGCCAAGTGAAATCTCCGGCTTGCAATCCGAAACGGTATAGGAACTGACACCCTCCATGTTCCCCCAGATTACAGTATCCTGACCGTGTCTTTGTCCGAGGAGAAGAACTGCACCAAGCGTAATTTCGGCCACGAAGAGCAACGGTTGTTCAATCCGAGTTACCTTGTCGCCTTCCAGATAACTGTAACCGGAAACAAACCTGATATAGCCGAGTCTCATCCGAATTAGTTCGTGCTCCAACTTCTCTTGCCGCTTAAAATTAGTCTGATTGTCTTCTAAGGGACTGTAAGCGGTAATAATGCCGAACGGGTCGTCAGGAAAATTTCGAATCAGTTTCCATACCTGATTTACCTCGGCCAGGTTCTCGGCTTTTGTAATGACGCTGTTGTTATCCTCATGAAGATGGTGGTGAAATGCCTGCATGTATTTTTTCATGCCGTATATATTTCCTTGATTTATTGAGTTTAATTTTTTGTTCCTAAAAAAAACATCTCTACGCACATACATTGCGCAGGAGGAGTGTTTCTTTGTGATAGTATAATATCGTTTACATTGAATTCTCCTATTTAGTTAACCAACCATTAAAACTCACTCGAAATGATAGACATTTTTAAACAGCATATAACCACAGACAAATTTCTTAATGATGGAAAGAGTTTTACAATTGGAAACAAATCCGACTACATTTCTTATCTCGAATTTGTAAAATACTTCAACGACCTGCCGAAAATTGAAAAACACAATTTAATCATCGGGATAAATTTCTCTTACGGCTGGATGCCTACATGTTTTGATTTTCGTTCGGACAATTTTGACCCGGCCGTTGAAATTTTGAACAGAACAAAACAAGGCATGATACCAACGGTTGATGAACTCAAACTTCTAAAAGCCCTCTTCAACAATTCATTGGTCGGAACTTCTAAACTATTACACTTTATCAATCCAAACATTATGGCAATTTGGGACAGTAGAGTTTATCGTTATTTGACAGGGCAAGAATATTACGAAGACAGGAAAGGAATTTGTGAAGCATTTTTGGACTATCTTAAGTTTTGTGACTTCCTTACTCAGCAGAGTGGTTACAATCAAATTCACTCTTCCATTGAAGAGCAAGTTGGTTACTCAATGAGTAGGTTTAGAACGGCTGAGTTGATTATGTATAATAATGGGGTTAAACCGGCATAATATGGCATACGAAGAACAGCTACAGTATTTTATTGTGAGGCATGGCTTACGGCAGACCCTCTTAAACTTTCATCTAATCGTCTTTGACATTGAAAGGGATAATAGGCGAAGTATTTTTAAGAAGTATGTTTTAGAAGCGGGCTGGAGAGAATTTAGAGACACGATTCATGATGCTGGTGATGATAGTTACGATTACGTTTTATCTGATACTGCAACATACACTCCTAAACAACTTTATGAACTTTTGAAAAATCACAATCGCAAAATTTTAATTTTCGACAACGACACCGTTATAAACAAGAAAGGGCTATTGGAAATTATTGAAGGAGGAGTTTGTAGCAGTCCGGATTCTTGTAGTAAGTGGCCTGTTCGCCTTCAAGGTAAACCGGAATTTATTTTCGAAGGTATTATCATCATCTTAACCGGATATTCTAAAGAGGACTTCCTTAAGAAGGGAAAGAAATTCCATTATTTAATCCGTGATTGTGTGAGAGCGTGAGTTGTTGTTCCCTATTCAGTTGTTTGAGGAATATACTATAAACATTGCCGTTGATGATACTCGCTTATCCAGTCGCGCATTACAGTGCAACGGCCATAATGTTCTTTGCCGATGAAGTGGTTCAATACTTTGTTCATCACATCTAACCCCGGCTTGCCGCCAATGGTTCCATCTTTCTCTAAACAGGATAGTCCCTCGTCCCTGAACCTCACATACAGCCAGAGATAAGCGGCATTGGTCTGATATTCTTCCAACCCCTCTTCCGTCAAAACTTCATTGTGACTTGGATGTGCCATTCTTTACCTTTTTAGGAATAACATCCCGCTCCACCTATGTTAGAGATGAGGTAGGTTGGTCAGTCGAACGAAATTTATTTCTATACTCTACAAGAAAGTCCCGCAAGAATGCGCAGTCCTTATACATCTCCAATTGCTCAAAGACAATCAGTATACCGGCAATAATTATTTCACCGTCATATCCTCCATAGTTGCCTTTCTCATCAAAACAACTTAATCCTTTACGCTGGCAGTCAATACACACACGGCAGTAGGATGCAAAATTCTTCGGGAGGACTGTATCATCTTTGTGTGTTGCCATAACAGGTTATTTATCTCACATCTACACTCAACCTGTGTTCGTTTGAACACAGGTTGTTACACGGTTCACTACTCTCCCTGCTGATAATTCTTCAGTTTTTTGAGAAATAGTTTGAAAACAACTCCCATCGCTTCCGCTTCACTATTTAAGAAATGCTCCGGACTAATAATATTATGCGGGTCGAGTGCTTTCAACTCCTTGATGACCGGCTCAAATTTCGGTTTCAATACCTTTTCTAACTGGCTGATATAATCGGGATACCGGTTGAGGAATTCTATTGGTTCCATATTATTCTTTAGAGAGCGAGGTAGCACATGAAACAAAGAGGAAAAAATCAAGGAATCTTAGCAGAGGTTAAATTTTTTACTTTTAGTTTCATAAGAATAGTCAATTTGAATAGATAGAATTTGCATATCTTTAGTTTCTGAGAGAAAGACATCTCTATAAATTAGAGGCAATTCTTACGCACGACACAGCGGATTCCCTTTTTTTGCTTTCATCGAAAAATAAAACAATGGCAACAAAAACCAACGACATGACTTGTACAACTTGCGGATACAAGTTTGAAGAAGTTTTAGCGAATCAACTCAAAGACCAAATGAAGTCAGAGTTTGACAAACAACTTTTGGCAAAGGACAACGAGTTTAAAGACCGAGAGAAAAAAATCGCTGTTCAATTAAAAGAAGTGGCTGACAAAGAATCAAAGGTTGATCAGCTTGTTGCTGACAGAGTCAATTCGGAGAAAGCGACTTTACAAAAAGAAATTGAAAAAAAAGTTACAGGAACCGTAAAGAAGGATTATGAAGACCAAATGCTAAAAATGAATGAAGAGCTTGAAGCAAAGCGAAAAGAAAATATTGGCTTGAAAAAACTTCAACTTGAGAACGATAAATTGAAAAACGAATTGGACCTTCAAAGAATTCAAATTGAGACAGAATTTGAGCAGAAGAAAAGAGAGGAAACAAAAACTCTTACAGCAGCCCTAAAGGAAAAATATCAAGTTGAATATGACTTGCAATTAAGGGACAAAGACCAACAACTTGGTATTTTGAGGGAGCAAATTGAAATAATGAAAAGGAAATCTGACCAAGGTTCGCAACAACAACAGGGCGAAGTATTGGAAAATTATGTTCAAGAGATTTTAGAAGAAGCACATCCATTAGACAGAATAGAAGAAATTAGAAAGGGGCAATATGGTGCGGATATTCTGCAAGTGGTTATTAATACAGCAGGAAACGAGTGTGGAAGAATTTTGTATGAGTGCAAGAGGACGAAAGCTTTCAAAGACGAATGGATGGACAAACTAAAAAGCGATGCGCTGGAGTCAAAAGCGGACTTAAAAGTTTTGGTAACCGAAGTTCTACCAGACGACAAACAAAAAATTTCAATCGTTGACGGAATATGTATTTGCAAGCATCATGATGTAAAAGGAGTTTCTGCACTACTTCGTGACAGATTATTACAGATTGCATTTATAAACTCTTCGGAAATCAACAAAGGCGAAAAGAAGGAAATGCTTTACAAATATTTATTCAGCGAAGAATTTAAAATGCAACTAACAGGTATCGTGGAAGGGTTTAGTGAGTTGCAAGAATCCTACTTTGACGAAAAGAGAAAGATGCTTGCACTTTGGAAGCAGCGAGAAAAGCAATTGGAGAAAATTATTTTAGGGACAACAAGTTTCTATGGAGCAATTAAAGGAATTGCAGGAGCAAACGCACCAAGGATTGAAATGCTTGAATCGCCAAAACTGATGATTGAACTCACTGATAATCGCGAGCCAAAACGAAAAAGTAAAAAGAAAGAACTGCCCGAACCCGACTTTGATAATTCTAATTAGGGATTTTCTTTATGGCACGCGGAAATCATTCCAAAAGCATTTTGACCGGTAACGGATACCAAACTAATTTTGCAAGTAGCAGTCATACCTTGTCTTTAATTTCTTTCAGAAATAATTTGAAGACTACACCCATCGCTTCAGAATCGCTATTAAGATACTGCTCCGGCTTTACGATGTTATGCGGGTCGAGGGCTTTTAACTTCTTGATAACCGGTTCAAACTCCGGCCTAACTACTTTTTCTAACTGGGTCATATAATCGGGATACCGGTTGATGAATTCTATTGCGTCCATGCTGATTGTTTGGAGCAAAATAGCGTATTGAATAAACAGAAAAAACAGAAGAAGACTATTTGCTCACCAGCTGAACGTCCAAAACAGTAAAAGTTCCTTCCTTGATTTTCGCACGCGGCTTTGGATTTTCAGCAGTTGGTTGCGGCTTCTCTCCAAATTCAGCGGTTGGCAAATAGAGGTGATGTGTTTTTGTATCGAGTGCAATAGTGCGTGCACCTTTTTGTGTTTCAAAATTTTCCAGCACCACAAATTTGTTAGCGTTTATTTCTTGCACAACGGTCAATGTTCCATCTCCGTTCGAACTGTAAGCACGTTTTGAATCAGAGTCAAAGGCGGCTCCATCTACTCTGTCGCCAATAGGAAGGTTAGCAATGACTTTCCCTGATTCTACATCTGAAATTATCATTAGCTTATTTCCGCACACACTAAACAAGCGATGTGTTTTATTATCAAGTGCTATTCCGCTTGGTTCTTCCCCCGGTGCAACCGACCATGATTTTTCAACCTTTAAAGTAGTTGTATTGATAACCACAACCATACCGGTATCTTCAAGATTCACATATACTTTTCCATTGCCATCACTTACAGCCAATTCGGGATTGCCTTCGAAGGAAATTGTTCCAATCACTGCATTTGTTTTGGCGTCAATTACTGAGGCATTATTGCTTCTGGCATTAAAACAGAAAACGCGATGCGTGAATTCATCATACATGATTACATCGGGATTGATACCGGTAGATTTTACTTTAGTGATAATGGCAAGAGTTTTCAAATCGAATACAGTAACAGAAGTATCTTTCCCGTTGCTGGTAAAACCCTTATTGAGGTCTGGTGCTACCGCAATTCCATGCACCCCTTTTGTATCGGGAATAGTGCCGACAACTTTTCCTGTTTTCACATCCAATACCTGCACCATCGTTCCGTGCGAAATAAACAAGCGGTCAGTGCCTTCTTCCTTTGCAAGCAAGTCCCAACCGGCATCGCCATCCACATGAAATTTGTTTACGATTTTGTAATCTGATTTTTTTTGTGCGAAGGATAAAGAATTGCTCAACAGAAAAAGGGATAGAAGTATTCCGATTTGCTTTTTCATAATTTTTGGTTTTAGATTTTTTGAATTGGTGAAAGATTCTCTTCAATTCTTGAATTGTGTTTTGCAAACTTCAACATACTCGGAAACACAATCAACAAAAGCGGAAGTGCAACAACCAATCCGCCTATCACTGCAATGGCTAATGGCTGATGTAATTGTGCACCTGCGCCAATGCCAAGCGCGAGCGGAAAGAGTGCAATGATAGCTCCGAATGCAGTCATTAGTTTTGGACGAAGACGCGCGGCAATTGAGTAGATGATACTTTCTTCATGTTCCATTGTCAACCGCACTTCGGCATATTGATGGTAAGTAAAAATTGCGTTTTCTCCAATGATGCCAACTACCATAATGATACCTGTGTAACTGCCTACGTTTAATGGAGTGCCAGTAATGAGTAGTGCTAAAACACTTCCTGCCACACCAAGAATGGCGAGGAAAATAATGATGAATGCAATGGAGATTTTTCGAAACAAAAATAGAATGACAATGAAAACGAGAAGTAATGCGGTGAGTAAAATCAATAGCAATTCTTTGAACGCTTGTTGTTGTTGCGCATAAGAACCTGCATATTCAATTCGATAACCAACCGGTAATTGAATTTTGTTTTTCAGCGTTGTTTGAATTTCATTGAGTGTGCTACCTAAGTCGCGGTTGTCTAAGCGAGAAGTGATAACACCCATCATTTTTTGATTTTCGCGATTTATTTCTGCAACTCCTTTTCCAATTTCAATTTGCGCTACGCTGTTCAGCGGTTTGAATTTCCCGGTTGGTAAAAAAACATTCGCGTTCTCTAAGCGATTTACATTCGTGCGCAACGCATCAGGATAAATAATGCGAATGTTTACCTGCTGTTCTTTGTTTATCATTTTGCTGATAACGTTTCCTTCTATTTGTGTTTGCAGTTGAAATTGCAAATCGCTCGGGCTTAATCCGAACTTCGCTAATGTTGGAACATCCGGTTGAATAAAAACTTCGGGACCCGCAATTACAATTCCGTTAAACACATCGGCTGTGCCCTTTATTTTTTCAGTTTCAATGGCAATTTGCTGCGATAAATTTTCGATTGTTTTTCTATCGTCACCAAATATTTTTATTTCAATAGGTTGAACCGAAGTCATCAAATCGCCCAGCATATCACCAATCACTTGTCCGAAATCTACTCGCAGTTGCGGAATGGTGGCTTCTACTTTCACTCGCAATTCATCAGCAACAACATTGGTAGTTTTCGTGCGCGATTTTTTTAATTGAATTAAATAATCACCCCGATTGGGTTCAGTGATAAAGAATCCAAGTTGTGTTCCTAACCTTCGAGAAAAACTTTCTACCTGATTATTATTTTTCAAAATCACATCCACCTGTTGCAGCATTCTATCCGTTTCTTCAAGTGTGGTTCCGGGCGGACTGCTGAAATCGAGGACTAAACTTCCTTCGTCCATATCGGGCAAAAAGCCTGATGGCAATTTATTTGGAATGATGATGAGCACAGCTACACACAACAACACAAACAAGAAAGCGATGTATGGTTTACCAATGAAAAATTTTATCCAACCTGTTTTTGGCGCACTGTGTTTGTGCTTTTTATTTTCCCCGAAAGGGATTGACAAATACAAAACAGGAAGCAATAACCAACTCACAAAAAACGAAACAGTGAGCGCGATTATCATAGAGAAAGCCAGCACTTTAAAATATGCGCCTGCCACTCCGCTCATAAGCGCGAACGGAATAAAAATTACAATAGTGCTAAGCGATGAGCCAATCATAGCAGGTAAAAGATAGTGCACAGAATGACCGACTACACCTGATAATTTTTCTGTTGGATGCTCTTCGCGCGTTTTGTGAATTTGCTCGATGACAATAACCGCATCATCAATCATTAACCCGATTGCCGCTGCAATTGCACCGAGTGTCATTATGTTGAACGTATAGCCTACCACTTGCAAAAAAATCAGAGTAATGGAAAGTGTGAGCGGAATAGAAAGCAAAACAACTATGCTTGCCGATGCAGAGCGCAAAAATAAAATGACAATGAGCAACGATAAAATTAAGCCGATGATAAGCACATCTTTTATGCTATGAATACTTTCGGTTACAAAATCCGCTTGCTTGTAAAACGGAATTAAATGCACATCGCGCGGAAGAGTTTTTCCTAATTGTTTGACCCGCTCTTCAATATCGTCATTCACTTCAATCAAGTTTGCATCGGGTTGTTTCAGCACGGCAATCAACGGCACATCTTTTCCGTTGGCATTTATTTTTACATACTCTTTCGCTTCATTCAAAACCACATCAGCCACATCGCTCAAGCGCACTAATCGTTGCGGATTATTTTGCAAAACTAAATCCTGCAACTCTTTCAAATTATCAAGTGCGTTATCGGTAAGCGTGAGATACAACCGGTCATGGTCGCGGATATACCCGTTCGATTGCAGGATATTTGCCTGCACCACCACACTCTGAATCATTTGAGGAGTAATGCCGAGTGCGCTCAATTTTTCGGGCTTCAAAATAATTTGATACTCTTTTGTTTTGCCGCCAATCACCACCACATCTGACACGCCATGCGCAGCAGCGAGAAACGGTTTGATTTGATACTGCGCAATTTTTTTCAACTCCACTTGTGAGCGTTTTCCTTCGAGCGAATAACCCATCACCGGAAGAATGGATGGATTCATTTTCTCAACAGAAATTGTAGTGCCGGGCGGCAACGTGTTCAATTCTTTATTGACAAACGATTCAATTTGTTGTTTTGAATTATTGATGTCGGCACTCCATTTCAGATACACCGAAATTTCGCAACTGCCGCGTGCGGTTGTGCTTCTTATGTAGTCAAGCCCTTCTGTCCGTTTGATAATATTTTCGAGCGGCACAGTAACGGTGGTCATCATTTTGTCCACCGGAATTTGCCCTGCATCGGCAATCACTTTTATTTTGGGAAACGTGATGTCAGGGAACAATCCTGTTTTGAGATGCGTATAACTGAAGTAGCCACCCGCAAGCAAAAGCAAACCGAGCGCGAGTAAGGGAAATTTATAGTGTGTGTGTTTCGATGCTTCCATTATTGTTGAATCAAAATTTCGGTGGAATCAACCAAACCATAACTGCCGCTTGTGATTATTTTTTCACCCAGTTGAAGATTGCCTGATTTTATTTCGACAATAGAATCGTTTTGCAAACCAACCGTTACAGGAATTTTTATAGCGAGAGAATTGTTCAATACCTTCATTACCCAAAATTCCTTTTGCAGTTCATCTGTTTGCAAAGCGGCAAGAGGAACGCTGAGAGCATTTTCCATTTGTTTATATGGGAATCGAATAATCACATTCAAATTTTCTGGAAGCGATTGCAGCGGCAAGCGAATGAAATACGATTGCGATTGCGAAGCGGCATCCACAGTTGGCAAAGCGCCGGTAACTGTGGTGCGAAATGTCTTTCCATCGGGCAAAGTAATTTCACATGCCTTGCCGGTGTTCACATAGGGATGATATTCGAACGGAACGCTGATGACAATTACCAATGAAGACGGCTCTGTTACGGTGGCAAGAATATCGCCCTCGGCAACATAGTCGCCTTGCATTATACTCACTGTTGAAAGTATTCCTGTGGCGTTACTCGTTACCGAAAGCGGCTTACTGAATTTTGCGAGTGAAGAATCCAATTTGCTTACTTCTTTCAACGCGTTTTGTTCCTTGGTTTGAATGTTACAAAAAATATTTCCTAAAGAAACTGCATCACTCTGTTTGAATAAAAGCGAAGTGATATAACCGGTTGCGTTCGCGCGAATGTTTCCTTTCTTTTGAAAAAGCGTAACACCATTCAGCGTAAGATATTCAGTGAGCGTTTCGCGTTTTACTACATCTGCACTTACAGAAATTTTTTCTGCGACTGCTTCGGCTTCTGCTTGCTGTTTGTTACCGCACGAATAAAAAAGCAGTAGCAATATTGCTGCTGAGAATATTTTGAATTCGTTATTTTTTTCTTGTTTCATGGTTTACCAATTGATGTAATTGTATTGATTGATTAAGAGCCACAAACTTGCTTGCGCCTGGATTTTATTCTGATTTGCCACTGCGTAATCTTGAATTGAATTCACATAATCCATAGCGGAAACTTGTCCGAGCACCAGCTTCTCTTTAATGATTTGCAAAAGCGTTTCTTGATTTCGCAATTGATTTTCGAGAATAGAAATGGATTGTTGAGTTGCAGAAATTTGTTGCACAATGGATGAACGCGCGTTCAATAACTGCATCGCATTAAAATCGCGATACTGCTGGAGGTTTTGCACGAGCAATTGATTTTGCTGTGCGAAAGTTTTCTTCTGGCCGCCATCGTAAATAGGAACGTTCAGGTGCAAGCCCGCACTTAAACCAAAGTTGTGCGGAATGTTTCGTGCATCAGCCGCATTCACTCCGGCATTGCCGAAAACTGAAAGCTGGGGAGTATATTTTGTATTGAACACCTGCCGCTGCACTGACACACTCATGCTGTCTGCTGCAAATTTTTTCTGATAAGTAAATTCCGAAACAGGAGAATTTTGATTGATAAGTGGGGCAGCTAAATTGTAAGAATTCGTGTCTGCAATGCCGCAAAGCGAATTGAGTTGGCCTATAGCAGTAATAAAAGCAACGTGTTGCTGCTGCAAATCATACTGACGATTATTCAATTCAATTTCCAAAAGCAGATAATCGTTTTGCTGCATCAACCCTTTTTCGACCAATGCCGAAATAATTTTTTTCCGGTCGCCAATCAGCGAAATGATTTTTTGCAGGTAATTAAGCTGCAACTGTGTTTGATATGCTGCGATGTATTGGTCGCTCACATTTTTATCAAGGTCGTGCAACACTTGTTGTTTAGTAATGTCAAGGGATTTGTTGAACAGCAGATTTTGATTCTGCAAAACCTTCATCGCCTTTCCGTTGAATAACTGTGCTGAGACATTTACCATTGCTGAATACAAACCGCCATTCGTTACTCCCCCATCATAACCGAAGGCTTTTTCACTGGGAGTGCTCGTAATGTCAATCGGGTGCCCGTTGCTATGAAAAAACGGGGCAAACAAATAATCGGTAGTGAAATTTATTTGCGGTTTCTGATATTGAGCTTTGAGAAGTTGATTTTGTAGCAACCCGATTTTCTGCAAATTGACATTTTCTTTTACCGTTGGATTGTTGGCGTAAGCAAGCGCCAAATATTCATCAAATGATTTTGTTGGTTGTGCCGATAAGTTTTGACCCAACAGAAAAAAAAGAATGGAAATAAAAACCGCTTGTTTAATAGTTAAATTCAAAGTAAATCAATTTTAAAAGGTGACTAATGACCTTGTTTGGCATTAAACATCAGAATTCCATTTATTGTATGTGCTCCATTCAACTATACTAAGGGCTAAAAGGAGCCATAAAAAGCCAAGTGAATAACCCGCTACAACATCACTTAAATAATGCACCCCCAAATAAAGTCTGCTGAAACCTAATAGAAGTATAAACGACAACGAAATAGTTATCCAAAGGAATTTAATTTTATTCCTTTTAAAATGGTGAAAGACTGCGTAAAAAAGAAGGCCATAGAATGCAACCGCTATGGTTGCGTGACCACTTGGGAAAGAAAATGAAGTTTCGGAATAAAAACCAAAATCCGTTGGTCGAATCCGGTGGAAATAATTTTTCCCAAGGAGAACGGTTGCACCAGTGCCAACCAGAGCAATAACTGAAGCTATTAGGTAAACGAAGTTTTTTTTCCATAAAAAAATGACAATAGCAGCTAAGGCTATGATTATTACAACTCTGATAGAACCCAGCATTGTGAAATATAAAAGAGCATCAGCAATGGTCGTAATTCTGATACTGAATAAAAACCGAGCAAAAGATTTGTCAATGGATAGCATCCAAGGGGAATTTTCAATGGATTCGGTTATTTCATTTAAAAGCAGAAGATTAGCTGTGGTTGCTGTTAGCAAGAGAGTAAATGGTAGCCCAGAAAACCTGTTTGGGGTAAGGCGATTAAGAAAAAACTGAAACAAACGGGGATATTTTGCAGCAATTCTTTTTACAACAGAATTATTGGAGATGACAGCTGCTATGAAGCGTATTGTCCTCTTAAATACTGAAGGTGCATCCCGATAGATATTTTCATTTTGCTGATATGTTGATTTTGCCTTTCTCATAATTTATGTAGTAGCAATACAAATAGAGCCAATAAAGTAGTATGCCTTAAGCTAAGTGAAAAAGCCCTTCAACTTTCGTTGAAGAGCTTTTTTCAAAATAGACTTACTCCTTAACAGGGGTTCCATCTTCTTTAAATGCAGCACTTTTTTTCTCCTTTCCTTTTTTCAAATCAGCCTCGTAGATTCTTCCGTGCTTAGCGGTTTCAGTTTGGTCGGCTTCGGCAATAACCCAACCCGAGTATTTTGATTGGATAGCAGCTGCAACCGCCTTTGGTAAATCAGCCGACTTTATCATCTTTTCCGTTTCAAGCCAGGTTCCGTCTTCGGCAAAATTTGCCGATATGGGGCTTCCGTCTAAAGTGAATTCGGCTTCGTATTCTTTTGCGGCTTCTTTTCCCCAGTTTACCTTAGTTGCTGTTGGAAATTTTTTTGCGAAAGCAGTTTTAACTGCCGCAGGAACTGCAATTTGCGCCATTAAGGCGGTGCTGAATAAGCCAATCAGCATGGCGAACATTAACTTTTTCATGTTGTTTTTTTTAGGTTTAAAAAATAATTATGATACGAATGTGCAACATGATTCTGTATCAAATCTGTGCCTATTCTGTTTTAATTCCCGAATTAAAACCGCAATGTAAATACATGAAGATTGTTTTCGTATTTGTACCTGAGCTCCATTCCGTTAACCTCGGCAATTTGTTGAGCTATGGATAAACCAAGCCCGAGTGACTCACTGTTGTTGGAGTCTTTATGGAAGCGTTTGAAAATTTCAGTTGGATTTAAAGCATTGCCGGTTGCTGAGTTTGAAATGACAAGTTCATGAGTAGTCAATTCAATAATAATCTTACCATTTTTTGTGCTATGCCTTAGAGCATTTTGCAAAAGGTTATTCACCAATATTTCACACAAGTCCACGTTAACATGGAGTGTTACTTCAATGCTGATTTTCTGTTCCAAAGTAATTTCCTTCATCTCGAAATAATCTGCGAAAAACAGGAAAGACTGCTGCACAATTTTATTAAGCGAAACGTTTACATCGGGCAAGTATTGCTTGTTTTCGATTTTGCTAAGCAACAACAGCGATTTATTGAGACGAGAAAGTTTTTTCACTGAATCGTCTAATGACTTGATATGTTCCAGTTCTTCTTCCCGGAGTTTGTCACTCTGAAAGAGCAAATCAATTTTTGATTGCATCACCGCCAGCGGAGTCTGCATTTCGTGCGAAGCGTTTTCGGTAAACTGTTTCTGACTTCTGAAATCGGTCAGTAGTTTTTCTGTCATTGATTCCATTGATTCGCTCAACTGCTTAAACTCACTGACTGAACTTTCGGGAAACCGAGGTTTCTTTTCATCACTTACCCGAAACCGTTTCAGCACCTCCACTATCTGAAAAAACGGTTTCCAGAGATTCCGTGAAACAAAATAGTTGATGATAAAAAAGGCAAATGCAGAGAGAAGCAGAATAATCAGCAAGCCAAAAAAGAAACCGGTGAAGAGTTCCTGATATTCGATTGTAGAACGGAATAATTGAACGGAATAAATTTTTGTTTTTGTTTTTACAACAGCATTCAGCAAACGGAAAGGAGCGAACTCATTTTCTTTAGTATCGTATAAGGAGGTATCGGAAAAAACATTACTGGCTGAAGCAGAATTGGAAACCAGAGTAATCTTTGCCTCACCGCTGTTGACGATTATACCTACCGAAACAGAATCATTCGCCTGTAAATATCTCTCGACTTGTGCTAAGCGGTTTTGAAGTAACTCATCATTGCTAACACGCAGCTCTGAAATAATGATGAAATAACTAACTATACCCGCAAGCAATAACACCGGAATGCTGAACAGCAGGTAATACAAACTTGTTTTAGTGAGTAGTTTCATGTGTTAGTTTTGAAGTTATAGCCAATACCATAAATGGTGTGTATGTAATCTTCGCATCCTTTCTCAAGTAATTTCTTTCGTAGATTTTTGATGTGGGAGTAAATAAAATCCAGACTGTCAAGGCGGTCAACATGGTCGCCCCATAAATGTTCCGCAACAGAACTTTTCGATAACACACGATTTTGATTCGAGATGAAATACAGCAGCAAATCGTATTCCTTACCTGTCAATACCACTTCTTTTTTATTAACCAAAACCTTTCTTTCATCAGGAACAATTTCAATTTCGTTCACTACGATTGTCTTCTCACCTGCAAATTTGTTTCTTCTCATCAACGCTTTTATCCGCGCATTTAGTTCTGAAAGATGGAAAGGCTTGGGCAAATAGTCATCTGCCCCCAAGTCAAGCCCTTTTACTTTATCGTCAAGAGAATTTTTGGCGGAAATGATGATAATGCCTGCTCTTGACTTATTTGCTTTCAACTGCCGAATAATCTCTAATCCGTTACCTCCAGGTAGTGTAATATCTACCAATACACAATCATAATCATAACCTGAAGTTTTATCTTCCGCTTTTGCAAAGTCAGCCGCCACTTCTACAATGTTTCCTTCCAGTTCCAAAAAATGGCGAATGCTTTTGCGCAACTCTAATTCATCTTCAATTAAAAGGAGTTTCATGGGGTGAAGATGCGAATAGAATTTGGAGGAATCTTGGATGCGTATCGAAAACTCATTAGTTCAAGGGAAGTTCATCGTGCGGTATTCCACTTACATGCACGATTTACATGCACTTTTTTCCACAGGATTGCTTTGGTTTATACAGGTTTCCTATTTGCTTTGTCGCAGATTTTTGCACTGGAGGCTTAGAACCAGCCTTTTGTGTTTATTTTTTCACAAGAGCCTGTATAATCAGGGGTAAATTTTTGCGGTCTGGATTAACCCGTCCGGTCCGCTTGTATTTGCAAAAATACCCTTGAAACATAAAATATGCTTCAAGGGTATTTTTTATTTACTACCAATCCCCTCCGTTTTTGAGGCTTATAAATTTGCCAGCCCCTGTTTATTCATCAAGTCTTGCCATCTGATTAAAAGTGAATAAATAGCTTCTTCTTTTTTAAAGAATTGGTGTTGCATTATGACGGGTTCTGTACTTTTGCGCTTGTATACTGAAACTATCACAATTTATATATTTGAATAAAGAAGGTGTTGGTATTTCCTAAGTCCTTATAAAGAGCTCTCCTTAGTTAGTGTGTCGAAAAAGGTCCCAAGCCGCCAGGCTTGGGCCTTTTTTATTTTTAGGGTGTTGCAATAATTTTAATTTTTGAAATGTTAATATTTTCATGCTGTTTAATAACCTGCTTCCTACCCATTAAGTAATACATAGTCGCAACGTATTTCGTTTTACCACAAACAGTTCAACAATTATTGGTTGCATTGAGATTGGGAAACAATTAATATCAATAAAAGCTCCACCATTTAATAACCCCGCTGGGTCACAAACCGCCAGATGTAGAATTTAATCGCTTCGAGGCGAGTGGGTTTTCGATATAACCATGCCTTGGTGATGGTAGGGAAATACTTGGTGAGGGAAGCCATATAAAGGTTGAAGAAAGCATTCAACAGGATATCGTTGCCCGAAAGAATCTCGCGAATGGTGGTGTAATTAAAATGGATGAACACTATGGGATATTGGCCGTTAATCAGCACCTCTCCGTCAACGTTCTCGCGAACACAGACATAGCGGTTCCACTCCGCCACATTGCATCCCTGATGGCGAATGACAAGCGCATCTTCGCGCATGACAGGAATGAGGTCTAAATACTTCTGGTCGTCAAACGTGCCGCGGAAAGGATTCTTTTCGCAGCGATATAAACAACACTCCGCCCACCATTGCAGGGTATCGAGTGCGTTTTTGTTTACCCCCACAAAACCCGCATTATAAAGCCCCACTCTATAATTGGCTTCCAACATATTCTGGCTGTGGTCGGGGTTGCGCTCATAGTTGTGTGGAGTAAGTGCAAAGGAATAATCATCGAGATATTCGAACAGGAACTCAAACTCATTGAAAAAGAAAAGGTCGTTGTCGAGATAAATCAACTTATCTATCCCGCTGCTGGAAAGCAAATGCTTTAAGAAAGCAGGCTTCAGGCTCCAACGCAACTTGTCGCTTTGCCTTCTATACTTTTGAATGATGCTGGTAGCCACCGGTTCAGCCTGCACATCGTTCAGGAAATAAACTTTCATTTTGGCAGAAGGTAGCGAAGGGAAGGAATCATCAATCACCAATACATGCAGACATATGTTTGGATAAAACCGCACCAGCGAATCGCAAAGCGCAAACACTTTGTAAGCATGGTCAGCGGTAGTGATGGTGCAAAAGTTCCGCATCATTTGGCAGTTTGATTGACCGGTTGAGTCTTCAGTTTCAAAATCATATCGCCAATGCCTTTGTCATATTTCACCTGCTGCGCCACTTCAAAATAATGTATGGCGCTGTCGGGCAAGCCCATCTGCAGATAGGTCTTACCAATATTTACAATCGGCTCATAGGCGGCAGGATTAGCCAGCAACGCCCGGTGATTAATCTCTATCGATTTATCGAACTGTTTGATGCCGTAATAAGCATAACTCAAATTGGCATACACTTCCATTTGCGTAGGATATTTGGTCAGAAACTTTTCGTAATAAGGAATTGCTTCGGCTGTTTTGCCTCGGTTGTGCAGAATCACCGCCATGCTGAAACAAGGTGCTGCAAAAGTAGAATCAATAGCAATGGTCTTTTGATATTGGGCAAAGGCATCATCAGAGCGCTGCAGGGCTTCATACACCCGCCCCAAATCATACGCAGCATTCAGAAACTTGGGATAAATCTCTACGGCTCTTTTCAAATGAACCACCGCATCTTCTCGCATTTGCTTTTGCGCTCCGCCATCCGTTTCGCGAATAGATTCGATAAACAAATGCAATCCCAAAAGATTCTGCGCCTGTGCCGAGTTTTCGACAGCCGAAATATCATGCCTGAATAAGGTAAGCTGGTCTTTCCAATCCGCGTTTCTCCCCACCACCAGAACAGAATAAAAGAGTAGCAAACCAAGTGTAGCATAGCGCAGCTTGGCAGGAAGCAAACTCAATTCCACCTGTTTGCCAGCAGAAGTAATATCCGTTTTCGAAAACTTCAGCATCAGCGATGCCACCACAAACGCAAAGCCAAGCGAAGGAATAAACAGAAACCTGTCTGCCATCATACCCGGAACGGGCATTACGATATTAGTATAACAGGCAATGCAAAAGATGAAAAACAAAATGCCGAAACCCGTTACCCTATCCTTTCTTATCAACCAAACAGAAACAACGAATAAGCCAAAATAGATAAGAAAACCAATCAGCGGAACAAGATCGGTGATTGATTTAGCCGTGATATAACTATAGCCATAGTAAAATGACATCGGGTATGGCTCCAGAATCAACCGCAGATATTTCAGCAAAATATCCATAGCTGTTCCTAACTGAATGGTCAACGGCTCGGTTTTACCAACCGGGTTTTCTATAAATATCAGCGGACGCTTCACATTCTCCGGATTCACATTCACAGGGTTCTTCCAATCCAGTGCAGTAATGGCGTTCCGAATCTCCACCGGATTGCCGGGTAAATGAATCTTGTTCCACGAAAGAGCAAGCCCGATAGCAATGAAGGCAAAGACTATCAAAACACTTTTCTGCACCTCCGCCTTTCTGAAATGCAGGAATAGAACCAGAACTTGAAGCGGAACAAAAAACAAGAGGGAATCAATATCGCCATGCTTATTAGTAGCCAGTTTGAACAAAACCATCAAAACACTCAAAGCCAAAATAGCTACACCGCCCCACCGCATAAACCCAAATCGCGTGAAATAAAAGCCAACATACAGCACAGGAATAATCAGAAAGCGAACATCATGCGCTATAAAAAGAAGAACGGATGCAACAGCGAGTGTAACCACCATGGCAACATACTTCACTATACCCCGCGAATTGAAAATCGAGAGCACAGCCAAGGTGAACAGCGAATAGTAAAGCACTTTCTCGGTCAACGCACCGACTATAACTGTTGCTATAATTACAGCGGCCAACAATGGCAACACAATTGCTTTGCCTTCGGGTTTAGCAAAAAAGAAGAGCGCACACAGCAAAACAATGGCAGCATAAAGCAATGGGAGATGGTGAAAATACAAACCATAATAGCCCAGGGCAGCTAAGGCAATTGAAGGAAGCAGATAGAAAACAAAGAAGGCTGGTTGAACAAAAGACTTGGCAGAAGGAAACCATGCCGTGTCATTCCTCCCTTCGGTTAACTCCCCTTGAAATGCGGTTTTCAATTTCGGAACGAAGTCTGTCGCTATTTTGGTCATAGCTTTAGGCGAGAACAAACTATTCATCAACAGATATGCAAAACTGAGAAACAGGAACCCTGCTGAAATAATCTTCAGTTTCCCCGACACGGTTGGAATATTCATTACAGGAAAAGCAACGAAGGCTAAAACGAAAAACACAACTGCCACTTGCTTGAAAGAAGCCTTCCGAAACACCACCAGCATCACCGGAATAAAAACAATGAATACGTTAGTTGTCTGCTTAGATAGCAAGGAAAGAACAAAGACCAGAGGCATCAATAACAACCACTGCATCTTTTTCAAATCAACATATCGCAAAGCACATAACAATGCCACCAACGAAAAACCAAGAGAAAGAATTTCATCACGATTCTTTATGCTGGCTACCACTTCTGTGTGTATGGGGTGTGCGGAGAAAATAATCGTGATTAGAAAAGGAAGGACAATGGAGTAGGAACTCAGCAGAATCGACAAAACATAAAACAACAACACGCACAAGAGCGAATAGAGTAGAACATTTATAAAATGGCTTACATGGGCATTCTCTCCAAGTAGAGAAGTTTCGATGGCAAATGAAATCAACACCACGGGGCGATATTCATACGAATAACCTCCTTTATCTTTATAATAAGGTTCTTTAAGTATTGAAGCAATCGAACTAATGCCATCTTTTGTTAGTCGATGATTTCGGGTTACTAACTCATCATCCAGATTATAATTATTGAGAATAGAGTTAGCGTAGAGCAAAAAACTAAAGAGAAAGACAATGGCATAAAGAATCCTTGACTGATTCATTTGTGCAACCGGTTTTGCCTTCTGTATCTTTTCCTTTGCCATTTTCAACGCTCTTCAAAAATGAACAAATTAGGATAGCGTACTTCTACTTCTTCTATTACTTTCTTGCTCTCGCGTATAACCACTCTCCGTCCTGCTTTTGCCAATTTAACGGCCAGCGCCAGTGGTTGTGATTCATCCAGATAAACGGTTCCGCTCTTGTAAGCGACCCCATCAAAAGTAATTTCCTGATCGACAGCATGCTGTTTCATCGCCTGCTCAAACTGAAATTCTAAATGTTGTTGGTTTATCTTATCTGTAGCTTCACTAATGGGCAAACTGGCGTCAGCATTTTCTGCAAATTTTTTCAAAGCCCGATTGTCGCGTGGAAAACAAGGACCACCAAAGCCGTAGCCATATTGCAAGTATCTATTCCCAATACGCGAATCGCTTCCTATAGCCTCAAGAATCTTCTCTGGATCTGCTCCGCTCTTTACCGCTAAATCGCCAATAGAGTTGGCAAAAGAAATTTTAGTGGTTAGAAAACAATTAGTCGCCAGCTTCGCAATCTCTGCACTCAATCTATCCATTCTACAAACGGTTGGGCTTGTAGAAGCTATGGCTCTTAAGACTTTTTCAATGGTATAACCTGCTGCTGCATCAGCTTCTCCTATTAAGATTTGGTCGGGATGCTGTTGGTCATGAAGAATGGACCCTTGAGCAATGAACTCAGGATTGTAACTTACCTCGTAATTAAACTCCCCCATTTTTTCGGCCAAGGTATTGCAGTAGCCAGGCATTGTGGTACAACCAATTACGATATGTCTTTTTATTTCAGACTTCCCCGCGCTTAAAATTTCATCTGCTACTCTTTCAATTTGCGAGTGGTCATAACTTCCATCGGGTAAGGAAGGCGTAGCTACCATCAGAAATATAAGATTGGCTTCACTTTGCAACATAACCTTTACCGAAGTAGTAGCTGTAAAACTTTTACTTGCTTTCAACAATTCATTCACTCCCGGTTCATAAGAGGAGAATGCTTTAGTATTTAGTGCATCAACATAAGTCTGGCTTACATCAACTCCAATAACGGAGTAACCTACCCGATCCAGATTAAGCGCAAAGCACAAACCCAACTTCCCTATTCCTATTACACCTATGGTTTCCAAGTTCTGTGTTTTATTCTCCACTGAATTCGTATTCGTCAAACTTTGTTTCAGCAAATCCCCAATCGGGTTTATTCAATTCATATTTTGTTTTGCCTTCCTTCAGCATTTGCAAAGTGGCTTTTACTACCAGCCACCAATCTAAGGAAGGTTTGCGCATCATAAAACTCAACATCTTTATCGAGTCGTCAATTGACTCCCAGCCTTCCTCATGATAAATGTGATACACGCATTCTTTATAGTTGAAAATCTCCTGTTTCATTCCTTGTAAATGGGCCGCATAAAGTGCGATTGTGTCCACATGAATAGAATACAAATCCAATTCCATATAACCTTCAATCTTTATCCATGCCTCTTTTGACATTAGGGTAAAATCACCGCAGGCAACAGTATCTAACATAGCCAAGTCATAGAAATTACCAAGGCGGATTTTATCATACCATCCCCAGAAATAATCCAATGCTTTCATAGGGTAGTTGAAATTGTAAAAGAAATCGGGAACTCCACGAACATGCTTTAGAGTTTCGTTTTTGCCAATGCGCTTAATCACATGTGTTTGCGCAAAGGCCATCTGCTCTTCAAACGTTTCGAAGGCCAGCAAACCACTTTCCGCATCCAGGCGATTAGTACGATAAAAAGTATCGGGAGCAAAGTCCTTCCGATTCAATCGTTCAATACATTCATCGGCAAATAGAATATCAATGTTGGTGCAGAGAATGTATTTCCCTTTTGCCCTGCGAATGCCTACGTTCTTCGCTATCATTTGAAAAAGCGGAATTGAACGCCCGGTGTAATACTGTTTATGAATTTTGTTCGGAACAATGATGTAACGGATGCTTAACAAATCACCTGCCTGGGGTTGGGGCAAAACATCTTTCAGCAAAGGTTTGTCAGCCGGTGGATTCCACTCTACAATTATCAGTTCGGCCTCAAACGAAAACTTTCTGCTTTGATGCAATAATCCGTTTACAAACGCAATCATACGCTGCAATAAATCACCTCCGTGATTATCGTTGCGCGATGTAACAACAATGGAAAAATAAGGTTCCTTCATCTATACGTTTGTTTCTTCAAGGTCGTAATTAAAAATTCCCCAGTCATCAGTGTTGGTATTGAACGAACATTTCTGGCTCGTCATCACCGCACCGTTCGCCAGCAGGTGATGATACATCAAGTTCATATCATGATTCTCCGTATCGAAATTAAATCTTCGTTCATGTTCCTGATGATAAACCAACCATGGAAGATTTTTCTGGCGAACACCACTCACTGCTGTCATTAATAAATGCAGCGAATCGCAATGAGTGGCAATCCAGGTATCTTCCGGATAGCCGCGTTCCTTCAACCAACTTTCTTTATCCATCAGAAAAAAATCGCCCGAAGCATTACAGGCATATTGAAATGTAAACAACTCTTCTGAAAAAGGGATATAGAAAATGCGAGTGATTTTACGGAACGGATAGATGGCTGTGTAAAACAGTCTTCGAACAAAATTATAGATATTGAGGAGACGGAATGTAGTATAAAGCGAAAGAGGTGATTTCAGCAAATAAGTTCCACCGCGCATGAAATATTTGAACACATTTCGATGAATCTGCGCCAAAAAATTCGCTTCGTTTCCTTTAAAAATCAATTTCTCCTTTGAGTTAAAATCTACCCGTGTAGCGCGATAAAAAACTCCTTCCTCAAGATTCTGCTTTGACAGAAACTCGAATATCTGCGGGTCGAAAACCACATCGGCATTCGTGCATAAAATAAACTTTCCTTTAGCTCTGCGTATGCCTGCATTCTTCGCAATAAATTCAAAAAAAGGAACCGGCTTGCGTATTCCTTCTTCCAGCAATTCCTGATGCACATCTTCCGCCACTTCAATAATGCGGGTAGAGAAATAAGACGTAGCAACCGGAAACGTTATCATTTCCGCGATGGAATCGTTTTCGGCAATTGGATTGTAATTGACAAAAATAAGTTCGGCAGGCAAGTGGTAATGGTTGACCCAATGGCTAATCCAGTCGAGCGTATTTTGTAAACGCTGATTAAAGTCGCCCCCGTAATTATCGTTTCGACCGGCAATAACAATGCTTAAATACGGGTTCTTCAAGGGTTAATTATTCTTTTCTAGTAGTGGTAACAGAAAGTTTGCGTATGTCTTTTCACCTTCATCATTAAAATGTCCGTCATCGCTGCGGTAATCA
>CANJVG010000059.1 GCA_947478005.1 Bacteroidota bacterium
ATCGATTTCAGCAAGTTGCCCTCGCGCACCTTCATCTATAAGTTCACCGATGAACTGATTGATTTAATATTCCCTATCGAATCCACCTTCACCTTTCGCTACGAAGTAGCCGAAGAAAGGCAGGAGCGCTTGGGCCGCCATCTCAACGATATCCTTCAGCCCCTGGCCGACAGGCTCACACTGCCTGCCGAAGAAATCATTGAAAAATTCTTTCGCGCACTTCCGGCCATTTACAACCAACTGATTATCGATGCCGAGTTCTTTATGCAATCGGACCCTGCTGCCGAAAGCATTGAAGAAGTCATCATTGCCTATCCGGGTTTCTATGCCATCACGGTCTATCGTTTGGCGCATGAACTTTCTAAACTGAATGTGCCTATCGTGCCGCGCGTAATCAGCGAGTATGCCCACAACAAAACGGGCATTGATATTCATCCCGGTGCCACTATCGGCAATCCGTTTTTTATTGACCACGGCACAGGGGTGGTGATAGGGCAAACCACCATCATTGGCGACCGGGTGAGAATCTATCAGGGCGTTACCCTCGGTGCCTTAGCCGTTCGCAAAGAACAACAGGGCGCCAAACGCCATCCCACCATCGAAGACGATGTGATTATTTATGCCGGTGGCTGCATCCTCGGTGGCGACACTACGGTGGGCCACGACAGCATCATAGGCGGCAATGTATGGCTTACCTCAAGCGTAGCGCCTTTATCAATAGTTTATCAAAAAAGCGATGTTCAGATAAGAGATAAAAGTGAACTTCGCGAAGTAATTGACTTTGTAATTTAAAACTTAACCAATCATAAAATGAAAGCAAACAACATTCTCGAAACCATTGGCAACACGCCACACTTACACATCAACAAACTGTTCGGCAATACCCACGATGTGTGGATTAAGCTTGAACGCCAAAACCCCGGAGGCAGTATCAAAGACCGCATTGCACTATCCATGATAGAAGATGCCGAGCAAAAAGGATTATTGAAACCGGGAAGCGTGATTATTGAACCTACCTCGGGCAACACCGGAATAGGGTTGGCTATTGTAGCCGCAGTTAAAGGTTACAAACTGATATTAGTAATGCCCGAATCGATGAGTTTGGAAAGAAGAAGATTGATGAAAGCCTACGGAGCAACTTTCGAATTAACTCCTCGTGAAAAAGGGATGAAAGGCGCCATAGAAAAGGCGAATGAGTTAGCTGCTGCTACTCCAAACAGTTGGGTACCTCAACAGTTTGACAATCCTGCAAACATTGAAGTACATGTGCGTACCACCGCCCAGGAAATCCTAAAAGATTTTCCGAATGGAGTAGACTATCTAATCACCGGTGTAGGAACAGGAGGTCATATTACAGGTGTTGGAAGAATCTTGAAAGAGAAGTTTCCAAACACAAAGATTTTTGCGGTGGAGCCGGCTGCATCTCCGGTTATTAGTGGCGGAGCACCCTCTCCGCATCCCATCCAAGGTATAGGCGCGGGTTTCATTCCCAATAACCTCGACACCAAAATCCTGGACGGTGTTATTCAGGTAACCAAGGAAGAGGCTTTTGATTATGCCATTCGCTCGGCCAAGGAAGAAGCGTTGTTTGGGGGAGTTTCATCGGGAGCTACCCTGGCAGCCATTGCTAAGAAACTGCCTGAAATTCCTGCCGGCAAAACTATTCTGGGCTTCAATTACGATACCGGAGAGCGCTACCTATCTATTGAAGGATTGTTTGAGTTGTAAGAACGGGCAGAGGCGCGATTTAGGGGATGTGGCTTTTGTGGAATGAAGACGGTTTTTGCTTTTGTATAAAAACCGCATTGGCTATATCATTCAGAGTAGGAGTATTATGGCCTTAAGCTCGGGAGGAAAGCTATTTGCGCCAGTTGAAGAAATAGTGTATAATTTGATAGTTTATGTTACTTATCAACCGGAGGCGAAAAAGAACCAATTGGCGATAACACCAAAGTTACAGGCCGCAAACAGAACAGAAGAGTAATGATTTACACCAAGATAACTTCCAACTAAATAGTGGTTAAGATTTCAAACAAAAAGGGTTCTGCAATATTGCAGAACCCTTTTTTCTTTCTGTGATCCCGGTGGGGATCGAACCCACGACCCAATGATTAAGAGTCATTTGCTCTACCAGCTGAGCTACGGAATCGTTTTTATTAACGGGGCGCAAACATAAAATCTCCCGCCAATTATTCCAACTGTCGCGAAAGAAATAATCGCTGAGTGAAATTTCCTTTCTTTGGAACCCAGTTATGGCCCACGAGCATCATCATCACGACCACACCCATTATCATATCCATGCCAACGAACGCAGCACACGCATAGTTGTGCTTATTTCGTTTTGCACCATGCTGCTCGAACTATACTTCGGTTATACGTCCAATTCCAAAACCCTGATGATGGATGGATGGCATATGCTCAGCCATGTGCTGGTGTTGTTGCTGGCTTGGAGTGCCTATTTCTATATCCTGCGAAAAAAAAATAAAATCACCCACGCGCAACAGCACAAAGTAATTTCGCTGAGTGGTTTTGCGAGCGCGGTTATCATGCTGCTGATTACCATCGGCATGATTTACGAATCAGTAACCGGTTTCTTTGATGTAAAAGTAGATGTAACCAATGAAGCGCTGCTTGTGGCGGTCATTGCTGTTTTGGTAAACGGAGCAAGTGCATTTTTCCTTCACCGCGAAGAAGAGAAGACCGATGTGAATTTACAGGCCGCCTACCTGCATGTGGTGAGTGATGTCGTGCTGAGTGTTTTTGCGATTATCTCTTTACTTGCCATAAAGTATTTCGATTTGAAAATTCTGGATTCCGTGCTTGCACTTTTCGGTGCGCTCGTAATTTTAAAGTGGAGTATTGAGCTGATAAGAAAAAGCTGGCGCGAAGTACTCGAACTTCGTAAGTAATTATTCCTCGCTTTTGCCTTCTATCACCACAACAAATTCCCCTCTCGGTTCTTTCTTGGTAAAATGCAGAATCAGTTCATCCGCAGTTCCCCGAACGGTTTCTTCAAACATTTTCGAAATCTCTCTGGAGCAGGAAATTCTTCTTTCGGTTCCTATATGTAGTTTCAGTTCTTCCAATAATTTCAATACACGGAATGGAGATTCGTAGAGAAGAATTGTCTTTTCAATCGAGGCAATTTCCTTGAGTTTGGTTTGTCTGCCTTTTTTGTGTGGTAGGAATCCGATGAACACGAATTCATCAGTAGCGAAACCAGAGTTAACTAAGGCCGGCACAAAAGCGGTAGCACCCGGCAGGCATTCAACTGCAATATTCTCCTTCACACAAGCAGCTATCAGAATGTGACCGGGGTCTGAAATGCCCGGAGTGCCTCCATCGCTGACAAGGGCAATAGTCATTCCCGAATTAATTTTTTCTACCAACGACTCAACGGTTTTATGCTCGTTAAATTTATGATAGGCAATCAGTTGCTTCTGAATTTGAAAATGGTCGAGGAGTTTTTTGGTTTGGCGGGTGTCTTCAGCAAGAATTAAATCCACCTCCTTCAACACACGAATAGCACGAAGAGTCATGTCTTCCAAATTGCCAACCGGTGTAGGAACGATGAAGAGTTTAGACATTTTTCAAAGTCCCCTTTAGGGGATTTAGGGGTGTATTTACTCCTGAATTAATTCAAACTTATAGCCCTCCATAATCGGATTGGCCAGCAACTTCTTGCAAGCGTTTTCTACCTGAGTAGTCGCTGCTTCTTTAGAATCTGCACTCAGCTTGATGCTGATATGCTTGCCAATGCGCACATCATCCACCTCTGTAAAATTCATTTTCTGCAAGCCATGCTCTACAGCTTTACCTTGTGGATCTAATAATTCTTTAAGGGGCATTACGTCTATCTCTGCTCTGAATTTCATCGTTTGATAAGTTTAGTTGCTATGGAAATTAAAATGTAAAGAATAATAATCAGTGTAACCGCTGCGAATTTAAGCACTGCTAATAAAGCTACCGAAAGAATTATAAACAGGTAACGGATTTCGTTTCCTATCCATCCAAACGATTTGAATTTAAAACCAAACATCGGTATCTCGACTATCATTAAGACAGAAAGCAATAACGCAGTTCCATAGAGAACTTTGCCAGTAAAGACTTGTGCTGCCAAACAGTAGGGGTTGTAAAGAACAATGAGTAGCAAGCCAAGCACAAACATGGTTGCGGCAGGAGTCGCCAATCCAAGAAAGTCTTCGCTCTGTCTTGTATCAATATTGAATTTAGCCAAACGCAATGCCGCAGCCAGCGTTACTAAAAAGGCAGGTATTGAATAAGCATACATGCGGTTTAAGGGAAAGACTAGTTCACTCGTTTCATATTTCTGAAACATCAGGTGGAATAAAATGGCACCTGGTAAAACACCAAAACTTACCACATCGGCCAGTGAATCTAACTGCTTGCCGATGTCCGTAGGGTTCTTGGTTAGGCGCGCTGCAAAACCATCTAAAAAATCTGCCACCAAAGAAACCAGAATGCAAACAGGAACCCATTGGACCTGATAGTTAAACAGGAATACCAAAGCCATGCAACCTGAGAGCAGGTTAAGCAACGTAAGAAGGTTGGCGAAATTAAACAGAGAGAGTACGCCCATAGTTCTTTTCGATTTTATTTTTTGCTGTTCATTAAATCTTCAATCTCTTCTGCCTCAATAGGAATGTTTTTCATGAGGTCAAGAGGCTTATCTTTAGTAATGAGCAAATTGTTCTCAATTCTGATTCCCATTTTTTCTTCCTGAATGTAAATTCCAGGCTCACAGGTGAGCACAGCACCTGCTTGTAGTTTATTGAAACGATTGCCTACGTCATGCACATCTAAACCAAGGAAATGGGCTGTACCATGAGGAAAATACTTTTTGTAAGCAGGTTTATTTTTATCCTGTTTTGCTATCTCACTCTTTGTCAAAAGGCCAAGACCCAACAACTCCTTCTCCATAATCGACCGAACCTCATTATTCAAATCATTGAGTACAACACCGGATTTCATCATAGCAGCCGCTTCGCGATGAACGCGTAATACCGCATTGTAAACTTTCTTCTGGCGTGCTGTAAATTTTCCGCTCACAGGCACTGTGCGGGTTAAATCGGCATTGTAATTGGCATATTCTGCAGCACAATCCATCAACAATAAATCTCCTGCCTTGCACTGCGCTTCATTGGAAACATAGTGTAACACACAAGCATTTTCACCGGTCGCAACGATTGGTTCATAAGCATGGCCGCTGCCGCGGTTGATGACATACTCGTGGGTCAGCTCGGCTTCTACTTCATATTCCCACACACCGGGTTTGATAAATTTAAGTGCACGCAAAAATCCTTTATGGGTTATATCAATTGCTTTTTGCAATAGTTCCACTTCATATTTCGATTTTGAAACACGTAGCTCATGCATTATTGGCGCGCTGCGCTCATACTTATGCAACGGAAAATGGTTCATCACTTTGCGTGCGAACTTTACCTCAGTGGCTTCGCCCATCGAAATACTCCGGTCATGCTCGTTGGTGTTTAAATACACATGGTCGGCATAGTGCATGAGCATGTTGAATATATCTTCGAACGAGTCGCTCCAATATACTTCGCTCACACCCGAAATCTTTTTAGCTTCTTCAATCGTGTGCTTTTTCCCTTCCCAAACCATAATAAGTTCGCTGGTTCTGCGCACAAACAATATCTCTTTGTATTTCGCTTCCGGTGCATCGGAAAAAAGGAGCAGGAAGGTTTCTTCCTGGTCAATACCGCTCAGGTAAAAAGTGTCGGGGTTTTGACGCCATTTGTAACCGGCATCGGCACTACGGGTCACAATATCGTTGCTTACAAACACAGCTAACGAGTCTTTCTTCATCTGTTTTGTAAAGTTCTTCCTGTTTTGGATAAACATATCGGAAGGAATAGATTGATAACGCATAAATTGAAATTGAAAAACGAATTTATTGTTTTTGATGAAACGGTTGTTTTGTTGGTTTCATTCTTCGCTTTTCTTTTCCGACTTAATTAGCACATTTGCGACATTCAGTTCCTATGAAAATTCTTATTACCGCAGGTCCTACACATGAACCCATCGACCCAGTGCGGTTTATCGGCAATCATTCTTCAGGCAAAATGGGTATTGCTATTGCGGAAGAATTTGCAAAAGAGGAAAACGAAGTCCTGCTGATAAAAGGAGCGACTTCGCTGAGTCCTGTTAATCCCGCTATCAAACAAGTGAAGGTGCAAACCGCTGCTGAAATGTTTGATGCCTGCACACAATATTTTTCGTGGGCCGATGTTATAGTGTTTGCTGCGGCAGTGGCTGATTATACTCCGAGGTTTCCGAGCGCCACAAAAATTAAAAAGAAGGAAGATGAGTTTTCGATTGAACTGGTAAAGACAAAAGATATAGCACAGGAACTAGGCAAGGAAAAAAGAGACAATCAAGTAGTGGTTGGGTTTGCCTTAGAGACCAATGATGAAGAGCAAAACTCCCGCGAAAAACTGAAGAAAAAGAATTTTGACTTCATTGTATTGAATTCTATGCGCGATGAAGGAGCGGGGTTTCAAGGCGACACGAACAAAATAACTATCATTGACAGAGAAGGAAATGTGACTAATTTTGATTTGAAGAATAAAACGGAAGTGGCGAAGGATATAGTGGATTACACAAACAAAATTCTGATACAGAAAAAATGAAGTTCAAAGTTCAAAGTTTAAAGTTCAAAGCCATCGCTCTTATCATTGGTTTGTTAGCGGCAGGTTGGTCGAATGCACAAGAGCTGCGTTGTCAGATTACGGTGAATACGCAAAAGGTAACCGGTGTTGACCCCAGTGTTTTTAAGACGATGGAAACTACGTTGACCGAATTCATGAACAATAAATCGTGGACGAATGACCAGTTTGGCATTGAGGAAAAAATTGAGTGCCAGTTGAATTTAAATTTAGAGGCTACCGATGCGCAGGATGTATACAAGGCTAAGCTGACGATTCAATCTTCTCGACCGGTGTTCAACAGTTCGTATAACTCACCCATGTTTAATTTCATTGATAACGATTGCATTATTACTTATGCTCAAAATCAGCCGCTTGATTTTAACACTACTCAATATAACTCGAACCTTACTTCTATTCTCGGTTTTTACGCTTATGTACTTATTGGCTTAGATTATGAAAGTCTTACCAAAGGCGGGGGCGTTAAATACTTTACGCTGGCCGAGCAGATTATGAATAACGTGCCGACCAACGCAGCTGATTCAAAAGGCTGGAAACCATTTGACGGACAACGCAACCGCTACTGGCTGATAAATAATTTGATGGCGAGTAAGTACGATTTATTTAAGCAGGCGCTATATGAATATAGTTATGCGGGTATGGATAATTTCTACGACAAGCCTGCATTGGCCCGTCAAAATATTATGAGTGCTTTAGACAAACTCGACCGAATTGCCAAGGACAATCCGAACACAATTCTGTTAGCCATTTTCTTTCAGGCTAAGAGCGATGAGTTGGTAAATGTTTTTTCGGGAGCCGATATGAGTGAGAAAGCAAAAGCATTGGCTGTACTACGCAGATGCGACCCTAGCAACTCTACCAAATATGATAAGTTGGTGAAGAATTAAGGCCAACAAAACTTCCTAAGCAAGACCCCGCTAATTTTTAAGGCATCGAACTGATAAGCCATTCTGCTTGTAATAGCCGAATCGGTAAACATTTATGTAGTCGTGTGAAATATAGCGTGGGAAGGCATCATCCGAAAAATTTTCGGTAGAGCTCCACCAGTAGCAACCTTTTCCTAAACTATAAAAAGGACCAAAGAAGTAGCGGTAACCTCCGGGCAGAGCTGAGAAACCACTCGAGTTATCTCCATTATTATTCTTTTTCCAACCACTGGTAGTTTTCATTTTTAAACCCGCTGTCTCGGCACCGCCCAAAAAAGTCGTAAGCACCGTCCAATCTGTATCGCTGGGTACCCGCCAACCTTCGGGTGCTAAGCCTCTGGAGTCGTGCACAGCATACCAATTATAGAGCCTTCCGTAGGTTGCGCCATTTTCAGGCTTGTTATCATAATAGCACCATGCCGGTTTTTTATCCTTTCCTGCCTGCTCCCATTCTTTGGCGGTCTTTGCTTCGGGTATAGGGTCGCCATTTTTAAAGTTGCCGACATTCAGATTGGTAGTAGCCCAGGTTTGAATGCCGATGGTAATTTCTGTTCCATTGCTGCTACTATTTGGCGAAGCTACGGAGTTGGCCTGCCCGTTATTGCCTGTTTGTGTTTCTGTGCCATCATTCGAATTTTTATTACAAGAAAATAAAAGCAGCAGCAGGCCGGAAATGATGATGGTGTTTTTGAAATTATTCATGATTGATTATTTTCTGTTTTTGGCATTGTGGAATTACTTCTTTACTTCCTCTTTAGCATGTTCGTCATTAGCTCTTAAAAATTCCAGAATCAGTTTTGCCTGGTCGTCTTCCACATCCTGAAATGTCATTTGCGTGCGATGTTCGGCCAGTAAGGCTTTAGCCGTTGGATCCTTGTGGGTCATCTCTACAGGGTTGGTCATCATGTTTAAGATCCATGCACCTTGTCTTCGCTCGGTAACGCCCTTTAAACCCGGGCCAATTAATTTTTGGTCTGTTGGTATATGACAGACTGCACACTTTGCATCGAAAATTACTTTACCCTGTTCGGCCAGTTTTTCATCAATAGCCGTAAGGCTTATGTTTTTGAATTTGCCCACTCCTTGCCCGTCATCTTTTGGCTCTTCGGTGACCATACTCTTCGGTGCTTCGGTACCTTCATTTTCGGTTTTCTTTTGGTTGTTGTTGCAACTGTTTAGAACGAGGAACAAAACAGCCACGGTGAATAGGCTACTGATTTTCCGGTACATAGTATTGAGTTTTATTTCAATTGTAAAAGTGCGCGACACCACCCCCGATTTTAATGAGCGAAATCAGCCGTAGATATGATTTAGGTACGAATAGGGAACAAAAGATGTAGCCGAATCAAAGCCGGCCTGGCAATGTTTTGCGCGCTAAAGGGCCTGTCGGACCATTACAAAATCATTCATAAAATAGCCTCCGCCAATGTCGAAATCGCCAGTGGTTTCGATGACGAAGCCGTTTTTGAAATAGAAATTGATGGCTTTGTAGTTGCTGCGGTTTACCTGCAGTTTAATGAGTTTGGCAGACTCGTTCTGATGCAGCAGGTAATCAAAGAATTGCCGGCCTATTCCATGCCGGTGGTTCGACACATCAACGTAAAACTTGTGGAGGTAAGAAAAACTGTCTTTCGATTCTATGCCTGCATAAGCAACAGGTTCGTTATTGGCGTAGGCCAGATAATATTGCTCTCCGCGCTGCATACTTTCTTCTATGGCCCGTTTTGAATAGCGGTTGAGCAGCATAAAATCAATTTGCTCGATGCTGATAATAGCCGGATAATGTTCGCGCCAAATTTTTTGCGCAAGCTCATTAATGAGCGGAATGTCCTCGGATGTGGCCTTACGAAAACTCAGATGCATGGGGCAAATTAAACACAGTTTAGATAAAAAAAGCCCCGAAATCTGTCGGGGCTTTTTTGTTTGGGATTTAGTGGCATTTACATGAAGACAGCGATTTGACATGAATTTATGTGATTTTGGCCCGAAATGAAAAAATCCAGGAAATGGCCAAAAAAATGAAAAAATAAGCGAATCTTGAGAAAAAACAAGGCGTTGGAACTTGGCCGGAACATCTGGCAGCTTGGCCGGAAGGCGTGGGAACGTAGCCGGAACTCGTGGGAACCAGGCCGGAAGGCATGGGAACGTAGCCGGAACATGTGGGAGCTAGGCCGGAAGGCGTGAGAACCTAGCCGAAACATCTGGGTACTTGGCCGGAGGGCACGGGAAACTGGCCGGAACACGTGGAAGCTTGGCCAGAGGGCGTGAGAACCCAGCCGGAACATCTGGGTACTTGGCCGGAAGGTGCGGGAATGGATATCATAAAAGCAAGGAAACAAAGCCGCCAACGATAAGCCTAAAACTTCCTTTTATATTCGTTGAAGTGAAATGAATAATCAAATGGACGAAAGAACAATAGAGATATCCAAACGTTTCAGTGATTCTTGGACGGAGACGGAGAATCGTTTTGACTACTTAATAAATTCGTCATCAGGATTTGAGTTTCTTAAAGCCATTAGACAATTAATGGCAACGATGAAAAAAATGGCGAAGACAAATACTTTCGAATTGGGACATCCATGCATACTTTGATTATCTCTCGTTTAGTTAATTTTGGACTTCGAAAAGACCAGAAGCACATAAAAATTGATGCCTATAAGAGCAGATTCGAAGTGATTCTAAGAGACGGAGAAAAAGTATACAGACAATATATGCTTGATACCCTAGACGACATTAGGTTGGCAAAACTCTTAAAAACCTTAAAAGACACTTTGCTTGATTAGAATCCGAAAGAAGGGATCTTAACAGTCTAAATAATAGGGCTAGTTAGTCAAGCTCTCCCTACCTCCTCCTCACATACAAATTGACCGAGTAAAGTTTAGGAGCCATAGTAATGAGGGCAAGCGTAAGGTTCATGTCTTCGCTCGTGGCTTTGGCTTCTTTAAACTCATGAAAAAGCAGTGGTTGAATTATCGGCTCATATTGCACCTAGTATTACTCCACTAATTTTCCGTCAACTATTCTGTTCTTGATTATAAAAAGCGGACGCCCTTTTACTTGAAAAAAGATGCGAAGCACGTATTCGCCAATAATTCCAAGCGAAACTAATTGCACTCCGCTGAAAAGAATGATGGTAAAAAGCAAGCCCGTAAAACCTTCCACTACCGGTATATGAAATACAAACCTTTTAAGCAAGGTATAGATGAAATAAGAAAGGGCAATGAGAATAGTGGCAATTCCCATATTGGTAATGAACTTAACCGGAATTTCGCTGAAGTTGAAAATTCCGTTAAGCGCAATTTTAATTCGTTTGCTAATGGGATATTTTGTTTCTCCTGCTGCGCGTTCGGGCCGGTCATATTCATAGCCTATTTGTTTAAAGCCAACCCAGGAGCGAAGGCCGCGCAGGTAACGACTTTCTTCTGGCAGTTGATTCATGGTATCTACTACTCTGCGGCTTAGCAAGGCAAAATCACCACTATCTAATGGCACATCAATATCGCTCATCTTCCGCTGAATGCGGTAGTAATAATGAAACATGAGTTTAAGCAGCCAACTCTCTTTTCTGTTTTTACGAACCGCATATACTACTTCATATCCCTGCTTGTATAGTTTGTAAAATTCATCGAGCAATTCAGGCGGGTCTTGTAAATCGCCATCAATACATAAAACAGCTTCTGTTCCTCTTACCACCGAAAGTCCTGCGGTTAAAGCAAGTTGGTGTCCGAAGTTTCTTGACAGAAATATACAATGATATCGTTCATCCTGAATAGCATTTAACTGCATGAGTTGTGCGGTGCTGTCCTTCGAACCGTCATCAACCATTACAATTTCGATGGTAAGAGAGGAATTCTTCATCAAATCATTCAGTCGTTCGAGTAACAAATGAAAACTTTCCTGCTCGTTGAACAACGGAACTACAATGGAGATTTGCGGATTCATAATGGTTTCAGGCTTTAGCTTTCTTGATAAGGTACACACGAATATTTCTTACTTCTTCATACACCTCATATTCATATTTCGATTCAATGTACTGCCCGGTGGAGTGGCTATTTGTAATAACTTTTGAATCATCCCGAAAAGTGTCGCCTCCAGAAAACTGGACTGCCGTCATGTTCATTCCCATATCATTTAACCGCTTTATATAAAGTGTGAATTGGGGACAATAATCATCATAGAAATAAATGTAGTTGTGGACGTCTTTGCCGCTGCGGGCTAAATCCCGCAAATAATAGGAAGCGCTATAATTATCAAAATTTGTTCCATAGTCACCTTCCCACTTTATCATGTTGTACATTTCATAAGCCGGGTAGCCGAGTATTGATAAACAAAGAAAAATAGAAATCAGCGATTTATTGACTGGCGGCAATTTATTGGACACCCATGAGAATAGAGAAAAGGCACCTAAACTGAAAAGAGTGGCTATTAATGGGTAAAGAGGCATATCATACCACAGCAACTTTGTTTTGCTCGAAGAAATAATGAATAAGAAAGTAGCTGAAATCAAAAGCAAAAACCAAACTGCATTCTTTATGCGTTTCCCAGAATTTAAAAACAGAAAGATGGCGGCTAAAGGGAAAAACCAAAGCCATGTTCTTAAGCGATATAGATAAAAGTTGGTGAAATAAAAGAACGCAGGTTCATTATGTTCTTCGTTGGTTTTTAAAAAACGGCCACCCAATTCATTTTCGTAAACGGCCTGTAAATAGCCGGGGTTGTAGTGTTCTCTCAATAAATAATATCCAAGCACCATCAGCAAGCTAAGTCCTGACCCAATATAAAAATATCGATTGGTGAATAAATCCTTCATTTTTCCGGAAAACAAAAGGTATACAAAGACAGCCGGAAGAAAAAGCAAAGCAGCAACACTTTTTGTAAGAATGCCTAAACTGATGTTTAAAAAAAACAGCAGCAGAAACCAATTCCGTTTAGGACCATCAATCTGGCAATAAAGAAAAATACTGATTAGATATGCTGTGGTAAAAAGCGTAAGCATCGAGTCGTACTCTCCATTTCTTACCCCATGATAACCAATGTACCCGTTGAAAGTACACAGAGCCACAGCGCCAAATAATGAAAACCATCCGCTTTGAGTGAGATACAATACGAAGCCAAAAATCAATAAACAGGTTAGGGTTGCGCAAAAAGAAGATGGTAATCGGACCGACAATTCAGTAAGCCCATGAACCCGTACTAAAATTGCCTGTGCCCAAATCATAAGCGGAGGTTTAGTATTCCACATGTCCGGCTTGTCTTCAAAAGTTGGCACCATTATATTTCCGCTCTTTGCCATTTCATAAGCACTTGTGGCTAAGCGGGCCTCGTCCCAAATTCTGTATGTTAAATTTGTGAGGTGATAGTATTGAGTGTAAAAAACTACTACACCCAAAATTATTAGTTGAACAACTCGTTCTTGTTTCATCAATCAAATTTAATTTTCAAACTTAATCATTCAACTGAAACAATAGGAATTCAAGAATAGGCTTTAACTCATTTGCATTTAGGCTTTCCGTTAAAGTAAAGCGGATACCCCTCTACCTCCTCCTCACATACAAATTAACCGAGTAAAGTTTAGGCGCCACCGTAATAATAGCAAGCGTGAGCTTCATGTCCTTGCTCGTGGCTTTGGCTTCTTTAAACTCACGAAAAAACGCAGTGGTAGAATCATCACCCGTGGTTTCGGTCCATTTATTCCATTGCGCGCTGTCGAGGCAGTTGCCTACAAAGGTTTTCAGTTCTTCCAATTTAATCGTAGCCGAAAGCGAGTCGAGGTTCTCGTTTGTTTTGCCCACAAAGTGATGGTCCTTATCGGCATAATTTACAGGAAAGCGTTCAAGTTTAATCCCATAACCGGGCACCGGCAGCAGGGGACTTTGCTTCACCATCGTGCCGTCATACGAATCGAAATTATCATGCCGCCCGAGTTCAAAAACCTTGTTCAGGCTCTTGCAAAAACTCTGCTGCTCATAACTGCTGCTTTGTGCAAAGCCGCTCAGCAAGATCGAAAGACAAAGTCCGGTGAATAGATATTTCATTCTTCAAAGGTGGAAGATTCGAAACGATTACAAAATGGATTAAAGGAAAATAACAAAGGCATGTTTCGCGCAGAGGCGCGGAGCGCACGGAGAATCCATAGTTTATGTTCTCCATCTCCGCGGTCCCCGCGCCTCCGCGTGAAACTTCTCTAAAACCGCACACTCATTCCCGCCAGCATATTAAACCCTGCCTGCGGGTAGTAATAGTTGTAAGTGTAAGTATCGGTCTTTTCACCGCCCGAAAAATAGCGCTCGCTGTAACTGTAGCCATTGCTTTCATACAGCCGGTTGAAAATATTATTGAACAACAGCGTGAACTTAATCTCCTTATCATCGCGCTTCAGCGGCAGACGGTAACTGATGCGCAGGTTCGAATAGTAGAACGGTTTCAGCTTGCGGCCTTCGTTCGATGTATTGTCCAGATATTGTTTGCTCACAGCCTTGTTCGTCAAACTAATCTCCAAACCTGTTACAGGATAGGCCACCAACTCTAATGATGCCACTATGCTTGGCGAAAAAGAAATGTTGGCATTCTTATGCGTAATGATTTGTGTAAGCGAATCAACAGGCGAGTAGTTGTCATCGTAAGTGTAGATATACTCATCGAACGATTTTATTTTGTTGAGGGAGTAAGCAAAGTTGTAATTGATGGCAAACACTTTCCGGCCTTCTTTCTTCGACAACACATTGATGCTTCCGTTCAACTCCACACCCATCCGGTAACTCGCTGGCACATTTTCTTTAATCGGGTTGCCCACATCATTCAATCGACCTGTAAGCACCAACTGGTCTTTATACTGCATCAAATAATAGTTGATGGCAAAAGGATATTTGCGATGCAACAACTTATATCCGATTTCCAGATTGTGCATGGTTTCGGGCTTCACGGTTTTGTTATTTGCCAAAGCCGCCATCACATCATCGCGGTTAGGCTCCCGATTGCCGAGGGCATACGAGGCATAAACCTGATGGGCCGGTTTTATCCGGTAAAGAATACCTGCTTTGGGATTAAAGAAATGCCATTTACGGGCGAAGGTGTAATTGGCTTTGTCATCATCAATACCATTAGCCGAATAACCCACATAACGATATTGCAGGTCAACATATAGATTGATTTTCTGCAACAACTCGTAATTGAATTTTGCATAGACATTGAAATCGTTCTTCACCGAGTGGCCGTCATAGTATTTCGCGTCCTTGTCAAAGTCCGAAATATCCTGTGCCCAAATCACCTTGCCGAAATTCTCTCCGCGATACTGACCCAACAAACCACCCAGGGTGGCGGAGATATTTTTGTGCTCATAGTTCAAGGCAAAAGTTCCTCCGTAAAAAACATTCTTCAACCATTTCTGCCGAACTAAATCGCTCGACAAACCAAGGGTGTCATGGTTTTCGAAATAATTATTGAAGGTCTGCCCGGCCTTATATTCTTCGTAGTAACCATGGCCAAGGGTAGCAAACAAACCGGCATTCAGATTGAACTGATTCGGCAATCGCTGCGCAAACAGCAATTGAAAATAATCCTGCGAGTAATTGTCCGTTTGGTTTTTGTAAGCCGGTACATGCTGACCGTAATCGGTTCCCAAATCATTGAACTTGCGATTGGTAGTTAACGAATCCTGCGGCACACCATTCCATGCCTGATAGGTTTTCTCTTGGCCGGCAAAATACACCAGCTTCAACAGCGTGTTGTTCTTCATGTAACCCAACTGACAGAAATACGAGCGAAGATTAGACGAAGCACGCTGAATGTATCCGTCACTTGTAATCCATGTGGCAGAGCCTTCAGCAAAAAAACCTTTGTGAATGCCGGTACCTACTTTGCCGTTAATCTTAAACGTGTTGAATGAACCCATCGAAACTTTGGCTTCCACAAAATGATTTTCAGAAGGTGTTTGGGTTTGCATACTCAGCGTACCTCCAAAGGCACTACCTCCGTTGGTCGAGGAGCCAATACCCCGTTGTATCTGCACACTCTGGGCTGAAGACACTACATCAGACAAATCAACCCAATAGGTTGCTTGCGATTCGGCATCGTTCACAGGAATGCCGTTGAGTGTTACGTTCACCCGTGTGTTATCGCTGCCTCGAATTCTTATTCCGGTATAACCCACTCCTGCTCCTGCATCGGAAGTAGTCACCACACCGGGTGTGTTATCGAGCAGAAAAGGCAAATCCTGACCAAGGTTGTTTTTGTTCAGGTCTTCCTTACTGATGGTTTGGAAAGTAGTGGGCGTCTTATCTCCCGCACGGGTAGAGTAGATCATGATATCATCTTTAAAAACCGTTTTGAAAGAATCGGGTTTTGTGGCCAAAGAATCAGTTTGAGCAAAACCGGTTTGCGCCAAAAGCAGAAAGAATAAAATCTTTTTCATGTTGAATCAGTTTTACTCCGGAAGGAAGAAGAAATGGCTTCGATTGGAAAAGGCGTGTGGCTCTTCTCTCTCTTCCCTTCGCACGCATTACCGTGTTCAGGTTCGAAGGGTTCTTCTCAGATTCTAAACTTGCGAATAGAAACGCCCCCAGAAAGTTTAGGCAAACATAAAAAAGTTGAGAGTTATGTGTTGGAAAAGTTTTAGTGCCGCGCAGTATGCAGGAAGCTTTCAATATGCTCAATGGCAATCTCTGTTCTTTTCTCCATTTTGCCATTCACCAATTTGAAATTAGCACCTATAGTGATTAACTCCTCTGAAAACTGAGTAAGCAATTCACCGCGGTCATTGGGGTTAGACCGTTGCGGGTCGGGGGTCCACGGCAAATCAATATCGCAGAGCAGATACAAATCGCTTTTGCGCTTCGCAATTTCATCGATCAACCACCGTGGCACTTCCCACTTATAATAGCGCAACCATATTTTTATGTTGATTAGGTCATTATCGCTGAAAAGAATTTTGTTGGCCTGAGAAATCAACTTGTCTTCCTCTGCTATAATTCCTTGTGCAATCTCCAACACATCCTTAAAGGAATAAGGCCGCTGAAGTTGTTCGATATAAAGTCTCGAGAAATCAGGCACACCAATCGTTTTGTAATGAACAGCCAACTGTTCCGCCAATGTTGACTTGCCGGTGGACTCCGTTCCTGTAAGTGTGATTCTGTAAATCATGCAGCCAATGTTTTCTTCCACTCGTAATATCCATAAGTTGCAATTAAGGCAAAGAAGATATAGAGGGCTGCCGTAGGTTCCAGATGCTTGATGAAATACATCACCGCGGCTACGATATCAATCACAATCCAGAACAACCAGTTTTCTAAAATCTTTTTAGCTGTCATCCAGGTTGCAATGAAACTAAAAATAGTTACGGCCGAATCGAAATAGGAAAGTGAATTGCCGAGTTTAGAAAACACAAACCCAAAAACAGGAACAAGCAGTGCTCCGAAGAAAATCAATATCCCATTTTCTTGTAGGGACAAAGATTGTATCCTTAGCACTTCTTCATCGTTTCCTTTCTTACTCCATAGCCACCAACCATAAAGACCCGCTACTACGTAATAGGTTTGCAGAATAGCATCCTGAAAAAGCTGATGAGTTATGTTGATGTAGATATAAAGGGCCGAGCTAATAATACCTGCGAGCCAACACCAGATATTGCCGCGCGAAGCCAGCAAAACATAAATAATTCCGAAGGCAACACCGGCATATTCCAACCAATTATCCATGGTCAGAATAATTTTACAGAATCAGTATTCACCTGTAAAGTATAGGTTCTTCCTATTACCAGCGCGCGGTTATCCTCTATGTGCCCGGCAGGAAAATTGAAGCAAACAGGATAATTAAACTCAGCCACATGTTCGGCAATAATATCGTAGGCCGTGCAGCCAAACGCTACCTTGTTGTCCTTCATTTCAGTAAAACTACCAACTACCAATCCGGCTAAATCTTTCAGCTTGCCCGATCGTTTCAGGTTCATCATCATTCGGTCAATGTGATAGAGATACTCATCTAAGTCTTCGAGGAAAAGAATTTTGCCGGCTGTATTTATCCCGCTTCTTGTTCCGGTAATGCTATAGAGAATAGAAAGATTCCCGCCTATCAATATTCCCTGACCATTGCCCACCCGATTCAACTCATGCGGAGCAATTTCATATTCATTCTTAATACCGAACAACTCTTTGCGCAGAGTTTCAATCGCTTCGGGTGTCGATTTTAAGAAGCTAAAAGGCATTACTCCATGCAAGGTTTGTGTGCCTATGTTATTCGAAATATCTGTGTGCAAATAAGTCACATCGCTAAACCCCACCAGCCATTTTGGGTGCTTCATAAATTCATCATACACCAAATCATCCATCATGCGCACCGTGCCATAGCCTCCACGCGCACAGATTATCGCCTTGATGTTTTTGTCGTTCAGTGCCAACTGAAAATCTTCCTTGCGTTCTGCATCTGTTCCTGCAAACTGACGAAACTCTTTGCCAATAGTCTTTCCGAGAACCACTTTCAATCCCCAACTTTCCAAAGCCTGAATAGCGGGTTGCAATTCTTCAATTGTAATTTTACGGGCAGTGCTCAGGATATAAACTGAATCTCCTTTTTGCAGCGAAGGGGGTCGTAATAGCATAATGCGAAAATAATTAGAGCAATGACATCGACACAAAAATATATCGTCATGCCACTCTCACAAAAAATTCCAACTTTGCGAAGAATGAAGAACTGGAAAAGATATACGATTACTGCGGCTCTGCCTTATGCCAACGGCCCGAAACATATTGGTCACCTGGCCGGAGCTTATTTGCCTGCTGATATATATGTGCGCTATCTGCGCGCTCAAAAACGGGATGTGGTATTCGTTTGCGGCAGCGATGAACATGGAACTGCAATAACAATTCAGGCTATACAAGAGAATACCACTCCACGAGCTATCATTGACAAATATCACGTGTTGGTTAAAGACAGTTTTGAAAAGCTGGGTATTTCTTTCGATATATACCATCGTACCAGCGAACCGATACATCATGAAACTTCACAGGAATTCTTTCTTGATTTCTACAACAAAGGTTTATTCAAAGAAGTTACCTCCGAACAATATTTTGATGAAGAGAAAAAAGTATTTCTAGCTGATCGCTACATTATCGGCACTTGCCCCAATTGCGGACATGACAAAGCTTATGGCGACCAATGTGAAAAATGTGGCAAAGCACTTTCGCCAAGTGAGTTGATTAATCCCCGCTCTACGTTGAGTGGAAACAAACCTGTGCTGCGCGAAACCAAACACTGGTACTTGCCGCTGAATGAATATGAGCCGTGGTTAAAACGTTGGCTGATTCGTGACCATGCCAAAGACTGGAGACAGAATGTTTATGGTCAATCCAAGAGTTGGATTGATGCCGGTTTGCAGCCGCGTGCCATGACGCGTGATGGCGACTGGGGTGTGAAGGTTCCCTTGCCCGATGCCGAAGGAAAAGTGCTTTACGTTTGGTTCGATGCCCCTATTGGTTACATCTCCGCCACTAAACAGTGGGCGAAAGAAAACAACAAGAGTTGGGAGTTATATTGGAAAGATAGCGACACGCGTTTGATTCATTTTGTTGGCAAAGACAATATTGTTTTCCATTGCATAATCTTTCCGGTAATGCTCCACATGCACGGAGATTATATTGTACCTGACAACGTTCCCGCCAACGAGTTCCTGAATTTAGAAGGCGACAAGATGAGCACCAGCCGTAAGTGGAGTGTTGAGATGCACGAATACATCGAAGAGTTCCCCAACAAAGCAGATGAACTTCGTTATGTGCTTTGTTCTATTGCACCCGAGACTAAGGACTCAGAATTTACCTGGAAGGATTATCAAACTCGCGTAAACAGCGAACTCGTGGCCATATTCGGGAACCTTGTAAACCGGGTTATGGTCCTGACGGATAAATATTTCGACAATCAGGTGCCGCAAGCCGGAGAATGTTCTGACCTCAAAACTTTCATTAGCGCACAACGCGATAAAATCTCTGATGCATTAGAGCATTTTCATTTCCGCGAAGCGCTTGGCGAAATGCTCAATGTGGCGCGTCACGGCAATCAAATGCTTTCGGAAAAAGAGCCTTGGAAATTGATTAAGACAGACAAGGAAGCTACTGCCGTAGTGCTTTACGATTGCCTCCAAATTATTGCCAACCTCGGCATTCTTTGTGAGCCTTTTCTTCCTTTCAGTTCAAAGAAAATATTTGCCATGCTGAATTTAGACCGCGAACATTTTTCGTGGCAGGATGCAGGCAAACAAAACTTATTGAAACCGGGACATCACCTAAGTAAAGCAAGTTTGCTTTATCAAAAAGTTGAGGATGAAATAATTCAAAAACAAATAGACAAGCTTCAAGCAACCAAAGTTGAAGCTACCGAAAAGGAACAGAAGGCAAACGTGGAACAGAAAGCAGATTCATCAAAGACACCGGAAACAGATTTAGTCGCGAAGGCAGAAATTACCTACGATGATTTCACAAAACTTGATTTACGAGTGGGTACTATTCTAACAGCTGAAAAAGTAGAGAAGGCAGACAAGCTACTGAAGCTTTCTGTTGACCTTGGCTTTGAAACTCGAACTATTGTTTCAGGAATTGCGGAGCATTTCAAACCCGAGGAACTAATCGGCTTACAGGTTTCGGTTGTTTCCAATTTAGCTCCGCGCAAAATTCGAGGCATTGAATCAAAGGGAATGATTTTGCTGGCAGAGGACAATTCGGGCAAACTTCACTTTGTATCACCCAAAGATTTAACAGCAGCAGGAAGCATCATTCGATAAAAGATCTTACTTTCGATAACTTTTTTCTAACCCAAAATTAATTTCATGAAAACTAAAATTTACTCTCTCGTACTATTTTGTGCGGCTTTGATGCTTACGCAGATCACAAATGCACAAAGTTGTGGTGCCCGTTATAAGGATAAGATTTTTTCGAACGTTACTAAAACCTCTGATGTGGTTTATTCTACGTCCAACGGCACTACACTAAAACTTGATGTTTACGAACCAACAGGAGATACAGCCGCCATGCGTCCGCTCATTATTCTGGCTCACGGTGGAAGTTTCTATGCGGGAAGTAAAACAGCCGATGGAACCGTAATTACATTGTGTAATAATTTTGCAAAGCGGGGCTATGTTACCGCATCTATCGATTACCGACTAGGACAGGCGGTTCAAATGTATCTCGATTCCAACTATGCAATAACCACGGTTTTAAAAGCACTAAGTGATGGAAAATCTGCCATTCGCTTCTTCCGTAAAGATGCAGCTACTTCTAATACTTATCGAATTAATCCCAACATGATTATTGCAGGCGGAAACTCAGCAGGGTCTGTATTGTATATCCACAGCATTTATGTAGACAGCGTGGGAGAACTTTCGCCTACCATGCAAACTATTATCAATCAAAACGGAGGCTTTGAAGGCAATAGTGGTAACGATGGCTATTCGTCTGAATTACAGGCTTTACTTAATTGCGCAGGTGGATTAAACGAGCCTAATTTCGTAGGCCCTAACAGCAAACCATCAGTTAATTTTCAGGGTGATGCAGATGCTACGGTTCCTTATGGATGCGCCTATCCTTTATCGGGTGCTGTTAAAGTTCGGCTTTGCGGATTGGGAGCGTTTGAGTCGTTTTATCAGGCCAATAGCGTTAACCATGTAAGTGTTGTATTCCCTGGTGATGGTCACTGTCCGTGGGATGGCAATGTGGCAAAACTAACTAAGGTTGACACTACTGCTGCAAACTTCTTTTACGACTTAATGTGCACCGGTCAGATTTCCTCCGTAAGTGATGTTACTTCAGATGCCGGTGTAAGTATTTTCCCTAACCCTGCAACAGATAAACTGAATATTTTCATTTCCCAAAACAATGTTTATACAAAAGTTCAGTTGATTGATGAAACCGGGCGTTTAGTAGAAGAGAAAAGTATTACTAGCTCCACTACTACTTTTGACCGTGGCAATCTTTCTTCCGGTTTATACATAGCGCGCCTAATAAAATTTGACGGGTCGAGCACTACCAAGAAACTTATTTTCAATTAATAGTTCCTTCTACAAATAAAAAAAGCGGGTCAATTGACCCGCTTTTTTTATGCCTGACATTTGACTACATTTTTTTCTTCTCGTCTTTCTTTTTCTTAGCTAATGTTTCCTTACTAAGCAAAAAGGATACACCAATATTGAATCCGATATTACTAAACGGACCGGAAGGTCTTATATCATCTTTAGGTTTATTCTTGTCGTAGTTTTTGTTGTAATCGGCATTGTTTGATTTGTTATCTAACTCATCTACAAAATTAAAGGCGGTTCTGTAAACACCCCGTTCCTCCAATCTGCTCTTGCCATCTGTATCCCACTGCGTAATTTTTGAAGATTTAGCACGTGTGCTCAAATACTGTCCGATAAGCTCCGCAGTAATTGCAAGATATGGCAGCGGTTGATAGGCTATACCTATGGCGCCATTTACACCGATTGAAGCGGCACCTTCCGTTTTCAATTTTACGTCTACGTGCTTGCCCAGATAATAAGGGTCTTGTGAAACCTTATCTAAAAATGTGGTATCCACATCAATAGAAATAGTATGCGTTAAACCGCCAAAAATAGGCATGGATATTCCTAAACGTCCATAGGGATAAACTTTCCAGCCCGGTTTAGCTCCTTTCAAAACTACAGAAGGCATAAGCGAAACACCAAAAGCGCTGGTTGCAATATGGGCTTGCATATATCTTCCCAGAGCACCGTATTGCGGTGGTGGACCAGGTGCTAATTGCAGCGTAAGTTCACGAGTTTGGTCACTCGTATAGGTGGCACTTTTAAGATAAGACACCCCCAATTCAACTCCGAAATATTGGTTTATCATGTATCCAAAGGCCAAGGTAACATTTACCCCTTTGCCATAGGATCCATGAATAGTTTTTGTGGACGGAATTGTATCATTGATGTTCATCATTGGGACTAATCCATCCTTTTCAGGGCTGAAAGGATCAATCTTGGGGCCCATGATTCCTTCTGAATTCGTTATGCCCGGCCAGGCATATCCCCCTGCTAAACGGAGAGTAAACCCTTTTTGTGCTATGGAGGAAGAAAGAATAGCCGCTAATAAAGCCGTAGAAAGTATCTTTTTGTTCATAGAGATATTTTTTGAGTTAGCGATACTACAAAAAGAATTTAAAGAGCCGAGTAAGTGGCCACAGGATTTTTATTTTCGCGGTTCTATACCTGGTTCCATAGTTCAACGGGATAGAACGGGAGTTTCCTAAACTTCTAATCCCAGTTCGAGTCTGGGTGGGACTA
>CANJVG010000060.1 GCA_947478005.1 Bacteroidota bacterium
ATCAATCAACTGGCAGACATACATCAGTTGCTCGCGATGCAGGATGTAGTTGCGAATCATATTGTTCCACTTGTTGCGCATTTCGATAGAAACTTTGGCAAAACTATAACCCGGCAAATCGACAAACTGGAGAATTCCGTTAATATCGAAGTAGTTGATAGTTTGTGTCTTCCCGGGGGTGTTGGATACTTTCGAAAGCTTTTTTCTTCCACACAAATAATTGATTAGGGAACTCTTTCCCACGTTTGACCTGCCTATAAAAGCAAACTCCGGCATCTCCACCTTGGGACATTTCTCCACGTCCACATAACTTGCCATGTATTCGGCTGATTTGATTTTCATGCTGCAATAGTAGTGAATAGTAAGCAGCGAGTGGTGGGTAGTAATTCAGGGGTTTGGTTTAAGCGATTACATTTGCCGCTCTTTATGAGCCAACCAGTTACTCCATATAATGATGCGCGCAGCAAGAAAGCACAGGTGGAGGAGATGTTTGACAACATTGCTCACCGCTATGATTTCCTGAATCACCTGCTTACCCTCGGTATTGATATTACCTGGCGAAAGAAGGCGGTGAAGTTTATCGGCACCATTCAGCCGAAACGAATTTTAGATGTGGCCAGCGGCACAGGTGATTTTGCTTTTGAGGCGCTGACGCTGAAGCCGGAGAAAGTTATCGGCTTTGATATATCAGAGGGGATGATGAACTACGGACGCGAGAAGGCAAAGAAGATGAATGTGGCCGATGTGGTGGAATTTGTGAAAGGCGATTCCGAAAAAATGCCGTTTGCCGATCATTCATTCGATGCAATTACAGTTGGTTTTGGGGTTCGGAATTTTGAAAATCTGGAAGTAGGTTTGAAAGAGATGTTTCGGGTGGTGAGACCGGGCGGCAAGGTGGCTATTTTAGAAGCTTCTATGCCGCAGAACGCAATAATTCGGGTGTTTCACAGTTTATACTTCGGAAAAGTTGTTCCGATTATCGGTAAACTGTTTTCTAAAGATGCGCGGGCTTACAATTATTTGCCCGAAAGTGTGAAGGTGTTTCCGGAAGGTTTGGAGTTTGTGAAAATTTTGGAGAACATTGGGTTTCGTAATATTGAATGGCAGCCTTTGACTTTTGGTGCCTGTGCTTTTTATAAAATGGAGAAATAAAACAGTTGACAGTTACTAGTTGGCAATGAGAAAAATACAAGTTACAATTCTCTTAATGGTTTTTGTTTTTGCAGCCCGGGCGCAGTTCAATGTGCATGAGTTGGGGAAGAAAAACATTTACTTCGGCATTGCGCTTGGGGTGAACGTGGCCGACTTTAAGGTGTATCACCCGGCCCGTGTTCCGGCCAATGATACTATTCGCTCGTTGCAGCCAAAGTTGGGGCCGGGGTTCAATCTGGGTATTATCTGCAACTACCAGTTTCATAAGTATTTCGATTTGCGGTTTATTCCTACGCTTTCTTTTTCGGATAAGAACCTGCGCTACGAAACCCTCGACCACGAAATGGTGACGAAGAGCATTTCTTCTATTTATTTATCCTTCCCGCTTTTAATTCGTTTCAAATCGGACCCTATAAAGGATTTTCGAATTTATGTAATTGGCGGCATGCGCTACGATTATGATTTGGCCTCGAACGTGAAAGCCCGAAAAGCAGATGATATTATCAAGCTGAACAACCACGATATTGCGGCCGAATACGGCATCGGGTTTATGATTTACTTCCCTTACTTCATTCTGTCGCCCGAGTTTAAAATGAGCCACGGGATTATCAATGTGCATTCCCCAACTCCCGGCCTGATATATTCGCGCACTATCGAGCGCATGTATTCGCGCACCTTTACCATATCGCTGAACCTGGAAGGGTAATGCCGCTTTATACAAAAATTAGCTCCCCTCATTTCGAAATTGCTCTTTGGCGAATAGAAGAAGAACTCTCTTTTTTCGAACAAAAGTTCAATGCCCAGCCCGATATTAAAAACGAAGCCCGCAGATTGCAATGGTATGCTTCGCGGCATTTGGTCACCGAAATGTTAGGCTCCTCTCCTACTGTCATTAAAAATGCTGCCGGAAAACCTCTTCTCAAAAATTCTTCTCACCATATTTCTCTTTCGCATACCATTCAGTTTGCTGCGGCTATGGTGAGCGAACATTTGGCCGTGGGTATTGACCTGGAATCAGTAAACCCGAAAGTAGAACGCATTGCCCACAAGTTTTTGCGCGAGGATGAAATCTCTTCTATTGAACCGGATGAAAAAATAGGGAAACTGATATTGTACTGGAGCGCTAAGGAAGCATTGTATAAACTTCATGGCAAGGAAGGAATTGAATTTACAACACAACTACTAATTGAGCCTTTTGAATTAAAACCAAGCGGGGTATTGAATGCCGAAATAGCGGGCATTGAAGAACCGCTGAAAGGGTTGAAAATAAACTACGAGTTTTTTGAAGGGCATGTGCTGACTTATGTAGTGGCAGGATAAACAGAAAGTAGTAAAGCACTTAATCAGGTAATCCTTTAAAAGCAAACAGCCCCGCCAAAATTTTGTCGGGGCTGTTTGCTTTAATCGTGGTCTGTCGACTATTTTACGGCACCATCATCAGTTCAATTTTGCCCCAATCGCCCGTAATATTGGTCTTGCTTACCCAACGCGCAGCAAGCACCACCGTTTTGCCGGCATCGGCAGGAAGAAACGCAATTTCCACAGGGCTTTTACTGCCCGAAATCCGTTTAGGAAACTCATCTGGATTCATGTTTAGCGGGCTCTCTGTATCCGGTGCAGGATTTGGATTTGGATTAGGATTAGGGTTCGGATTAGGCACCGGTGTGCTGTTACTTGTTTTAGTATCCAAAATGACATAGGCAATCTCAATGCGCCCAACGCCCTTTGGTTTGCCGCGCTTGCTCACCCCGTCTGCTCCCGGCTCCTGATGGTAATAAGCCTCAATAATATGCGAATGAGAAGCCTCATATTCCATTTGCGGAACCGTTTTCGGTTTTCCCGCCTTGGTTTTGGTTTTTTTGCGAGGCTCCAAATCGCAACTTTGAATATCTTCCGAGTCCATATTTTTATTGCGGTAAATATTTACCTCCACAAAATTGCTGAACACCGGACTGAGCTTTTCGCGCGCCAGGTCTTTGCCCTCGCGGTCAGCGGTAGAAGCCAGCTTTTTGTTCTTGGTAATGCCATACTTGGTGTTCCAAGTGTCCAATAAAGGGGTTACTAAATCAATTTCGGTTTGGGGAATAACCCAGGCTACTTTATTGTCGTTTACCTGAATCATGCAGCTGTTTACCCGGCTGTCAAATTCCAAATCACTACCTGTTGTAATTGCCATTTTGTTTGTTTTTATGGTTTAAAAATGATTAAAAACGAGTTTTTTAGGCATTCGAACAATTTTCGAATCCTTTCGGGAAGTTCCAAAAAGATTTTGGAGAAAAAGAAAAAGCTTTCGGAAACTTTCCAAAAGCTTTTGGGAAAAAAGAAAATGCTTTTGGAAAAAGGGAAAATGCTTTTGGAAAAGCTCCAAAGGCTTTTGGGAAAAAGGAAAAAGCTTTCGGAAACTTTCCAAAGGCTTTTGGGAAGTTCCAAAAAGCTTTCGGAGAAACTTCGAATGCTTGTGAAAAAGAAAAATAAGCGCTGTTCATTTTGCCCTATCTGTTTTAAGAGACTGCAAAAATGAAGGTGAAAGGGTCTATTTCAATTAGCTTATAAGCTAATGAAGGTTTTTTGCCATTTGCTCAAATTTGGGTTACAATTTTAACTCATGACAAAAGCACAATTACTTAAAGCTGCCTTCGATAAAAAAGCAGCAAAAGCAACCGCAGCGTTTTGTATTAAGCTAGGCAAATTCATAAAAGCGAATAAGATTAGCCTGAAACAGCTATCAGCCGACACAGGTATTCACCAGCCTAACCTATCCATCATTTTGAGAGGGGGAGGAAATCCTGAGTGCGACACAATTATGAAGATAATTGACGCGGCAAAGATAGGGGTGGACTTCTATAGGCTTTAATTATCTGTTTTGCTACTAAGCAATGCCGCGAAGAAATTCGAGGGAGGGAGGGGTGTGCGTGGAAGGGAAGGGATAAAATTTCATCCTATATTCGCTCGTCTATTTTTCAAACTCGTATCATCCCTTTTATTTTGCGCTGACGCTCAAACAGCCGAATACAAAACAGCCAACAGCCGAACTGCAAAAACAGAAAAATGAAGAAGTCTAAGGAATATAGGAATTATAAGGAATTAAAATCAAAGGTCGCTCCAAAAAGGTTCACAGTAAAACCCGTCAATCGCTTGGACTCCGAATTTTTGATTTTTACTCCACATGGAGGTGGAATAGAACCCGGGACGAGTGAAATTGTAGAAGAGGTAGCAAAAGAAGATTTTAGCCATTACAGTTTTGAAGGACATGGAAATGGTTGTGCAAGTCTGCATATTACAAGCCATAACTTTGACGAGCCCAAACTAATTGGACAGCTAAAGAAGCATGCTACAGCAATATCTATTCATGGTATGGCTAATAGACAGGATTGTGATATTTATATCGGTGGACTTGATGTAGAATTAATCGAAAAGGTGAATAAAATTTTAAGTACTGCGGGTTATTCTGTTCTTACCAGAAAAATGAAATCGATTCCGGGTCTTGAAGCTACTGACCCTAACAATGTAACTAATAGATGTAAATTAAAACAAGGTGTTCAAATTGAAATTTCAGATTCACTGCGAAAGAGTTTTTTCAAAGGTGACTACAAAAAGAAAAGAGGTAGAGCATCTAAATCCGATGCCTTCTATATATTTTGCGGTGCAATAAGAAAGACTTTGCTCTCATAATTTGTGTTTTATTTTATTTGTACACCATAACTTACAACAACCAAATGAGACGGAATCTATTCACTTTCATAATACTCTACCGCTAAAGTTTATGAGAAAGAGTCTGTTTAATAAAGACATTAAACCAGAAATACTGGCAGCAATTAATAAAGCCAAGAATCAAATCAATTTGGCGGTTGCTTGGATTAGTGATTCTGACATACTCGATGTTTTAGCACAGAAAGCAATACAAGGTATTGAGGTAAATCTTGTTTTATCTGCGGCAAGTGATAGAGAAATATTAGAGAATTTAGAGAAAAACAGCAAAGCCAAAATCAAGATTTATGTTCTTGGGAAGGAAGCCAATAATTTGATGCATCATAAATTCTGTGTTATAGATGACTCAACTACAATAACGGGTTCATACAACTATACGCATAATGCTATTAATAACGATGAAAACATTTTGCTGATTGACAACGACACAGAGTTGGCTAAATCTTATTTGGATGAATTCGACAGATTGCTAAAACAGTTTAATAGCGTACGCAAAAGTAACTCTGTAGAATTCGATGTAAAACTACCGGAACAAGAACAGCATTACCGGGACGAGTTTGTGAAATTATCATTAGAATGGCAAGAATGTATCGCAAAATCAATACGGTTTGCAGATGAACGCAATAACCCCGTTTTAAGTGATATAAGCAGCTACTTCTCTCTTTATTTACCCGCTACATCATGGGAAGATACTTATACTCGTTACGCAAGAATTAATAAATACCAAGTTCAGTGGCAAATTGAAAAGTGGTCAAAAAATTATAACTATATAGGTGCAAGTGCAGATGGTCTGAGATACGTAGATGCCTGCCAAACGCCAGAGTTTTACATTCTAAATACAAGAATAAATGACCTTACTCCTTTAGGTTTATTTCCAAACATTGGTGCACTTTGCATTGAAAATAGTGAGGTAGAAGATTTCTCATTTATTACATCAATGGAGAACTTGAAGGTTCTTAAAATATCTAATTGTGCTCTAACAAAACTTGATTTCTTGCCTATAAATTCTAAGCTTGAATGTTTAGACTTATCGAACACTCTTATCGAAGATTTCTCCAACATAAAACACTTACATAACCTTAAGCTCTTAAGCTTAAACAATACATTTTTAAAATCCATAGATTTTCTAAGGGGACATCCTAATTTGGAGGTTCTCAATATTTGTGATACTGCGGTTACCAATATTAGACCGATAAAGCAATTTAGCAATGGTAAGTATAAGTATGTTTATACTGACCTCATTTGGCCAGAAATTGAAAGGCAATTGCCTTTCCTTGACAACTCTCTGATTGATGTTTTTGTTGACCGTTGGTGCAGTTCAACATATGATAAATACGAACAGAAGAGTAGGGAGAAGGATGGGGGAGTGCCGTTTTAAAACCTATTTTTGATTAAGTTTATTTTCTCATGAAATTAAAACTGTCCTCTCCACCTACTCTCAATACTCACGAAGAAGCCGTCAAGTATTTCATTAGTCAAATGGATATAGAAATGCTGAATGACATTCTTGACAATGAAAAAACCTATCAGGATTTCTCTAAAGAAGAATTCATCGCCAGACTTGGAAAATCTTTTAATAATTTGAAAGATTATAAAAATACACACTTACTCATTTTCCCAGGTTACTGTGACCACTGTACATGTATCAATAAAGGCAAATCAGGGTTTATATTCTACGGCAATAAATCCAAGCATTATTTGAATTTAATTTTTGATGTAAACGACACTGGGCGCGTTACTGACTTGCATGAGTGCAATGAGTTCAAAGAAACCATAAAGCCAAAATTTAAGCCTCGCTTCAGAGTTTACATTGACGGCTTCAAAAATGGTCCATTTTAAATTTCTCCTTAGTCCTCGCAAGCTCTCTGCCTCGCTCCCTGCGCGAGTGAAAGACCAATCTCAAAAACAAAACAGCGCGAAGGAAACCCTTCGCGCTGTTTGTTTGTCGTCTTGTCTAATATCTCGTGTCTATTAAGTCGTAGGCCTGTAAATCACATTACCCACCGTGCGGGCAAATTCCTTTTTCTGCTCTATCAGTAGCTTGTGCAGTTTCATCAGCTTTATCAATTCAGTTTCGTCCTTGGCCTCCTTAATCCGCTGTTCAATTTTCTTTAGCTCCGTAATGTTTCTAAACTGTTTTAAACGGATACAGGCCGATTGAATATCTTTAATAAAAACTGATTTCTTATCGGGTATCACAATCTTGTATTTCTCCCACCAGTTATCGCTAAGCGAATAGGGCTGCGTCAATAATTCAATGGCCAGGTTAGTAACCTGCTCATCATCATTGGCCGTGAAAAACTTTTCGTCATGCACGTTGCCTTGCAAGAACTCGCGCTTAATCAAATCATAAACGGGTTTAAACCGCAGGGTCTCAATTTCAATCCCTTCCAAATCATCGAGCATATAAGCCGCCACGGTGTTTGCTTCCGCTTCTTCATCCACCTTCCAACTGCCAAACTCAATCAGGATGCGGATGATGTCGCGCTCCAGCACATGCAGATTCGAATTGGCTTCATTAAACTGCTGCTGATGAAAAGAATCGGGTAACTGGTCCTGCTTCGAATCCTTTGCCTGTTGCGCGTCCTGTTTTTGAATGGTTGTCTGCTCGTCATTTGCTTTCTTTCTGCGCAGCTTATTTACCTCGGTAATCAAAATCTGCTCATCCATTTCAAACAACTGGCTGCATTCCTTCACATACACCGAGCGGTGAATAGAATCGGGTATCTTACCAATCGAATCAATAATATCGCGAATCAATTCCGACTTCTTAATCGGGTCGTTCTTCGCCTCGGCAGCAAACAAGGATGTTTTGAAAAGAATCAAATCCTTGCGGTTATTCTTAATGAATTCTGCAAATGCATCGGAGCCTACTTTCTTCACATAAGAATCGGGGTCTTCGGCATCGGGCAGCACCACAATACGCACATTCATGCCCTCTTCCAATATCAAATCGGTTCCGCGCAAAGCCGCCTTTATTCCTGCCGCATCACCATCATACAGCATGGTGATGTTGGGCGTAATTCTTTTTATCAGTCGAATCTGGTCGGGGGTAAGCGAAGTGCCGGAAGAAGCCACCGCGTTTTCAATACCCGACTGATGCAGCGAAACCACATCGGTATAACCTTCTACCAGCAAGCACTCATCTTTCTTCCTTATTTCGTTCTTGGCAAACCAGGCACCATACAGCAATTTGCTTTTTAGGTAAACCTCACTCTCGGCCGTGTTTACATACTTAGGCGATTTCTCATCCTTCACCATTATCCGCCCCCCAAAGCCAACGACCTTGCCCGTCATGTTGTGAATAGGAAACATCACGCGGTTGCGGAAAAAATCTGCCGTGCTGTTTTCTTTGGAAGAAGTAAGTCCCGCTTTTTTCAGCACCTCCAATTGAAAGCCTTCGTTTAACGCATGCTTGGTAAATCCATCAAATCCATCAGGCGCAAAACCCAATTGAAACTTTTCGATGGTATGCATCAGAAATCCGCGCTCCTTAAAATAAGCCAACCCGATTCTGCCGCTTTCGTTGTTCAGCATATAATCGGTATAGAACTTTTGCGCAGCGGCATTAGCAATCTGAATACTCTCTACCAGATTATGTTTCTCTAATTCTTTCTGCTTTTCCTCATCGGTTATATTCTCTTCCTCAATTTCGATATTGTATTTCTTAGCCAGATACTTCAACGCATCGGGATATGACAACTGCTGATAGTCGATAAGAAACTGTAAAGGCCCTCCGGCCTTTCCGCAACCAAAGCATTTGTAAATGTTCCGGGCCGGGTTTACATTGAAGGAAGGTGTTTTCTCATTATGGAATGGACATAGTCCCAACAAGTTTGCCCCGCGTTTCTTTAACGTAACAAACTCACCCACCACGTCTTCTACACGGGCTTCGTCATTAATCTTCTGTATGGTAAATTTGGAAATCATGAATTGGGGAGCCGAAAATACAAGAAATTATGGAAGGCTAACGAAGTTTCAGAGGCGAGAGAAACGAATCAAAAGCTCTTTACATTTTTTTGCATTCGCCTGAAAAGCAATACAGGCAAAGGTTCTAGCCACTCGCTACTTGCCCCTCACCACTTGCTGTTAAACCTTGGCACCACTTTGGAAATCATACAGTCATAATTCTTTAACCTCCGAAGGAGTCCTTCGGACAAAACAATAAAGGAGAACCAGTTTATGAAAACGATAGCACTGCCAACCAACAGAAAAGAAATTACCACATTTCAAATCCATTCAATTCTTGACAAGAAGATGAAGGCACAATTCAGAAAGCTGATAGTGCTTGCCATCTTAGGTTTTGCTGCCTTTGCCGCTTTTGCTCAATATCAACCAATGGCATTTTCTACGTTAAACATTCGCCTAAGCGATGGGGCGCCCTTCAAAGTTTTTATTGATGGTCAACAAGCAGGAGGAATAGGAGATATGTCAAAAACAGAACACCTTAGCTCTGGCAAGCACTACCTTCAGGTTTATCGCATCGGCAATAATTGGGGTCATTCAAGAATGCTGACAGCATTTAAAGGAATGATAGTATTAACCGGCAATGCCGAATCGTTCGCTACCGTTTATCCTGAATCGCAGAAACTGCAGTTCGACAATATTGTGGCGTTCAATAATGATAACTGCCATAAACCACAACAACCAGATGTTTGTTTCTATCCAATAAAACCAAGACCGAATCTTTGCTCAACACCGGTTTACAACCACCCTGTTTGCAACGAAGCTACCGTGCATGTAGCGCAAGCTTGTGGCCCCGTAGCAATGAGCCAGAATGATTTTGTTCAATTGAAACAAACTATTGATAATGCAAGTTTCGAAAGTGCGCGCTTGAGTATATTTAAACAGGCTTTGGCTTACAATTACTTTACCTCCGCCCAAGTGCGCAATCTGATGGATTTGTTTTGGTTCGAAAGTTCGAAACTGGAGATGACAAAACTCGCTTACCCCAAAACAGTTGACCAAAACAACTACTACATCGTGAACAATGGATTCAATTTCAGCAGCAGCGTAAACGAGTTGGGAGAATATGTAGCCATGCGATAATCACTTAGCGTATAAATCAAAAGCCTCTTGCAAAAATGCGGGAGGCTTTTTGTTTTTAGCAATTTGGGTGAAAATCAAATACTTCTATACTCGAACAAAATTAATACCCTAATATGGGACAATTGAACTATGCGGAGTCGTAGAAAAAAGCGATTCAAATTGCGCAATACATAGCCCGCGAATATCAAAACAATAATTTTTCTGCTGCACACTTGTTACGAGCCATTCTGCATAAAGATGTGGAGCTACTTCCATATTTATTGAACAGCGGAAATGATGTTGGATGTCTCGAAGAATGGGCCGATGTGCGCATTGAGTCGTATCCTAAAGCCCGAAAATTAGATGCAGTCATTCGTTGCGATGCTTCTATTTCTACCGTATTTGAAGAAGCTGAAAAGGTAAAGCTTAAATTAGGTAAATATAATCTCGAACCTATATGTGTTTTAATCGCTTTGTCTACTCCGGGTGTAGGCTTTACTTACGACCAGTTAAAAACTTATCCGCTAACCGTTGCTAACCTGATGAACGACTTTGCTGATTTATCAGACATGTCGAAAACAGTTCCAAAGCCTGGTAGCCAAGGTGGCACTGAAACCGGTGCGGCTCCTGCTTCGGGTGCAGCGAATGCTTTAATGCGTTTTTGTATTGATAAAACGGCCCGCGCCAAAGAAGGCAAGATTGACCCGATAGTTGGTAGCGATAGAGAAGTGCGGATGGTTGCTGAAATATTGGGTAGACGTTCGAAGCCGAACGTGATTATTACCGGTGAACCAGATGTCGGGAAAACAGCCTTGGTAGATGGATTTGCCTTGAATATTGTAAACGGTGATGTGCCTTCAGCTTTAGCTAAAGCAGTCATCTTTGAACTAGACTTTGGTTCATTTGTGGCAGGCGCTTCTTACAAAGGAGAAGTAGAGGACAGTTTGAAAAGTATTATCAAAGAAATCAAGCAGTTTGATAAAGCCATTTTGTTCATTGATGAAATTCATGTGCTGCTCGATAAGAATGGTGGTGCAGCCGGTGCTGCTCAGTTATTAAAACCGGAATTGGCCCGTGGTGAAATAACCATTATTGGCGCTACTACTTTTGATGAATACCGTAAACACATTGAAAAGGATGAAGCTTTCAGCCGCAGATTTGAGGTTATAAAAATTGAGGAACCCGATGAGCGTACAGCCGCTAAAATGCTCGAGATAATTATTCCTTTCTTTGAAAAGCATCACTTCATTAAAGTAAATGCCGATGCTATACCCGAAGGCATTCGTTTGGCAAAACGCTACGACAAAGACCGCAAACTTCCCGATTCTTCTATCGACCTGTTGGACAGAACGATGGCATCTATCCGTATGATGGGTGACAACTCGAAAGAGGAAGTGAAGAAACTGGGCGAGCGTTTGTTGAAAATCAGAACCCTTTTCGCTAAGGAGGAAGATGAAGTTTATTTGAAAGAATTTACCACTTGTTCAACTACATCGTTATCGCTTTTTCTCCATGAACTGCTAAAGCTGAAAACAACGTCCTCTACAAATCCTGTTACACCTAAGACATTTTTTGTTGCAATTTCTGCAGCATCCAAATTGCGGCTGCCATTTAATGGCGGACTGCACATCTCTTTGCAATTCTTCGTATGCTTTCATGTACCTCAAGTTGAGGTGCAATATGAGTTTCTACAACGCTACCAAGGTGATTGGAGTGAGCGATAAAGGTTAGACAACCGTAGCAGAGTGTGACATGATTCACACATTGCTGGAACATATTTTTCTAAGACAGACTACTTTCCTCTCCTTCTCCACTTCACAATTTCATACCAAATTACTGATACAAAACCAATGCCAGAGCTGATTCCTAATTCCAAAATATTGAGCGGTTCAAACTGAAAGAATACGGTAAGAGGTTTTACATAAAGCAGTAATGCTGTAATAAATAAAGTTACACTGATTATAATTGGAACCAGATTGTTCTTGTATTTAAGTGTAGTGAGGATTGAATAATAAAAGGAGCGATTGATTAGGGTCAGAAATATATTTGCGGCAATCAGGGTTGTAAACACCAGCGCGCGAGTGTGTGATTCACCAAAATTTTGGTACACGGCAAACTGATAGGCGCTTAACGTTCCTACCGTAATTGCCAGTCCTTGAATAATACTGGTAGTCAATTCCTTCCAATTGAAAAATGTTGTTGTGAAGGGCCGTGGCTTTTGAACCATTGTATTATCTTCCATCGGTTCATTTTCAAAAATGATAGAGCAAGTTGGTCCCATGATTAGCTCAAGAAGAATGATGTGTACCGGAGAAAAAATATTTGGATAAATCCAACTTAGAGCAAGGGGAAAAAATACGGTAAGGACAATGGGAATATGAATGGAAATGATATACTGAGTCGCCTTTTTTAAATTGGTATAAATCTTTCTACCTATTGCAACGGCATCCACCATTTTTGATAAATCATCTTCCAACAAAATAAGTGAAGCCGCTTGTTTGGCAATCTCTGTACCCTTTTTACCCATCGCAACACCGATGTGCGCGGCTTTCAATGCAGGTCCGTCATTTACTCCATCTCCGGTCATAGCTACAATTTCATTTTTTGTCTTCAAAGCGTTAATGATTTTGAGTTTAGCGTCCGGGAACATTCGAGTAAACATATTGGTATATAACACTCTTTGCTCCAACTCACTCTCGGGTAACGCCATCAGTTCATCACCAGTCAAACTCTTTTCAAATCCTCTAAACCCTATCTGCTTTGCAATGGCGGTAGTTGTTGAAGCATGATCACCTGTAATAATTTTTACCACAATACCTGCGGTGTAAAAATCATCTAACACTTTCTGAATATTCTTTTTCGGTGGGTCGTAAAAAGCAACTAACCCGTTAAACTGAAATTTAAACTCTTGTTGTGTTACGGGAAAATTATTTCCCGCAAAAACAGTTTCACCTACACCTAACACTCGATAGCCTTCGGAAGCAAATAATTTAATAGCTTCCTCTATTTGCTTTTTTTCGGCAACACTTAATCCGGACACAGCTACCATGGCCTCGGGCGCTCCTTTAGCAGCAATAATTCTTTTACCTGTTCCATCTTCAAATATATGAGTCATCATGGGTGGCTTTCCGCTTAATGGATATTCATGAATCATTTTGAAGTTTGGCCGGTCATCCGTTGGAGTTGATTTGCCATAGGCCTCATGTAGAGCAACTTCCATTGCATCAAAAGGAATCGGCTCGCTGCTCCACATAGCCAGGCTAACAAGTCTTCTTTCCTCATCGCTTAACGTTCCTGATGCATCAGTATTTTTTTGTGTAGATAGCAAATACAGTTTTGCCAAACTCATTTTGTTTTCGGTAATAGTTCCAGTTTTATCGGTACAAATAACTGTAGCACTGCCCAGTGTTTCAACGGTCTTCATTTGTTTAACAACAATTCCCATTTTCATTAAGCGCCATGCACCAAGCGCCATAAAGGTAGTGAACGCAACCGGTATTTCTTCGGGCAAAATACTCATGGCTAGCGTGAGTGCTTTAAGTAAACTATCTAACACCAGACGAGATCGAAAATAATTGATACCCCAAACAATAAGGAAAACAACGGCACCCAACATCACCATTTTCTTTACGAAATTGCTGATTTGCAATTCGAGGGGTGTCTTCTCCTCCTTTATACCTTCTAAACTTTTCCCGATAGCACCCAACTTGGTTTCATTGCCGATGGCTGTAACAGTGGCAACAGCTAAACCGCTGGCAACGGTAGTACCACTGAAAACTAAATTACCCATTTTCGTTTTGTCTTTATAAACCGAAAGCGATTCACCGGTGAGGATAGACTCATTGACAGAAAAATCATTGGAGTGCACAATGATACCATCAGCAGAAATAGAAGTCCCTTCTTCTACAATTAGGCTGTCACCCAGAACAACTTCTTCGCTCTTTATTTCCTGTATTTCACCGTTGCGAATTACTTTGCATTTGGGTTGTGTGAAATCCTTTAATTTCTCCAAGGCATTGCGGCTTCGCGAATCCTGATAAAGTGAAATGCCCGCTACCAAAATAATTGCAGAAGAAAGAAAAATACCATCACCTGTTTTTCCGCTAACGAAATATATAGCCGATGCCACCAACAGTAAAATGACCATTGGTTCTTTGGCGATACTTTTTAAAGCATCAAGAAATCCATTCTGCTTTTTGTAATTTAAAAGATTAAGCCCATGTTTTTTTCGCGCCTCGAGAACCTGGTCTGAAGTTAATCCTTGTAGGTCGAAGTTATTTGAAGCCATTGGGAAAGTTGGTTTTTTATAAAGCCAAGGGATGTTCCTTTGTCTAAGTATTTAAGGCGCGAATTGTAGCATTTACTCCCGGAACTTTAATAGAGGCTTTTTGTATTAATAAATTGATTTGCCAAGTTAATACAATAGTAATCAAGAAAGCTACGGTGATTAGATTTACTGCAATGCTTTATTGTTTATTTCCTTTTGTAGTTACCTCTGCATTCTTGCTTTAGCACTGGGTGTTCGGATCTATTCCATTGAGCAAAACCCCCTAATAGATTTTGTGGATAAATCGCTGATCCTTGATTAGGATAAATCCTTAGCCAAGTAGTTTTGACCAGCAAATACTTAGCATTAAAGGACAATTTTGACCTGAACCATTTCAACGCCAATAGCGGCCTGGGCAAATTCTATTCACTGTTTAAAGAGTATTATGAAAGGATATTGGAGGAATTGAATGAGGCGCTGGCGGCCTAAACACAGTTGAAGATCAACTGAACACAGTGGAAGTTCTACTGAACACAACGGGAGTGCCACTCAACACAGTGGAAGTTCTACCGAACACAACGGGAGTGCCACTCAACACAGTGGAAGTTCTACCGAACACAGCGGGATTGCCGCTGCACACAGTGGAAGTTCTACTGAACACAGCGGGAGTGCCACTGAACACAGTGGGAGTTCTACAGAACACAGTGGGCGTGCCACTGAACATAGTGGAAGTTCTACTGAACTTAAGGAGACCAAAAGGCACTAAAAAACACCAAATACAGGCATAAAAACAAAAAATGAGCAATAATTTAGAATTGCCGAAGTATTGGGAGCTCAAGAAGTTGGGGGAGGCGCGACATCCTACAAGCGAAGGAACGTCCAATAGAGGTAATTCAAAATATTACGAGGGAAATAGTCTCGATATTTCGGGACATTGGAAGTGCTTGCCACTTTCCCGCCTTGAGGTCGGTATCCGACTCGAGCCCTCTTCTAAAACCCAGACCGGTATTATACTCTGAATAGCCACTTGAAGAAGCGCTCGATTCACGCTCGCCTTTACTTTCAATCTCCAATTCAAAAAGAACTTAAGATTACCAAAAGCAAATTGGACTAGTGTTTTTTGAACCTATATAAAACAATTTTTGAAGGCACTAAAAACAAACACATTTATTGTACTGCCTCTAAAAATGGCTACGCAAATTACCAACAAATTTTTCAATTAAATCATCTATCTAACATTAAAGATTGCATAATGAACAGAAACCATGAATCACTTCTTTAGTTAGTTCGAGTCGTACCGACCCCTCCTAAAGGCTTTTGTCGTTTTACGAGAATTGAATTTCTATATTTCAAAGGGGAAGTAAGGCCATAAAAGCTTTCGAAAAATGCTTCGTTAATGGACCTTCAGCCTCTATTTTTTGTTTTGAAGAGCGTTGCCGAAAGCCGCAATACGCGGAACTAACTGGTACCACAAGTCCTTTTCATCCATTACATATTCGGTCCACAAGGTTGCCTCTCCACCAATTATCTTCCGGTTCTTTTCTTTCGAAAGCAGGTTGGTTGTTGGATGAAAGCGGGCCACTTTTCTTAAAGGCGTGTAGGTCATCCACCAGGCGTGTTTCTTATCTTTTGCCGATTCAGGGTAATCGAAATAGCAGGTAAACCGGGGAGCCATAATCACTTCATTACCTTTCTTCACGGCTTTAATTCCCGCCCCCTTTCCTCGCCAACTCATAATTATCATACTATCACTTATTCCTCCCCGCACCGCTTCGCCCCAGGCTATGCTTCTTCTTCCTTTGCTTAATAAATAATCTTCCATCTGCTTCATAAAATAGTGTTGCAGCTGCTCTCCGTTCTTCAGCTTTTTATCCTGCATTAATTTCCGACAAAAGGCACTTTCCATCCATTGTTTTTTGGGAACCTCATCGCCACCAATATGAATGTAGTGCGAAGGAAAGAGTTCGCATACTTCGTCTAAAACATCGCGCAGAAACTGAAAGGTAGAATCAGTAGGACAATAGATATCATCAAAAACTCCCCACCGGTTCGGCACTTCAATAGCCTGCCCCTTGCACCCAAGCCATGGATAAGCGGCAATAGCTGCCGATGAATGTCCCGGCATTTCAATCTCCGGAACAATCGTAATGTTCTTTTGCAAGGCATATTTCACTATCTCCCGCACATCATCCTGCGTGTAGAATCCTCCGTAACTACTGCCGTCTTTCTCTTTCCTCCATGCACCGGTGGTGGTAAGCTTCGGGTATTTCTTTATTTCAATCCGCCAGCCCTGGTCATCGGTCAAATGCCAATGAAAATAATTGAGATGATTGGCGGCCAGGGTATCGATGTATTGCTTCACAATCTCTTTTGAAAAGAAATGGCGGGAAACATCTAAGTGCATGGCGCGATAAGGATAAGCCGAATCGTTCGATTGCGAAAATGAAGCCTCAAAAAAGAAAAAGAATACAACGGAGCTAAGGATTACTTTAATCTTCATGTGGCAAATTTGATAATTGGCAATTAACAAAACTAAGCGGCTTTCTTTCTTCTGCCCTCATGCGGAGCGTGAAGAATAGCATTGATTATCTGCGGCAGGTCATCATCAAATTTTATTTGAACGGCTCTTTCGTGTTCCATCCAGAAGTTTATTTCCTCCGCATTCAGTTCAGTAGATGTTTTTACACCCATTAAAGCTAACTCACGGGCATTGCTGATTTGTTCGCTTTGCTTCTTAATCGGAATTACAAACAGTTTCTTGCCAAGGTAAAGTGCTTCGCTAACGGTTTGAAAACCCGCAGCGGTAATTACACTCGAACAGTTCGCCATATCCTGAACAAAACTATCGTTGTTCAATGGCTTCACCATACAGTTTCCGTTTACATAAATCTCTTTAGCTGTTTTTGAATAGATAATAAACTGCCTGTGCTGAAACATTTCATCGCTGAAACAAGTCAGTAATTCTTCATCGGCAAATGAATTTAAATACACGAGGGTAAAGTTTCTGTCACCCGGAATCAGGTTTCTTATTTCACATCTTATTACCGGATAGTAAATGAAGTCATCAAACTTTTGAAAGTGCATACCTATTTTGTTTTTACAGGGGCACATCACATTGGCAAAAAACTTGGTGGTGCGATTGCCTGCCACTCTTCTCAGTTTTTTAGAAGTAACCGAATACATGTTGCCGATGCCTACCGATTTTACTCCGGCAATCTTTGCTCCCCATAAAGTAATCGGTTCAAAATCTGAAATGATCAGATCATAATCTCTGAATGGAACCTTACAAAGTCCGATAGCCATGGACAGAAAGTTTGCTTTGCCGATGGATTTGAGCACAGAGATTTTCCCTTTCCTGCCATAGTAAAAGCTTAAACCTTTGTATTCATAGTTGACTTCAAATGGCAAACTCATCTGTGCTTTACCTCCGCTGATAAGCACATCGAGCTGCGTTACCTCCGGATGTTGCTTCAGTAATTTGTAAATCTCTGTTGAACGGCTGATATGTCCGTTGCCTGTTGCCTGAATTCCGAATAGAATTTTCATGGTGACCGGGTTTTAAATTAAACGAAAAGAATCGAAGAAATATTTCGGTAGAAGAGAAGAGGTGAGGTGAAGAGTCAGTTTCGGAATTTCTTCCGTAGAAAAAGGCGAATGAGACGTTATCTGATCTTTGTTTCAGGCAGTCAGTTTTTCGTTGACTAATGCTGCTTTCAGACTCATGCTGCGGTGCTTATCAAAAGCATCCTGCATATCTTTTATATCGGGAGAGAGTTGACGAACAATCGCTTCATCATCCACCCTAGATTCAAATTTCAGGTCTTTGAAATAAACCAGCTTCCATTCATCAGTGTATTCAAGCGAAGTGAGGTTCTCAATCCAGTCTCCCGAGTTGAGATAAGTAACCGCTCCGTTTTCGCTTCTGTAGCGCTTCATTACGGGTTCATGAATATGTCCGCAGATAACATGTGAATAGTCGTTTTGAATCGCAATCTCGGCAGCCGTTTGTTCAAAGTTGTTGATATGCTTTACAGCGGCCTTCACACTGTCCTTCACTTTCTTAGACAGCGAAATTTTTTCACGACCGAACTTTTCCAACAAAAGATTGACGAAGCGATTGATTAGGATAAGCATATCATAACCTGCCCCACCAATTTTTGCCAACCATTTAGAATGTCGCATGGTCACATCGAATATGTCGCCATGAAAGAACCAGTTCTTTTGACCATCAAGCGTCAACACTAATTTATCCTTGAGATGAAGATTGTCCAAACTAAATCCACTGAACTTCCGCAATAACTCATCATGATTTCCGGTGAGATAATACACCTGTGTGCCGTGCATCATCATTTTAATTACCCGCTGAATCACGCGCCAGTGGGAATCCGGAAAGTAAAATTTAGAGAGTTGCCAGATATCAATGAAGTCGCCATTGATAATCAGAATTTCGGGGTCAATGCACTTTAAATAGGTATTGAGTTCTTCTGCATGACAACCGTAGGTGCCCAGATGCACATCCGATATTACTGCCACTTTCATTTTCCGCTTTTCCATGTTTCAAATGTTTTACAAATGTGCGCGGTGAACATCAATTGTAGATTTCCTTTGCATTAAGGTTCAATCAAACCTATGTTGACAAATTGTAAATGAGGATTAAACCATGTAGCTAATTATGGATTGTCAACAACCAAATAACGAAGGAAAGAACTTTGCTTCACCTGCGCTTAACCTTCAAATTTCAGAAACCAGTTATAGCAATTACACTCGATTTATTAAACGGGGCAGGATTGGTTGCGCTGGGATGTTGAATGGATACAAAATAAGTCTTTCCATCTGGGGTAAACATGTTGCCGGTGGTTTCGCAACCTTCGGGTGCCATCATAAACCGCTGCAAATCTTCGAGCGTTGGATTTTGAATTGATAAATCGAGAAAGAATACCTCGTTGTAAGTTTCGTTCCTGGCGACTACTGCCGCACTAGCACTTCCATTTTTGTTACCGTGCGTGTCTTCGCTTATCACCAGGTAGTGTTTGCCGCCCATAGTTACCGATGTCATAGCATCGGGACTGCTGAAACAGAACATCGAATCTTTCTTGCTAACACCACCATTCAACAGAACCCGCAGTTTGTTTGTCTTCAAATCCAATTCAAGAATCCGTCCAAAAGGGTCGCGGTAGTTATTTCCTGTGGTGCGGCACAGTTCATTTAAATGTTTTGCTGGTTTGCCACCCATGGCTATTTCATTATTAAAATCAAATTCGTTGGTGCCCGATTCAGTGATATACAGTTTGTCGTCTACCGCTTCAATCCACTCATTGCTGATAAACATAGAAGCCTTTTTGCGAACAGCCACATCGATAATGTTCAAAAGCGAATCTTTCTGCATTGCCAGTTCAATCCAGCTTCCGCTCTGCGCATCGTCAGTTTGCTGATATGCGTACAATTGGCCGTCATTGTAATTACCTTTTTCCTTCGCTACAAATTTGAAGATGATGGCCGGCTTGTTGTCGGCTGTCATGTAAAGAGTTTTGCCATCAGGCATACACTGGGCGTCCTCATGTCGGTAACGTCCCAGGTTTTTCATCTTTCGAATAACCTGATGTTTTATGGGGTCCACTTCTATCATCCAGCCATAATTCAGAAACTTCTTTTCGCCTTCAAAATCGGAAGTATCGGTAATGCCAAAATTTGAATTGATCTCTGTATTGCTTAAAGGAAATTCTTCCTCGGTGGTCAGAATCGTTCCGTTAGGAGTAAGTGTTCCACCACAGTTGCGGAACGTTTGCCCGACCTTCGAAAAATCAACTGAATGGAAATCGCCAATCACCTTCCATTCATTCTGTTCTCTTTTTACTTCAAAAACTGTTCCGCCTCCGCCATCACCCAGCAAAGCGTTTGGTTTATGCTCTTCGTGGTTCACATACAAATAGCCATGCTCGCTGGAGCTATCGATTGGAATATAAATAACCATATCATGGCTTCCCTTGGCAGGCGCATGAATGCCTGAATTAGTAACCACCGTATCTCCTTCACTAAACAACACTTTGTATTTGAATCCATCAGGAATGAGAACGGTGCGATTGTTATAGTTGATGGCTACCGGTTTAAATAATGTGGAAGATGTTGGCCTAGTGTTGCAAGAAGCAAGCGCAAGTCCCAATGAGAGGCAGAATAAGTTTTTCATGTGGCGAATGTATAAACCGAAGATTCATAATTAATAGGGAAAGGATTAAATAAAGGTTATGAATGGGGTCAGCAGATTTTTTGAGAACCACCTCTTCCTTTTTCTCCTCGCAACACACCAGTCACCAGGCTGCTAATATTTACATAACCTATCCATAAGATTAAGATGATACCTCCGCTTTAGTTTCGCGCTCGCTTTTAAACGCACACACTTGAAATTTTTTTATACGCTTCTTTCCCTTTTTATCAATACTCCATTTTTGTTTTCGCAAACGGGTTCTGTAACCGGCAGAATTATGAGTGCTAATAAAGAAGCGCTGCCCGATGCCAAAATTATTGTGTCAGGAACCGATATAGGAACTGCATCAGCTATTGATGGTACATTTCAACTCATCAATTTACCTGCCGGCAGCATCACTATCCTTATTTCTTACTTGGGTTATAAAAGCGATACTCTTGCCAAAACAATAGTTGCTGGCGAAAGAATTCATCTAGGCGATATTGTATTAACCGAAAAAGGAACGAACCTAAATGAAGTGGTAGTTACTTCAAATTTGAAAAGAGGGAGCGAATCTAAAGCTATCAACCTTACAAGAAATTCTTCCCGGGTGGTTACGGTCGTTTCCTCTGAAAACATTGGTAAGCTACCCGATAAGAATGCTGCTGAAACAGTAAAACGAATAGCAGGTGCAGCCGTGCAGAACAACAAAGGCGAAGGCGCCTATATATCTTTAAGAGGAACTCCACTCGACTGGACAGCCACGCTTATTAATGGAGACCGGGTCCCGGTAGCAGATGAAGAAAACACATCTCGCATCTTTGAATTTGAAGTGTTGCCCAGCGATTTGATTGACTATATTATTGTCAGCCGTACCGTTACCCCCGATATTGAAGGCGATAACATTGGAGGCAGCATCAATTTTCTAACTAAATCTTCAGTAGAACAAAAAACATTCAAGGTGAACGTAGCGGCAGGTGCGAGCGTATTGGCGCGCAAGCCATCGGGCAACGTTACCTTTTTATATGGCGACCGAAGCAAGAACAATAAGTTTGGCTTTGTACTCAACGGTTCGTGGTTTGGAAGATACTATGCTGTTCACTCTCAAAAGCTGGCCTTTGGCAGCAATTTTAACCACGGCCTAAATCGCTTTGAGTTGAAAGATTATGATGGCGAGCGCAATACCACCGGTTTGAATTTTGCCTGGGAATACAAATTCAACGACCATGTGAAAATTGGTCAGAAAATTCTTTTCGGCTCTATGCTCGATAATAAGTGGCAACGAAAAACTATGTATGTATATGATAGTGGCGATGGCAAGGGAGTGAAACTGCAAAACATTCACGGTTTGTTGCAGAGATTCTTAGCCGGTGGCGAAATGTATGGTGAGTTTAAAATTGGCAGCCGATTTAAACTGGATGCCCGCATCTCCAGCTATCACAATCAATTTAGCTATGGTAACGTGCCTTATAAAAATAGAGACCCGCGCAACGGTTACTTTACCGAAGAATTTGGACTGCGAAATGTTTTTGTATTCACCGATTTAGATACCATTGATTTATATGGAGGCGCTTATACCGGTGCCCCAGGCCAAATAGCGTTTCCTACTAAGCTTATAGGAAATGACAGCCCAAGTGGAAGAGGAGATAACTACAAAAATATTCAACCCAAAATTACCAGCACTATTAATGCCGACAGTTTCGAATTTAAAAGAGCTTTCTCAGAAACAAATACTACTAAGGAAACTGACCCAATCATTGCCCAGCTGGACGGCACCTTCTTTATTAATAACAATGTGAAACTAATTGGCGGTGTCAAGTTCCGTTACAAAATGGGTGAACGAAGTTTGAGTTTTCACCAATGGGTATTGAACATTACCAATCAACAGTCGGCAGAACCTATTTATATGCACACACTGCAAACTAGTGCGTTTGATGAACGCGGTGGTTTTTTGAAGGAATTCGGCAGTCCCTATAAAGGAACCTTCATGCCTTTCTTAACCAAGGACCAACAGCAATCTTTTCTAAATCAGTATAGCAGTCGATTAAGAGAAATTAGTATGAACGAAAAAAATCCGGAGTTCAATCAATGGGTAGGTTCCTCCTATAAATATCGTGAAATGACAACGGCAGGTTACTTGATGGTGGATGCAAAGTTTGCCAAGCGTTTTAATGTGGTGGCCGGTATTCGGTTAGAGCATTCTAACATTCATGTGACTTCTGACACGCTAAGCACGAAATACGAAATTGACACA
>CANJVG010000061.1 GCA_947478005.1 Bacteroidota bacterium
AAACTTCCTGAGGAGACGACTAAAGGATATATATGAATACAGCCTAGTTCTGGAAAACGCCACAAATGTTAGCAACCTACGTTACGTGGTATTGAATGAGAACACCAGAGCTTCGTTGATTAATCATTGTTTATTCAAGGTGCTGGGCGAATCGGTCAATATAAAGATATGGTCGCCAGAAAGGTTTTATAAAATCAAAGACGCAGTAATCATCCCTACGGAGCATGTCACCAAGGATGTAATGGCTTACGTTTCTGGGTTATTCATTGAAGAAATATTTGAATAGCCCTCCCTTCCCCCGTTACCCGCCTTACTACCGCCCCTTCCCCCGTTGCATTAACTAGGGGACGATATGCTTTTAAAAATTTCTGAGAAATTTTCGATTTCAAAATTCCATTTGTCCCTGCGCAAAAAAATATTTTTCGGATTTTTTCGGATAAAATTTAAGCCCCCCTTAATGCACCACGCTAGCACGTGACCGCTATAGTGCATGAGCCGCCAATGGTGAGTTTAAACGTGCTAATCGGAGCAAAGGGATGAATGTGCGTTTAATCCGTTTTTCATTTCTTCGCCCAATAAATCAAAGCTTAAATAAGTAACAATCCTTTTCCAAAGAGACTTGGGGAAATTTAAGCTTTCGCATCAGTTCTAGTGACGCTAAGTTGTTTTTACTGACAAGAGTATATAATGAATCTCCACAGCTAAAACTTTCAATCTGATGTTTTAGTATATAACTCATTATTCCTTTTCTTCGATTTTGCTCTGCTATACCGTAATTCAAAAACAATTTTCTTGCTGTTGTAGAATGAGTATTCTCACCCAACGGTTGCTTATAAGTTGTAAATGCAAATCCAACCTCACTGTCAGTGCCATCTAATAACAAAAACGTATCCTTATAAAAGAGGGTCAAGTGAATTAATGGAAAAGTATCAATCAAGACTTTGTCTGCATTCTCTGTAAACCAATCAGTTAATTCCTGGCTACTTACCTTTTTAATTGTAATCACTTTAATTCATAATTGTTACGAAGCACTGATTAGAAGTGCATATTCACTCATTCACAATTTCCAACTCAATATTTTCTTGCCAATAATTAGTGAATAGGTCCAGCTCCGACTGGCATATTTCAATGGAATACTGTTCATTAGAATAATCTAAAGACCATCGATGCAAATAATCTACCACTATTTTTTTGATGTTTTTATTACTTGTAAGGCTTTTACTTTTGCCAGCTTCTGGGTAATATTCAAGCGAGTATTCATTGATGGTTGGAGCCTTACTCTTGCTGCCCGTAATGGAAGCTGATAGCCAAAAATCATCTGGAGCTGAATGGGAATTTAAGATTGTAAAAAGATGAGGACTTATTAAGTTAAAAAGTTCTTGAAAATTCCAATTCTCATTAAGCGACCCATAAAGGACTTCATCAATGTCATTCCAAACTTTGAAATATAACTTGCCATTAACGATTGCAGGATTGAATGTTTGGTTATTCTGAAATTCGTTTTCATACCACCACTCAGCCATTCGGTCTTGAAAGTCACTAAACTCAGCGTTATTAAATTTGCCGTTAATAGAAATATCTAAGCCTTTGTGCCAAGGTTGAAATCTAATTTCATTTAACTGACCATTCGATGTAAGATTTATGATTTCATCGTAAAGGGATTTACTTATTTTTTGCATCACGATTTAGATTTAAAGTTCCGCAACCGTTTTATTTAAAATTTGGACAGGTATCTATCTCAACATCAAAAGTTCCGCAGGATTTCCTTTCCGACCCACCACGATGGCATTCTGTTCAAAGTAGTTGCCTATTGAAATAGCCTTATCTCTTGTTATGCCGATTATCAGAATGCTTTTCTCTGGTTTCCAAGCAGGGTCTTCACCTACACCTTCTCCCTCGTAAAATGAATAGATGCCTGCCATTTGAACGAGTTCCTGAAACCGCTGTTTGTTTTGTTCATCGGATAATTGTTTTGAGTAAGGATTATCTGCTGTGATGTAAGACCACTCGTCAATATCATTTTCCGAGAGTAGCGATTCAAGCTCAGGGTTTATTTTATCTATCCGAATTTCAATACGTGGTTGAAATACTTTGAAGGTAGTGCCTTTGTAAGATTCTTTTAGTTCGTTGGAAACCATAAGCAGTGAATATAGTAAGTTCGGAATAAAATTTATATTTGCGTCGAATTCATCAAGATTCTGGAAACAGAAACCAACCGAGTGGAACGCCACGGTGGTAAAATGATGAGGGTTTACAAACCAAAAGAGTTCAGCAATTCTCACCTCTTTTTTTGTGCCCACATCATCTTGGTGGTTAAAACATTTTTAACCTTAAAAATAACATTATGGAAAAGGAACAAATTAAAAAACTCAGCCACTACTATTGCCAAATTGCGGACAAATGGCATCAGATGTATCTGGGTTTTACATCTGAGTTTCTTGATTATGATGATGGTATCATATTCATAAATACACGTGTGGGAAAGCGGTGTGAACTTACTGATGAGGAAGTTCTGGAGAAAGTTACTTCCAGCTTCTTGAAAGTACCAGAACTTTCTGATGCAAGAGGCTTCAATCTTACTTTTGTCAGAACCGAGAATGTAACGGGTGCGGTATTCGACCCCAAAGATTTAGATATTGATAAGAAAATTGAAGACTATGTAAACAGCTTGAAGGCAGCTGTTGTAGATATAGAAGAATCCAGACGAGTGTTTGAGGGCAAGTATACCATCCTATAGTTCATAAATATTAATTACAAATCATTTTCAATAACCAAAAAACAAAATCAGAATGAAACATTTACCAATTCCATTTGAACAGAAGGCAACAATCAGTATTAAGCAAGGAGGAACACTAATCGTAAAGTTTGAAGCTGAACTTGCAACATCTCCCATTGAACAGTTTCAGGCTTTGCTTTATCGTACAGAGTTAAAAGAAAATTCGGGTGTTGCGTTCATACTTGAAAACCCCGCTATACCAGCTTATGTAAACACAAAGGTTCCGTTTGAAGTCGACACGATTCAATTCGATGAGAAAGGAGAGATAACACACCTTGGAACACTACAACCTTCAAAAAGCCCAGGAACTTTTATCACAGCTTTTCAGACGAAGCACTTGCTAATGCTTCCTTCTGGATTCAACAAAAAGCATAAACTCATTTCATTAAATGATAGTAAGAATAAAGAGCATAAACATTTTACACTAAAAATCAAGAGCTATGGCAACTGAAAAATATGACCCAATAAAATATCAAGAGGAGAAGAGAAAAACATTTCAAGGTCAAACTGACTGCGAATTAGTAAATTCATTTAGGCATTAACCAAGCAGTTGGGACAAGAAAATCCAACAGTTGATTTTCAGTAGTTTACACGTTATTATTATGAGTAAATAGGAATTCAATCCTGCTTCGCCATTTTCTGCAATTTTGTTATTGCTCCCGGCAAATCCTTTTCTAAATCACTGAGCATAGAATTAAGTCGGTCGTGATTTTTGCAATCAAAATCCATATCTGCTAACAGGTCTAAAAACTGAGTTACAAGCGGCTTTATCTGCTCTAAGTATATCAATGTTGTTTGGACTTGGTCAGTTGGCAATTTCTTTATGTCGGTGTCTAATTCGCAAATAGCATCGTATGTGTCATAGATAGCATTAACACAATCAGAAAAATAACTGTCCGCTTCGCGGGTGTTTCGGAAAGCAACATTCTTTTGCTTTTCAATTAGCGGCAGGAAATCTATTTGAGGAATCATTAGAATGAAGATTTCTATTTTGTTCTTTAGCGCTTCGAAAATAGATTTTTTTACTTTCGTTTTAAGACACTCACAATCCTATAAATATTATGGCACTTGCGAAAACCCGAATAGCCGAAATAAAAACCATCATACATGACTTTATAAAAAATGATGCGTTTGACGACTCAGAGGAGCATGTTCAATCTTCATATACTTTACCGCTTTTGGAAAAACTTGGATGGAGCAAGGCTTTCTGGAAAATCAATAAACCACAAGATGTAAAAACCGCAAAACGGCCAGATATTTTGTTAAAAAGCAAGGGGGGGGGTACAATTCATGTAATTGAATCAAAAGCTCCCAATAAATCACTGGACGATAAATACCCCGGAAAATGGACTTTCACAGAGCAAACTAATTTCTACATAGGTTCAGAAGGTGTATCTTGGGGAATCCTTACTAACTTTAAGGAATGGCGGATATACAATGCTCATGCTTCCAATCTATATAAGACCTTAGTCATTATTGATGACGATAAAAACGTTGTCTGCACAGATGAAAAACTAAATGAATTTTTAAGTCTTATTGAATTTCACTCCTTAAATGATAAGCGAGGGAAAATATCACTTGATTCTGTTTATTACCCGAAGCAGGAAGAAATAAAATCAGAGTTTTTTCTGAACCTGAAAAAGTGGAGAGCCGACTTACGAAATCACATTTATAGCGCTGAGAAAAACAATCTTACTCCAGAAGAAATTGACAACCAAACCCAACGCATACTTGACCGACTTATTTTTATTGATGTTTGCTATGACAAAGAAGTCCTTTCCATAAATCATCTTGGTGCAGCATTGTTTTCAGAGGGCAATTATTACGATGAGTTTAAAAAAAGAATCTTTCCTCTGCTTGATGAAAAATTCAATTCTGAACTTTTTGCTAAAGACAAATGCGATTCGTTCAATATTTCTGACGAGATTTCAGAAAAGATAATAAAGGGGATAAGCTATATTGACTTTTCCCTTTTGGATGTACACATAATCGGAGAGGTTTACGAAAACTATCTGGGAGAACTTCTGAGTGCAGGCAAGAAAAAGATTTCGGCAAATGAAGGTAAAGCAAATCTAAAGCGTAAGGAACAGGGCATCTACTATACCCCAGACTACGTTGTAAACTACATCGTAGATAATACGGTAGGAGAACTGCTTAAAAATTGCAATTCTTCTAATGAGATAGAAAAAATAAGGGTTCTTGATTCTGCTTGCGGGAGTGGTTCTTTTTTGATTCGCGCCTACGATGTTTTTCTGGAGGCCTATAAGAGGGTTAATTCTAAAAAACAGTTAGGGATATTTGATGAACTGAACATCCGAAAAAAGATTCTGTTGCACAATTTATTTGGAGTTGATTATGATGAGAGAGCCGTGGAAATAGCCAAACTTAATTTACTTCTAAAAGCACTTGATAAACTACCAGAAACAAGCATTACAGGAAGGAAAGTGCTACCCAATCTTTCCTTAAATATAAGGGCCGGAAATTCTCTTGTTTCCGGTAGATATGTCGAAGATGAAAGTGAACTATTGGATGAGAAGAATCAAATGAGTTTCCTTTTTGACCGCAAATCAGAATACAAGGAAGATGTAAGTATATTGATTGAATTAAAGGACAAATTTTATAGGGAAGAAAACAATGAGCAAAAGGAAAAAATCCTGAAGCAAGTTAGAATGCACGAGGAAAAAATAACCAAATACATCAACGCGGATTTAAGTAAATACTTCAGCGACATTGACAAAATGAAGCCGTTTAATTACGAAGTTGCCTTTTGTGAGGTGATGAAAAAGGGTGGGTTTAATTGTATAATAGGAAATCCCCCTTATCTAAAACTTACTACCGGTGACACCGATGCTTCGACATTAAAATACTATAACGCTCGATACAGAACTATACATGGCGGCAGTTCAAAAAATCTTTTCCAACTATTTATTGAACGGATGGCAGAATTTGAACCGGAATATTTTTCCTACATAGTTCCAGAAGCATTATTAACCACCGGTAGCAATGCCGTTGTGAGGGAAACCCTTCTTGATAACATGAACCTTAAATCTATTGCCACTTATGACCATTTTGTTTTTGAGGATGCAACAATAGGCTCTACGGTCTTTATTGCAAACAATAAAAAGCATCATCCCAAAACAGTGAAGCGTCTAATTGAAAAGGGCGGGAAAATAAAATCCGAAACTAATATCACTATATCCAAAAGCGATACAGATTGGGGAACAGAACTGAATAGCGAATTAAAAGAAGTCATCGCAAAAATAGAACATGGAACTACTCCTTTTGGCGATATAGTTGGCATCTCCAAAGGTATGGCTGTTGCTAATCGCGATGAAGTAATGGAAAAGAAAGAAACCAAATCCAATCTTCCTTTTTTATTGGGGAAAAATATGGGTAGATATTCCTTAAACTATACCCAATATGCTACCTATAACAAACTAACCATTAACGGGGGCACAAATAAATTGGAAAAGCATGTTCGCGTACCCCGACTATTGGTAAGGCGTACTGGTGACATAGTTTGTGCAACCTATTCAAAGAAACCGGAATTAGTAGAAAGTACACTTTATATCGTTACAGTGGATGATGACACAAACCTTAAATTTTTGCTGGCGGTTTTAAATTCTAAACTTCTTACATTTTATCTCAGAAAAAAGCTACTACTGAATGCGCAGGGCTATCCACAGGTAATGATGGGACAGTTGAATAAACTACCAATCCAGTTGCTAAATTTAAATAAGAAATCCGATAAAGACATACATGATAGACTTGTAAAATTAGCCGATGAATTGCTTCATTTTTATTTGAATCCCGAAAAAAATGAAACCAAAATCTCCGCTGCTGAGTTAGAAATAAATGAGCGGGTATTCAAGTTGTACGGTATTGATAAAACAGACCAAAAGCTAATCTTAGAAAACCTCGATTAGTAAGGATAACCTATATGCAGACGGATACCATAAATCACGAGCAGAAGCGCATCGAACTTGCTTCTGAATTGCGTAGCAAAGGCATAACTGATGAAAACGTATTGCAGGCTATTGAGAAAGTTCCCCGGCATTTATTTTTTCCGAAGGATGACATTCTTTCACAGAACAATATTTATGAAAATGTAGCCATGCCTATTGGTGGCGGAGCAACAATATCGCGTCCGTTTGTTGGCGCTTTCCAAGCAGAATTATTGCGAATTAAACCAAAAGATAAGGCTCTTGAGATAGGAACTGGCAGCGGATACCTTGCCGCTTTGCTTTGTGAAATGGGAGCAACCGTTTATACCATTGAAATATTACACCCTATTTTTGAATACGCTAAAACAAACCTCCATAGTACAGGATACAATAAGGTTTCTTGTTACCGAAAAGACGGTTATGGTGGATTAGCTATTGAGGCTCCTTTCGACAAAATTATTGTAACTGTTTGTCTTACAGAGTTACCGAGAGAATTATTGAAGCAATTAAAGGTAGGCGGGTTAATTGTATTGCCGTTTGGCACTACAACTAATTGCCAACTAATTCGCCTTACTAAAAAGGCAGAAGACCAATACGGAGAGGAAGAAGTATGGGATGGTTTCGCATTTGCGAACATTGACAGAGAAACTATATACCCGTAGGCCATTTTTATTTTTCAAATTTTCAAAACTATTTTTCAGTGCGCAATTCCATTGCGTTCTGCACAAGCATCTTTGCCTTATAAAATAAGGCAAATGATTACAAAAACTGCTCCCCAATTCAAAAATCTAATTGATGTTTTGGATTACTTCAAAGAAGAAACTACCTGCCGTATGTTTTTAGCGCAGCAACGTTGGGGCGACAAACCTTGTTGTCCTCATTGTGGAAATGCAGAGAAGATTTATGTGACGAATCGGGGTTATAAATGTGCTGAAAAAAGTTGTACGAAAAAATTTTCTGTAACAACCGGCACTGTGATGGAGAATACAAAAATCAAACTTCGGCTGTGGTATGCTGCTATGTATTTAATCAGTTCGCATAAGAGAGGCGTTTCAAGCTATGAATTAGCAAGAGATTTGAAAATCAGCCAGCAAACAGCATGGTTCTTAAATCACCGGATTCGTGAAATGTTCAAGTTGCGCGCACCGGAAAGAATTCTGATTGACGGAACAGTTCAAAGCGATGAAAGTTTTTTCGGGGGGAAGAACAAAAACCGTCATGCCGATAAGAAGGTGAAGAATAGTCAAGGACGTAGTTTTAAAGACAAAACACCTATCATGGGTATCTTGGACGACAAAGGTAAGGTGAGGACCTTTCAGGTGCCTAATACCGAAGCTAAAACGCTTCTGCCAATACTTGAAAAGAATCTCGCTATCGGAGCAACGTTAATGACAGATGAATGGACAGGATACTCTGGTGCAAGTGACTTGTTCAATCACAAGATTGTAAAGCACGGTGCAAAGCAATATGTATCTGAAGATGGTGCCCATTGCAACGGTGTTGAAAATTACTGGTCAATAGCAAAACGAACATTGGCTTGCTATTATCATTTCACTCCAAAACATATTGAACGTTACATGGACGAAACAACATACCGATTCAACACACGGCTTTTAACCAATGAGGAAAGATTTACTATATTAACTACTCGTGTTGATGGCCGGCTAAAGTATCGTGACCTAATTGCTAAGTAAAATTTCACTACTTTTGTAAATATAAACGAGCGCATAAATATGAGCAAGGCGAAAAAATCAAATGGACATCACAAGTCTGACAAGAGTAAATATCACAACGATAGATTAGCTGTCAATGCCACGTTTGAAGAAATGGTGAAGATTGCTGTTACTACCCCTCCCTCGAAATCTGATAAGAAGGAGAAGGAGGATTTGAAGTAGAAAGAAGATTCAGAGAACTTTCTGGGAGACCTATCAATGGTTCATCTTAAACTCACACCTGTTTATAACTTACATTTTTGAAGAAATTAAACCCATATTTTTGATGCAGGTCAAGAGGAGAGTATTTATATGCAAATTACTTAACCCTAAATTAGCCATCATCAATGTTGGTTTTTATATTTAAACGAATATTTTCGCAATCCGTTTTTGAATTGACTATCTCACACAAACAGATTATATTGTGCTACTGCACCATACTTGTTACTAATAAAGCAAATTTTTTTTTTAGAGATATAGTTTAATAAACGCAATACACAACTTTTAAAGATGCATGAAGTATTAAAGGAATCACTTATTAGGTGGGCTGCTACCAGAAAAGACGAGGTCGTTTTTGACCCTAAGCGTGGCTATTATTCTCTTGATATTGTAATAGACGCTTTTAGAAAAGGTCAAGAATCAGGTCAGAACGATTACATCGAACAGGCTCGCGGTAAATATTATGAGAATGCGAGGTTAGCTGTTGAAGCGACTAACAAAATGATAACAAAATTGAATGAAAAAAATATTGTTCCATTAAAGTTATACATGAATCATTCTTTGACAGAATCAATCATTCTATTATCAATAAAAGAAGATTTATACATTGATGATACGTTTATTGACTTTGCTTATCCAGAAGCAACAAAAATACAAACCGAGTACAACATAAATGGTAAGGATTTCAATATTCATATCAATTTTATAGATGAAGCAGAGGGGTTCAACCATGAACTATTAAAATCAGACGGGTTTGGATTTTCTTATGATTTAGTCAAGGGGGAAGAGTTGGCTTAATGAAAAAAGACCACGCAGAGCATAATAAGAGCCTTTGTGACGAGTTATTGGCTCAGGGGAAATATAACGATTGGGTAGTAACAACCGCGTTTTATTCCTCTATTCATTTTGTTGACCATAAAATATTCCAACCCTCAGTGACTATCAATGGAACAGTAGTTTTTGATATTGTCCAAGCACACAGAATAGCCCGCCAACCAAGTAAACACAAAACACGAGAATATTTAGTAGCGCAGTTTCTTTCTTCCCAAATTGCCAACTATCGGTTCTTAGCAGATGTTTGTTGGAATGCACGTTATTTCAATTACAGAATTAGTGCATCAAAAGCAAAGGTCGCACGACAACGCTTGGAGCAAATTATCGCTGCATGTATTTAAAAGTAGCTAAACGGGGATTTCATTTTTTTTACGAAGGATTTCTCTCAAAATTACCTTTGTCCCAACTGCTTGGTTAATGCCTTCATTTAATAGCCAAGTTGGTGACTCAAGCTGGGTTCATGCTCGTTCTATCTACCTACATGAGTTAAGGACTGAGTTCCAAAGAAGAGCATGGGATTTTACTGTAATTGCCAATGAAAGCGGGGGATTTAATCTTGCTCCTGGAAACCAAGTTTATTTTACGAAAGGGAAATTATTCTTGCTTATAAAAGAAGAGTAATGTCAGAAACATGACAAATTTCCGAATTAAATAACCATAGAATAAAACCTATAAAGCATCAAGAATCCTTTAATGGATGCCAACCGAGTGGAACGCCACGGTGGTCAATAGATGCGGGGAATAAACCAAAAAGAGTTCATATGTATCTCACTTCTTTTATTCCCGCCTTGCTTGATGCAATAAAGTTTTTCAACTTAAAAACCTTTATTGATATGAAATCTAAAGAAGAATACAGAGCGGAGCTCGAACAAGAATTTTCTAAATGCACCAAGGAAGAACTGGTAGAGAATTATAATATTCAGATTTGCAATAAACATATGTCCGCTCATCGTATGACCTATAAGAAAGCCATAAGAGAAGCATTGGTAAAGTCAGGTTTGAATTGTGCTGTGATTTATAACCAATCAACTTCGAAATATGGGGATGAGGTTCGTGTCGTTGGAAATAAATTGGTTTTAAAATGGCAGTATGTTGAAACCATTCCAATTCCTCAAAACAGAAGCTCAGAATATCCTTTTAACTCTTCGATAATCAAAATTTCAGAGAAATTAGAAAGGCATAGGGATATGGCAGCTTATAGGTTTAAGGTATTCAATTCTCACAAAGTTTCGCATCTGTTTATGGGGGCAAATCGTTTTGACATAGTTACCGCAGAAGAGTTCGATAAGGATGAAGATAGCAGGATACCAGTTTTATGGGCATCAAAAGTTAGACGAGATTACGATTTTGACCAATTTACTGATAATGAAGAAAGGTTGGTAGCTGTTTTTATTCCTAACTATCATTTGGATGATAAAGAGCACCGATTTTTCATTTTCAAAGCTATCGGCTCCAAAGCGGCAAAGAAATTATATGAAATAAAAGTATGAAATATTTAAATGTCGGAAAGTGCTGATATTTTATTTATTTCATCGCATCAGATTTTCAAGAAAAGAGTAAGTGTAACGATAAATTATGTTGCCGAAAAATCGAATTTCTATGGAACCATTTAACCCTGAAGAATATAAAACAGACATACAAATTCGCTTTTCGCGCTATAGCAAAGAGGAATTAGTTAATCTGTATAACGAACAAGTGGATATAGCTGATTCAGGAACTATGCCCCTTGCATATATATCCGCTTTGAAAGATGCACTTTTGAATACAGGTTTAGATTGCAGCAGAATTATTAAGGGTAATAATATTCAGTTTGCAGATAAGGTTAAAATTGATGGGAATAAATTAGCTCGAATTCAGCTGGAGACAACTACGCCATTGTCGGAGGAAGGAAACAAGGCTTCTTCTTCACAGTATCATGAAACTGAAAGAAAAGAAAAGAAGCAAACGATGATTTTATCTAAGTTTACTGGAACTATTCTTAAAGTTGTGGTGGTGGTTGCTCTGATTGTTGCTGCCTCAACAAAACAACCATATAGTTATTATATGTTCATTCGTTGGTTGGTCATGGCTTCCTCGCTATTTTTTGCTTATAAAGCTTATGCCAGTAAACAGGAAGGGATAATTTTTGTATACGTTGGGATGGCGATTCTATTCAATCCATTTCAAAAGTTCTGGTTTCATAAGGACACATGGCATGTGATTGATTATGGAGTTGCTTTTTTCGTTGCGTCTACGATTTTCATAGAACGGATTAAGAATCTAAATAAATTTGGTTCTTCCCCAATGGATTAAAAGAAACAATGTACTGGCTAAAAGATATATTTTCCTATAGGGAGACTTTTGATACGCAAATTTTAGTAATTCTTACTATCGTGCTGATTAGCTATTACGCGATTTCATTATCTTGGTTAATACTTATGGTATGCATCCATGATGGATTCCTAGGATTAGTAAAATGGGCTGTAAGAAAATCAGGTCATTACCGAAAAATAGATTCCAAGTTAGACCAACTTAGGTGGAAAGTTGAACACTTTTTTGTTAGGACAAACCCTTACAATATTTTTGCAAAATTAAAGCATAGGGCCACATCTGTTTACTTTATTCTAAAATACACTCTAATCGGAGGAATTGCTTTGGGAATTACGTCCATTACAATTTTTCCCGAACCCGATATATCTTACGAATACCTGCTTCTAACCAGTGGGACAACAACAAGAGGAATTATCACCACAATTAATGAAGGAGAAGCGAAACCTGAGGATGAGAATGATTATTTCTATGTTTTAAACTATACTTTCTTTATAGGGAAAGAAGATAAAATAACTTCAGAAGCTTACTATCACGCTAGTGATTTACCTTCTAAATTTGAACATTTTAACTCGCCTTTAACTGTCGAAGTGGTATATCTGAAGAACCGACCCGAGGTTAACAGACTAAAAATCCAACAATCAGACTCAATGAATGATTTTATATTAAAAAAAGTTGCCCGCAGAGGAGCAAGTTTTGTCATAATCCTATTCATTTTGTATTGGATTATTCGAACAAGTATAATGTACGAATTAGAGAATCTTAAAGTCCAAACAAAAGATTTAGGAAGGAATTGGAATTGGTAAATGGCATCGCAGCAATGCGTGTTAGCTGTAACCTATAATGAAGCCATAGTAATAGACATAGTATGATGTTTCGAAATTATTTAGCGTGGACAATTTTCGTTGTGTTACTCTTTTGGGGACCACTCGACCACTCATAGACAGCTTCGCTTGCAATACGCACTGGTTATCTTGTGCTTGTTCCGTTAACAGTTTATTTGCTGTTAGGATGGATATGGAATAGTTGGCAGCCGAATGACATAATAGAAAGTTTATTGAATCGCATTTTGTCAGGAATAATTTCGATTGCTTTATTCGTTCTTGCAATTTTGGAAGCAACTTCCACGACACATATCGGCAATACTCAGACCATTAGGACAAGAGATGGATATGAAGATTTAGGCGATTCCATTCTATTGCCAGGGCCTGACTATTTGAACGTGTTTATCTTAATGCTGTTTGCTGGACTTGTATTGTGGCATGGGGTTCTAAAAAGGGGGATAAAAAGTAATGGCTCATAAATGTTCAATAAACAGAAACGAGGAGAAGTAAACTATAATAGCCCGTTTGCAATAGCGGCAATCTTTGACGACAGTACTTACTAGAAACTTTAGAGCAAAAACAAACAACATTGAACGAGACAATATTTTACTGGTGAAAGGGACAAAAGATAGAATGCTAATAAACCCCATTTTACAAAGTCACTTGGGAATGGAGAGGGTTTTTACTGTTATAGAAAGCTCTGGAATGATAACAACTGGTAAGGTAGTTGGATATTCCAGGGGATATGTAAACGGGGAAGATTGGATAAAAGAGCCTACAATAGAGCTCTTGATAACGAAAGATGTAAACTATTCAGTAGTGCGTAAGATTTGCTACAGTTATACTGTAGCATTAAAAGATATTATTGAAATTTCATGGGAGTAAAAGGGGGAATTTGTTATTAGTTTGACTGGCTTATACAAGATACGTTGATGCGACTTCAAATCACCTCCTTCAAATTTGAAATAGAAACTACTTTGGGAGTCATGCAAGGCAAATCCAATCAAGCACATATTGAATGATATTCCTCTAGCCCATTCTAAGCCCGTTTTAGCTCCTTTAATAACCTTGGCAAATCAACTGCTTCCGATTCGCTACTTTTCTCTTTAAACGGAATGTAATTGCGTGTGGATTCGGTTTTTGCTATGGTCTTTACGCCATGTTCCAATATCGCCCGATTCATTACATCTTCCACGATATATTGGTGCTTGGGAATACATATGAGAGCATCATATACATATCCCACATAAATCTCCATCGCATTCAAACGCTGAATTACATCCATCATGATGTCAACCTCCTTTCTCAGAAGTCTTCTGGATGTTACTCGGTGCTTGTATTCTGATTTCAGCTTCTCATCTACCAGATTCTGGAGCATTACAGGCTCATGCACCTCATAATACTTCCATAGTGGAGATTGCTTCATTTGATGAGTGGTGTTGTTAAAGAATGACAGGTGCATACGCTTTACATCCAATACAGGCAACTGCAAGTATTCTGCAACATTTACATGAGTCAGAAACTCTGTTTTGCCACCATACAATGCCATTGCATTGTTGGGGTGCAGACACTTATAATCAGCTTCCACCAGTTTTCTGCCGTTAACCTTGATAAGCCTTCGTATCCAACTGGGCATAAGCGTTATGCTGTCAATCACCCTGCCGCCATTCTTTTCACTTGATACATGAGGAACCATAAGCCCATTGCTGGTAAGGTATTCATATATGGATATAGAGTCTTCAACAAAGCTGCATTGGTCAGCATCCTTAAAATAATCCCTGTTGTGCTTATTGAGCCTTCTAAGCAGCTTGCCTTGCCGAGCTTGGTGATGTATCACTTACATGGTTTACCTGTATTGCTTCACGGTTGATTAGCTGGCATTTAACCTTTGTTCATCTGGTCAAAGGCTCAACCTGCTCGCTGACATTTCATCAATTCGCTCAACAATCTTTTGGTTTCTTCAGCTGAACGCCTTGGGAACGGAACCTCTTTGACTGGGGCAGGTTCATCTTGCGTAACCTCTTCTCCATTCATCTCTTTAAAAAATTCATCATCCCATACGGCCATCTCCTCATCCTCAACTTCTGGAAGAATATAATCCATGTGCATGGCTGGAGCAATGTCAAACATCTCGATGAGCTTTTGGGTGAAGACTTCCCTTATCCTTTCCGCTTCCGATTCCAGGCAAATAAAGCTGTCATGTATGGTATAAGGAATGATGCCTTCCGCTTCCAACATCGGCATGACAACATCCAATACGGCATTGGATTCCATTTGTTGAAGCGATAATGCCAGCGTGTTGTTCTTGACGCTATTGGTATCGCTGATGAAGGTCAGGATGCTGGGAAACATGTTGCCGAAGAATGCTTTCTGCTTTGGAAAGCTTTTAACCTTGGAAAAAAATATTCGATACATCAATAGCTTCATTTGGTTTCTGGTTCTGGAATACCCTGTATGCTCTTTGTATCGCCTAGCCATTTCTTCGTATAGCGTTCCTGATATTACCAGCTCTCCAAACAACTTCAACTCCTCTGGATTTATTGCTGAATTATTTCTAATCAGAGCATACAGGAAGTAAGGTTGAGAGTTTTTGATGTCTAGGCTTATCAGCTTCTCATCAGAGATGATATAAGGCCTCAAATAGCTCGGAAGTGATGTAAGGTTAGTGTCTAGCCTTCCATTGGTGCTATTGCGCTTAAAGAAGAGGAAACCATCGTTAATTGCATTCAGACGCATAAGATGAACCATGTAACGGTGCATGATGTTATAGAGCTCCTTTCCCTTCGGGCAAATCATTATTCTGAACCTCTTTTTGGCATGGTCGTTTCGGCATTCTATGATATCAAGAATGTCCTTTTCGGAATAGGTCAATCCTAGGTTGAAGCATAGTCTTTTGATTTCGGATACGGTTTTATTCAGGATGGCCTTGTTTGCTGCTGGGACATCAATCCTGAACGTCTTGAAGTATTTTGATTGAGCAAACTCTAGGCTCTTCTCTTTCATATTCTCATAGCTCTTTAGCTGTTCTGCGATACGCTTATTGATTTTTTTATCCTGTATGACAACATGAATGGTTTTGCTTAATAGCTCTCTAGGCAACTTATAGCTTTTGCTTACGCCACCCTTTATTACATAGAAGTCGTTTCTTATCACCAATTGGTTATCCAACAGGAACTGCATGGCTTCTTGAAAGCCATCATAGGATGGCAGAAGTTCTTGGAATGCTGCCTTGGATATTTCGGTGAATCCATAGAGGTCTTGGTAATCTGCTTTAAATCTGGTCTCCTTTCGGTAGATAAGGTCTAGGATGACATACAGGTCATCCCTGCGGTGGTAATCGAGTTTATCCAGTTCTGATTTTATAAGCACTGGAATGTATCTTCTGAATTGTCTTTGTGTTTTCACTTTTCATAAGGGTCTACTTTTATATGTTATTTGGTCTACTTGGTGTCTGGTGTAGACCCCCGATAGGATACGTCCTATCGGGAACCAGAAAAACTGCTTAAGGCTGTTTTATATAAGTATACGCAATTTTCAAAAGAAGTCAAGCCTTGGCATGGCTGCATTTATGAAATAGGCTGAAAGCCAATACAGATAAGGGTTATAGGGGATTTCTCGATGAATTTAGGACACTATAAGCTACGGGGACAGCGTCCCACTTCGTGTGCTCTTACTTATAGTGTCCTAAATGTTTTTAAAATAACGCTGAAAGCCAATGCAGATAAGGGTTTCAGCCTTTGTTCAATTGGACTAAGGTTAATTGGAAGCAATCTGGGTTATGAAATCAGACTTTTCGCGTATCGACATACTAGCCAATGAGCAGCAGTGCCCCCAGGAAGCCAGGAAACGGGTATTTTAACGCAGAACTCCATTTCGGCATGGGTTTGCTTGTTCCGAATTCAGAATGGCTTAAATCGCTTCCTGGGAGGAAAATTGAACTACAAGCTATAAAGCATAATATTATCCTCTAAAAAAATAGCTATGAACGAAATTATTTGCCCCAATTGCAAAAAAGTATTTAAGGTTGATGAGGCTCGTCTATTATTTAAACTTGAATCCTCCCTTTTATTTTACGCTGACGCGCAAATACAAACAGCCAACAGCCGAATGCTTATTAAAACTTTTAATTTCACTTCATCAAAACCCATTTAACCCATGAGAGTATTACTGTTACCAATTTTTCTACTTGCGTTTTTATGTAACTACAGTCAAGTTTTTTGGGATTCTACTACAAAGAAAATTAGTTACGACACGATTCTCAGCTTCCCTGAGTTAAGCAAAGCTGCTCTGTATCAGCAATGCGGTAAATATTTCATGTTGGGTAGCATCAACAAACAAAAGGGAATGCTCTCATCTAGCGACAACATGCTTTACTCCGACACCAACGAATTTATTGTTACAGGAATTTACAAAACATTTTACAGACCAAGGATAAGCACAGCCGACTATAACTGCATTTTCAATTTACGTTTAAGATTCAAAGATGGTAGGGTGAGAGTTACATTCTCTGACTTCACCTTGTATCCTTATGAACTTAAATCGAGTTCATTTGGATGGTTTGGCTCAAATGGTTTTGGTATGGGTAGCACCAAGACACCAACAATGCTTGAAGGTAAGCCAGTAGAGCCAATGTATCTGAAAGGGAAAACAAAGAGACGGAATAAACTCTTCCCTTTAATGAACAGACAAGTAAATAAAGTAATGACCGAACTCATTACATACCTTAAATTGCCTAAAGACAAAGAAGATAATTGGTAACAAAATGGAGACAGCAGAAGATAAAACAAAAAGTTTCGAGGTTTTTTCGAATTATTAATAGCCTGTGAAATGATGTTGTATAGAAGTAGTTATCTCAAGACCAACGATGTCCCCAGGAAGCCAGGAAACGGGTATTTTGGCACAGAATTCCATTTCGTCATGCGTTTCCTGTGCCGTGTTCAGAATGGCTTAAAACGATTCCTGGGCATGTTTTCATTTTTGATAGAAAGATTGTTTGTTTGTATCTGGATAATAACCCAAATCCATTTTGATGATGAACAAGGTGATGAGCAATATTGGATTTCGTCTCAGACGTAGATAAACTCAACATGAAAATAAAAGGAAACTGAAATGCAGAAAAACTTCCTCCTATATTCGTTAAATTGGAAATAGGGGGAAGTCTTTACAGGAGAAAAATTCCTCTATAAGTAAGTTAGCGGTAATTATTTTGACACACATAAACCAAACGATATGAAAAAATTAAAACAGTTCTTAGCACTTCTGACAATTATTTTTTTGACTTCGTGCAACAACGAACAAACCAGTAACGCGACAAATTCGGGTGACGACCTTACGACATTAAAGGAACTCACAAACAAATGGAATGGCTGCATTGTAAAAAAAGACATGCAGACTCTTGCGACACTTTATGCCGACTCTCTTTCTCTTATCGGCTATTCGATTTCAAAAGCACAAGTCATTTCATACAGGGAAAGTGTCTTAAAAAAATATTCGAACTACAATCAGGTCATAACAGGTGATATAACTGTTATAAAAGTTACTGACCATCAATATAAAGCTACGTTTCCTCTGCGTTCATCTTTCAACGGCACGACAAGTGATGTACAAAGTTCACTTCAGTTTGATAAAGTAGATGGTAGTTGGAAAATTAAATACGATAGTGAGGTTGAATTTGGAATTACAGAGGGACTTAATAGAGAAGATATATCAGTCGGCACTGCTATCGGTGACACACTTAAAGGTGACTTTGATGGAGATGGAAATATTGAAACAGCGGTTATACATTTAGTAAAAGTCGGTGTGCCCGATGTGGAAACATGGAAGATGTCCGTTGACTTCTCTAATAAAAATATTTCTTCTATCCCGTTTCAATCTGACCAAGACTATGCAGGTTTAATAAACGAAGGTAAATTGGACAATGATTCAGGTGACGAGTTATCAGTTTCAACTCCTCCTAATCATGGCATTGACAACTTCAAACAAACCTACAATTTCAAAAATGGTTCATGGCAGGAACTTACCGTTAAAGCGAAACTAAAATAAGGGAGTTTATAACTACCGCTAACATGGCATTGCCGTAATGCGGGGCGAAGTCTTTAGTGTGAGTTTTGCCTTTCTTTTTTAGTTTAGTTTTCGGTGGCTAGTTGGTGCTTCTTAAACCCGCACTGACAGCAATCCCCAAAACGTTATGCACAATAATAAAAACGAAGTAAAGACATGTCAATAGATAAAAATCCGTGGGCTTCAGGTCCAGGAGAAATACTAAATCACGGTTTGGATTTGCTTAAAAAGGAAGATTCAGATGTTAACAGAAGAATAGCAATGATAAGTATTGATAATTCAGTTGAACTAATGATTAAGACATATTTGAATTTACCAAAAAGAATAACTGGTATAAACATTAGTCGTTCAAAATATGCTGAATTCAGTGAGAGTTTTCCAAAACTCCTAGATGCATTGGAAGAGTATGCAAATCATAAGGTTTCTGACCTGAATTATGGTGAGATTGAATGGTATCATAGGTTACGAAACGAACTATATCATCAAGGAAATGGCCTGACTGTAGAACGTCAAAAAGTGGAAACATACGCAAGTATTGCAAAAATACTTTTCAAAAACTTGTTTGGTTTCGACTTGCTTAATAAAAAGGTATCCAAAAATGAATTGGACTTGGAAAAATATCTTGAATTATGGGGGAAATTTGAGCTTGTTGTTCAAAGTAGAAAACGTAACTACAAACCTTTTGAAAAATCAACAATTGAACTTTTAAGAGAACTTGAGAAAAAGAAATATATAGACAATAATGACTTAAATGTCATAAATGAATACAGTAACTACAGAAATAAAATTGTCCATAGTCAAATGAAAGTAAATGACATCCCACTGCCAAAAAGAGAAAATTATGAACCGTATATTTTAAGTATCATGACAAAAATTCAAGGTTTTGAAATAGCGTAAACTATTACTGTGCATAATCGAGTAGCCCGCCCCGCCAGTTGTAACTGACGGGGAGAGGCTCTCACACCACTAATCATGCGGGTCACGCAATTAGCGGTTCGGAAAATTGAGGAGCTACTTGGTAGTAATAATCAACCAATGATTGATAGCCTCGATTAGAAAAAGAAGCGGTGAGCGTTTTGCTCCCCGTTTTTGATTAAGGAAATAGAAGTTGTATTTTGACCCCATGAAATTCGGATTCAGAAAACCATCCTTATCTAGTATACTTATATCGAGTGCCATGCCCAGCAATAAAAAATACCCATTTTATACGCTGAAAGAAACTTTATGGACTTAAGATATATAATGCGTTAGGTAGAACTTTGAGGAAGAAGAATAAAATCATGTCAGCTAAAATCAAAAGTGTAGAGGAAATAGAGAATGCCAAGGTTCTGTTTTTAAATCTTAAGACCGAGCCATTTAAGGTTATGATAACAGGAGAAAAGTATCAAGAATATCGCGACATCAGTAAGTGGATGAACTCACGTGTTTTCAATAAGGATGGAAGCAGCAGAGAATACGATTATGTAAAGTTTGTTCTTGGCATGGGTGCTGACAAGCCTATGTTTATTTCTAAATTTGTAGGGATTAAGAAAGTGCAGAGCATTCACAAGAAATACAGCACAGGTTTTGAAGTCAATTTCGACAATGAAAGATATGCCGTATGCTTAGCTGAGGTTGTTTATTCAGCTAACCTAAATCACCCATATTTGAGATAGCAAACAGCCTACCCTTTGATAAACAAAATATCACTAACTAAATTTTTCAAGTATGGCAGAAAGCAGTATTGAGTGGACTGGTGAGGTGTGGAATCCCACAACAGGGTGCACAAAAATATCCAAGGAGTGTGATTTTTGTTACGCAGAAACCCTAACCAATAGATGGAAGCATAACCCAAGCCAGCCAAAGTATAAAGCTGGGTTTGATAAGTTGGTCATGCACAAAAGTTCATTAAATATACCATATAGCTGGACTAAACCCACAACGGTTTTTGTAAACAGCATGTCCGACCTGTTCCACAAGGACGTTACGCTAGAGTTTATTCAAAAGGTATTTGCTGTCATGAATGAAACGCCTCAGCATACCTACCAAGTGCTTACCAAGAGAGACCATCTTGTTAAGAGATACTCAAAGGATTTAAACTGGACGGACAATATCTGGATGGGGGTTAGTGTTGGAGCACAATCTTCAACCAAGCGCATTGATAACTTACGAGGATGCGATGCAAAGCATAAATTCTTATCGGTTGAGCCGTTTATTGAGGAAATTACCGATATGGATTTAACTGGTATTGATTGGGTAATTGTAGGAGGTGAGAGCGGAAATGGCGATATACGACCGATGAATAAAGAATGGGTTGTTCGGGCTAAGCAGCTCTGCAACAAGTATAAGGTGCCATTCTTCTTTAAGCAATGGGGAGTTGCCAAAAACAATCCAGACCCCAACGACCCAACGATTCACAAAGCCCATAGATATCATGCAAAGGGTGGTTGTATGTTGGATGGCAAGCTATACCAAGCCAATCCAACTATTGAAGATGATTCCGTTCCGATGATTAAGCTCTTCGGTAGTGAATACTTCATTATGGATGAAGCTTACGATTTAAACACCATCTGGGAGCTTAAGAGCTACCTTCCAATGATGGATGAGGATTTACTAGCGCAGTTAACCAAGGACATTAAAAAGAACGGTGTAAATGACCCTATACTATATTGGTTAACACCAGAAGGCAAGAAACTGGTTATTGAAGGTCAAACAAGATTGACTGCTGCGATTAGCGCAAGAAAAAAGGATGTGCCTACCAAAGAAATCAAAGAAGACTTTACCAACCTAGATGATATAAAGCTATGGATGATAAAGCATCAGTTTCAAAGAAGAAATCTTTCCAGCCTGGAGCGGATTGAATTAGCTTATCACTCGAAGGAGACCATTGAAAAGGCGGCAAGGGAAAACCTATCCAAGGCGGGCAAAGGGGAAGATGTAAATAATGCGATTGATACTTATGATGAAATTGCGAAGTTGGCAGGTGTTGGTAGAACATCGGTTGTGCGATATTCGGGAGTCGTTAATAAAGCTTCCGAATCTTTGGTAAGGAAAATGCGGAACGGTGAAGTCAGCATCAATGCAGCATATAACAAAATCAAAGAAGAAGAACCAGTTAAGCCAATAAAGAAAACACAGGCCATCGAACCGAGTCCGACCATTGTAACCAATATCGAACGAGCGATGAAAATGCTAGGCAAAGATGAGGTGGAGGCAGTCTTAATCATCAAGGACAAAGCGTATATTGATACACTATCCAAGCAACAAAAAAAGAAGTTTGCATTCCTGAAAATGGAAAATGCCAAATAGCCTTTGTTCGTGCGAACAAAGGTTCCTATGACGAACAATAAAACTTATAAATGAAATTCGGATTCAGAAAACCTTCGTTCTCAAAAATGCTTGCCGCTCGAACATCACCCAAGCGCATCATCAAAAACGCTTTGGGACTCAGAGCTCCCAGAGGATGGGGCTGGTTGACCAATCCAAAGAAGGCTGCTTATAACAGAGT
>CANJVG010000062.1 GCA_947478005.1 Bacteroidota bacterium
AGGAACTCAACCACCTTTTTTACTGCTGTTTCGATTTTCATCTTTTCGTGTTTTAATTAAAAAATAATTACAACACGAGTGTGCGGGAACCGATGGAAACGGGGAAATAAAAAATGGAAAACTTTCCGAGTGCTTGCGTTTTTTAGCGATTGTAGATACATTTAATAAGCAGTTGAATAAACAGTTTTTGAGGTTTGCAGTAATGATAATACCAGTTACTTTTATTGGCGAATTTTTCAAATTCAAAACATATAACTCCCGCGCGTTTCCCTTTCGCCCTGTTCTTCTATACTCGCTCCATCCGGCACTTACCAAACAATGCCCGATACAAAAAGCATGGCAGACAGTAAAAAAGAAGAAGCACAACCGGTTGCACTTTTATATACCACCGACCTTTCAATACTTAAGATTAAGCCGGCCAACGGCAGATACTTTACACTCGAAGAGATGCAGGGATATGTGGGCGGGCTGATTCAGATAATCCCTTTGGATGGCAAAGACCTCGAGGACAAATTGCTCGTGGTGCATGAAGAGGGAAAACTCATCAACCTGCCGTTTAATCTCTTCGCTACAATCGAATGGATAAGATACTACGGAGAAACTGATTTTATTTCCGGTGATGCGATTATCTGCGACCCCGACCTTATACAGTAGTAATAAACAAAGTGCAATAGCCAGCTAAGCTTGTTCATAAAACAATCACGGGAAAAACATATTTTCAGTTCGCGGAATGAAGAAGCTAATCCAACATATAATACCTCAAGATATTTTAAAGCGTATCGTTGATCTGACCATTAAAAGTTACGAGTGCTACCAACAAGAGACGCTTAAAAGACTGGTTGCCGATGTAAATGAAAAACTTGACCTCCTACTTCGTTCAGAGTACGAAAAGAGACTTTCTCTACTTAAGGAAGAATTTCAACTGCGCACCAAAGAGATTAACGAATATGCTAAGTGGAAAGAGTTTGATAGAGAAAGTCTATCAGAAAAATTCGAAGCCTATATTTTGTTTGGATTACAAATTAGCATTTCCGAAAAAACATCCACGTTGCCATTACCTCAAAAAGAAAAATTTGTGCGCGTTGAGTTTTTAATTAAACCTACCCCCCGAATGCTTGAAATGGCTACCTATAGGGATAATAAAACAGGAAAAGAAAAGAGCTATGCTGAGTTGGCTCGCAGTGTTCGAAATAAATTACCAGACACTCTACCTAAGGATTTTACCATATACACAGTTAGTTCCTCAAAGGATATTGATACAGACTCAATCATGCTTTACAATGACACAAGGAAAGACACTAATCTTATTATCCCAGAAGGCCCATACATTGAATTATCCATAGGGAAATTTACGAAATCTGTCGCTTACCGCCACGCACTCTTAGCCTTTATCGAGAGGCTGAAAGATGAAGTGCATAAACTGGAGCCACTTGCAAAAAACGAAAAGAAGAAGAGGGAGAAAATCGTTAAACAGAAAAATCAGCGAAAATCTGAGAAGCGAGCATTGCATTGGAAAAAACAAAAGGATGTAGACGATCCAAAGTTCAACCTCCTCAAAGAAGCTCTCGAAAAGGCAGGATACATCAAAAAAATAAATGGCAACACTTTCAAAAGCGCATTTCGTGTGACAATAGAAACTCCTGCTGAAATTGATTGGATCGGTAAAAACGCCATGACCAATATGCTCTACTTCCTGTACCTCATTTGGGATAAAAAAAATGCCAAACCAGAGAAACAAAAATTTACGGTTATTCCTAATTGCTTCATTTTAAAAGGCAACTCCATTGAAGATAACCAACTCACCTCCTTAAGAGTCCGGTTTAACCAAGTGAAGAAATACGCTGAAGGTAAAGAACCAATTACTCAAGAATGGATGAAAACGATGATGGAAAAAATGCAGGGTATTATTGAAGAAGTATCCTAATCTACTTCACTGAACGTTTTTCGCTTTACGTTTTCTACTTCACTTTATGTTTTGACTTTACGGTTTTGCAAGGCTTCAAATCCATCTTTAGAACGAATCCCCTTCACTGAAATCATTGGCTTTCGATTAAAATCTCTCTGAGTTTCACTTTCAGGGGTTGCCAAATTCATTCCTTAAAAAACATACTTGAGTCAACTTGCAGCCGGAAAAGTGGTTGGAGAATACCCATATAAAATAGTTCGCGCGAGTTTTTAAACATGGGAAGACCGATACGCTGTTCAGAGAAATAAAATCATAAACCAAAAACAACAAGAATGAAAAAAGAGTATCACTACATGGACACGCATAGATTTGAGCGGGGAACTGAACACGGCGAAATGTTCAGGTACAAAACAATAGAAGAGTTCGAAAACCTACAAGAATCCTACATCAAATACGACCGATTCCACCCGGTGTATTACGAGCAACGTGAAGTTGAAGGCAAAATTGTCAATGCGATTATTGATGGTGAAAAGTACCACCAGTTCGCCATAGCAAACAACCTGGAAAAGGTCTTCGCTTGTAAAATCACTTTCGAAGAGGAGGATGATCGTCTGGTAGTAATGGCGCAACTACAGCGCTCCTGTCACGATAATTACATGGCTCTGTTTAACATGATACAAGCACTATGGCAGAAGCATTTCAAAGGCCAGGGCTACAGAAGTGACATTACTGAAGACGAGCTTAATAAAGCGACTGATAGCAGCGATGGGAAGCGTCTAAACATATACGATCGAATCGGGAAAGAACTTTTCCTTACCGGCAATAAGGTTAAGCATATTCGTAAGGTAGGGATGGTCAATCCACTATTTTTTAAACAGATTGAGATAGAGAAATTTTCCCTCTTCCAAGCCTACCATGAGTGCGTGAAGGAGGAAAAAGGTGAAATGCCCGAAGTCCCTTCTGTAAAAGCACCGGTATACCATACCACCTCTACCGGCACTCCGGTTTTCTCGGAACCTACAACCACGGCTGACGAAGATTTTATAACCCAAGAGCCTATAGCAGGTAGCAACGGTAACAATACCCAAGTTGAAAGCACTAAATCTGATGAGGAATTTGTAACGGTTACCAGCACCTGCTCTCACTGCGGAGAGGAAATAACATTAAGAATCAATAAAAACCAGATAAAATGAGAGAGATATACGAAATACCCGGGAGGAAACGCATCATAGTAGTTTCTCTCTTTTCAGGGATGGATTTATTTATGTTAGGCTTTCTGAAGGCAGGTATGCTGCCAGGCTATGCTTGCGAATGGAATTTCTCTGCCTGTCGCACGCACATGTACCAGGAAAAATTCAGACACCCTGACGGCACACCGGTGATGGAACCTTTTATTGTCATCACCCGTGAAGAATACGATGCACTCAGGAGCAATGACGACACCAAGGATACGGTGGGGTTAGTGGATGGTCAGTTCGTGCGTACCAAGTGGATCCAAGAAGTGAACGGAAGAGATATACGAGCAGCTATCGAAGCGAGGTATGGTAAAGACATCATTATTGTTGCAGTGGGTGGACCACCTTGTCAAGCGCTGACCTCACTGTCAGCACGTGGAAGAAAGGGATTAAAACAGGTGGACACAAAACAAAAGAACTCGCGTCAGTTGATTTTTGATTTTTTGAGGGTGGTAGGAGAGTTAGCAGAGGGAGGGAATAATGTCCTTGCTTGTATGGAGCAGGTTCCAGAGCTTGGGGAAAAACAGTATAAGGAAATCTACGATGAGTTTATTGAGAAGGCCAAAGCGCTACCCTTCAATTTTACATCGCAGGATGTTTGCAGTTTACACTACGGTGGTAATCAAAGCCGCTGGAGAAAGGTGATTCAATTTTCGCATCATTCCTTCAATATACAGCCTACTTTTCCTGAGGCTGACACTATTAACGCGAAACGAGTTAAGGATTTCCTGCCGCACGTTGATCACTTCTTTAGCGGACACTTCGTGGACACAATAAAAAACAAAAACCATTTCATGTGCACCGTTACCAAAGGTTCGCCTGCTTGGCTGGAATCAAAAGGGCAAAAATGGTCGCCAACAGAAGACGAGTTGCTTTTGTGTTTTGATGTTAAGAAAGGAGAATACCTGTTTCCACCTGACGTATCGAAGGATCAACGCAGACAAGCTATTGCAAATGCGGTTTGCTTAAGTGTTTCCAATGCTCTGGCGAATAACATGATAGATAATATTCTTGGTTTAAAGCACATTGGTGAAGGCTACTTCATTCCCAAAGATGCAGACAACAATCCTGAAGGTTCGGAAGTTGACCTAACACCGGATGAACCACAACCTACCGATGGTGGCAATGACGGGGAAACCACTGACTCGGTTACAGAAGAAGAAATACCATCCGAAGATCAACCGGTTGAAATTTCTAAGCCGGAAGCAGATACAGTTTCAACTGGACTGGTTGAAGAACCTCCCGCTACTTCAAAACTTGGTGCCAAGCCGTTACCTCCACTTCGTAATGTAACTAAGGCGATCAACGATGTCAGAAAAGATGATCCTTCGAAAATCATCAGCAGTGAGCGGCTATTCGAAATGCAGTTTGATTCCCTAAATTTTGAAGCTGAATGGAATGAACTGTTTGGCTTACCATCAGTAGATTTCCATTGCATTATACACGGGATGTCCGGAACCGGTAAAAGTACCTTAGCTGTTCAATTTGCGAAATACCTTGCGGATAACTTCGGGAAGGTGTTGTATGTGAGCGGAGAAGAAGGCTTTTCGAAGACGTTCAAAGACAAATTCGTAAACAATGATGCCCGTTCAGATTTACTGGATGTGTCCAAAGTGAGCAGCTATGATGAATTTATCAGAGTGGTACCACGCGATAGTTATAATTTTATCTTTCTGGATAGCCTTGATACGATGAAGATCGATGCTGTTAAACTTCGTACGATCAAGGAACTTTATAAAAATACTGCCATCATTACCATATCGCAAGCTACTAAGGCCGGGCAGATGCGCGGCTCTTACGAAATCGTTCACGATTCAGATATTGCCGTTGAAGTAGTTGATGGCATGGCAACCACAACCAAGAACCGGTTTAAGAAGCGGGGTATGACATTTAATGTGTTCCAGCAAATGAATGGTGCCGAAAAGGATGCTACACAAAGCGGTGAAAAGAAAATCAACAAACCACTATCCAAGGAAGCTCGGCTGGATATACTAACGAAAAAACTGAAGGATGCCGTGGATGAGGAGAATTATGAATTGGCGGCAAAACTGAGAGATAAGATCACACAAGTTGAAAACAATTCACACTAATTTAGTGCATCCCACAAAGTGGCCGGAGTTGAATAGCATATAGTTTTTCAAGTATGCTTAAGTATTCCTTTGTCTGATTTCTTGAATCAGGTATTAACTCGGGAAAACGGACAACACTCAACGTTAGTTTCTCTTTTATACCCCTCGCCCAATAGAACAATTGCAGTCCTTGTGTTGTAGGAGGCGGATAATATCCTAAATGGGCTATCATCCTTCCGCTTATGTCACTCAATTGATGTGCTTTAGTGAATCCCGCCTCACTCTTGCCTACATACAAAATTTTCGAATCGACAAACGTATGTAGGTTGCTGTTTTCAGCGGGCAAAACTCTGAATACAGATTTTGTTACTCCCTTGCTGTTCGTGTATTCCTCCAAACGTTTTGTGCTGTTTCGATAAGCGGTTAATGCTTGTAGAAATAGCTGAGCATTATTCCTATTTGTTGCTTCAAACCAATAGATAGCCGGATTCATTGTGATTGTATCAAGAATAGAAAACATGTCTCCTAAATAGTTATTGCACCTCAAAATGCTTCTATCATGGAATACTTCTTTTTCAGGCATAGTAGAGCAATCAATATCAAAAGTAAGCAGCTTACTCGCATTTGATAAAAGGTAGTTTAGTTCGCTAACCGAATTGTTGATTGTCGCTTTCATGCGGTTGGGTTTTCTGAAGTATAACACAAAATAGAAAATCTGAGAAAGGTTTCTCCCATAGAATTCAGCCAATTCTGAAATCGTTTGCTGATAAATCCCCAAGCATTTGGAGAACTAATAAGAATTATCGTATTTCCTACTTTCTTAAATAATCCGACCACAAGAAAGGAGATATCTGTAGCAAATCCTCGCTTCGATTGGATTTATTAAACTAAAGTAAGTGGGCGAGCTTTTAGAAAGTGCATATAGAAAGCGTGAAAATATCAGTAAATCCAATTTCACAATTTACTCTCCTGTCGAGATAGGGGATAAAAATTATTGGTACACAAGTTCGGAATTAACTGAAATATTGAACCATGATTTGGTAGGAAAATCCTTTGCGGGTCTAAAAATTCGCACGCGGTCTAAGGTCGCAAAATCATTCGTATGTGAGGCTTTAGGTTATCCAATTCCAGATTCCTTTATTAAGAAGCAGCCGAGGTTTTCAGGACAAAAATTCGACACTTACGTGCAAAAATCAAATAACCTTCAAGTGTGGAATGAAGATCTTGACCCTGAGAGAAGATATGTACTTATCAGAACAGACGATGCAGATATTGTGACTAAAGTTAAAGTGGTTACAGGTAGTGATCTTGCGTTACTTGACACGACCGGTACCCTTACTCAGAAATTTCAAGCAAGATTAGTTCCTGGCGCAAGCGATACAGAACTAATTGCAACAACCGACACCAATAATTTAGATACGGTAATCTGTAACGATCAACGGATTGACCTTTCTTGTGATACACCAACAGCAGAACCGACTCAATTAAAGCTGCTTTCAATCAAGACTATATTCGATAGATTAAAGGGGATAGTTGGAGTTGAATTCAAAGATGCTGGCAACATACAGGAAAGAAACAGAGGGGGAGAATTGCACAAAATTATTTCTGAAGCATTAGGCTATAAAAACCATCGTGATGATGGGAAATTCCCTGACATTAAGCATCAACTTCTTGAAATAAAACTTCAAACATCTCCAACTATTGATTTAGGATTGGTAAACCCAGATAGTGAAGCGGCACTTGACATCGAGAAAATAGATGGAATGACCGTTCGGCACTGCGACATTCGCTACGCAATATTTGCCGGCATAATTGTAAAGGACACTGTAAAAATTACCAATTTCTATTTGAGTACCGGCGAGAAATTCTTTACCCGATTCCCTCAGTTTGGTGGTAAAGTCCTTAATAAAAAGATTCAAATCCCGCTACCGCGACATTTCTTTTTATAGGATTACTTAATGAAGGGTTGATACAACAGGCACTTCAAACGCATTGGCAACTGCAAACTCTAAATCTTGTTCAAGTAGAGTAATCGCTCCTAAATTTATTTCGACATTTAACTTCTTTACAATCCTTACAATTTCCTTTGCATAGGGTGAAGCCGGATCCGGCATAGGATATTTTTCTACATACTGAGTTAAGTATCTTCTACGTCCTGAGTACAGTTTATTATTAAATACTAAATCATGGTATTTAGTCATCAATTTCGAATTAGCTACACCTTGTATAAGCAACAGAGCATCAATATCCCCCTTACCTTTGCCAACTATCCAGTAACAATTTCCATTTACAAGCTTGCCACCTGAGTCAAAAAAGAATCTTGGTACATTACTAATATCAGGGAAAACCAATTTCGGCAGTTCCCATAAATCAGGATTATGTGAAACCCAAATTTCAAACCATTCGCGTCCAGCTTCTGTAACATACGTTCTCGACTTCAATTGTTCCGCGTTTCTTTCCAAGTATTTTTTTGCATTGGGGTAATTTTTCAGATTGATTGTGCGCTTCTTTCCATTATCAGAAAAATGGGTATAAAGAATTTTTAACTTTAAATTCTCTTTGCTGCCCCAGCGCTCTATGTTCTCCTGAGAGATTAAATCCTTTAATAGAATCTCTTCCGGCTTACCATCTAAAATATCATCCCACTTTTCACTAATAAATACTTTATCAGCAGTAGTCTTAATTCCGACCCTAACCTTAAATAAATCGCCAATCTTGAATTTTGAATTTGCCTCGATTTTAGAAACCCATAAAGCTTCATCTATGTTTAACATTTCCCACGATGAATCTCCATTACCGATACATTTAAGCGTACCGATAGACTTTTTGTATTTCGTATTGTCAACCACAAAATATCCAGCATCACCATTTTTTAAAACATCGTAGATGTCATTGGACGGAATCAACTTACCATTATAACCGTTTAGTTCCTGATAAATTTTGATGAATTTTGCAGATGTAGTTTCTTTAGATTTCGAGTCCTTTTTCCGCCCTATAAAAATAGCTGGAAGAACAGCGGCATCAAAAAGTTTAGTGTCACCCAAATCAATCACCTCTAATATTTCATAGTTCTCAGCTAAAAAACTTCTTATGCTTTCACCACTTTTTGTGGATAGATACCGGTTAGAGGTTATCACTCCTAATATACCACCAGTTTTAAGTCTTGCGGTCATAGAAATTAAGAATGGGTAATACAAATCAACTCTACCCTTTAAATTAAATTTCTGTGCTAATCTTTGAGCTTCTTCAGACCCCAATATTTGGGTTCTTACATAGGGAGGGTTGGCTATTACTACATCTACCAATTCCTGGCTATTATCATTGTCAAAAAGAGAAGGGGTTAATAAATCAGCTTCCGGCAAAGCAGTTAACTCAAGGAAATCACCATATACCAAATTATTTTGTGGCTGGTTATATTGTCTGAGTCTCTCCCTCGCAATACTTAAATATCCGTTATCAGAGTCATATCCCATCAGAGAGAATGCCTCATCACTTTGACTAAGTTTGGCTCCAATTGCATTTAATAATTCCCCTTCGCCACATGAAGGATCAAGAACGGATATGTTTCGGGATGCAACATGCGACAATATTTCCTCTGCCAAAAAATCGGCAAGCCTCTGAGGGGTGAATGTCGCACCAGTATTTTTTATTGTTTCCTTTGATTTGGTAGCGGTTTCTGTATTCATATTATGAGCACGTCCAAGATAAGTTCTTTTAATCAATAATCGCTTCGCTTTTTATTAACGAAGATAAATTTCAAAACGCGCCAACTTAACTATGTTCCTTTCACTTCTCAGGGATATAGATTTCCGCGCTACCTGACGACAACTTATTGAAGTAGTTAGGGGTCTGAACGGCACTGGTATTAGTCATTGCGCCAGGTAACAAAGCGGCTAATCCCAAAATCAGGGGCAAAGTATTTTTACTATACCTAACAATTATGATTATCGCCACGAGCGCAAGTATTGCAAAGGCCAATTTTTGCTCATCTGTCAAACTTATAGAAGCTATTTTATCAGCAGCAATTTGAAAATTCTCCTGTTGTACTTTCTTCTTACTGGTTTCGAATTCAACAGGTGCTATAGAACCATTGTAAAGTCCTATAAAAATATTGTTACCAATAGCACCATTTCCAACTATCAATGCTCTTGGCATCAATAGACGATAATCGCCAACGCTATGACAGTTTTCCGATTCTTTTTGGTCTTGCTTGGATGTTTCGGTCTGCAACTCCTGAAGCATAATCTGTTCCATAAAATTATTTGCACTTGTTGGGTGGGTATGGAATTTAATCGGTAAGTAGCCACATTCAAAAATTTGATCGAATGCTTCATTTAACTGTTTTGAATCCGGCAAATATGCGTTGCGCTTATTTCTGGTGTCAGTTCTTGAAACATCTTCAATAGCGTTTCTAACATAGCTGACCTTGTCAATAACGTAAACTCTTTCATTTTTTAAAAGGGTTGGGTTGGCCCATAGAACTCCTCCTATCTCTTCATCAGGAATGTAGTTTAGCTTCAAGCTGTTTACAACAACGTCCTTCACACTAAATCGGCAAGGAGTAGATAGATGATAAACGGATTTAGAATCGACTTTCTTTTCATTAAGAAAGCCATTTTTGAATAATGATGGGATGAAATTTTCTTGCATAAATATTTTTATTTAAATCGCTCTGTTTCTGAAATCAATTTGCTGTTGCTATTTGCGCTCACTTAATCCAATTGCGATTAAACCAAGAACTGTGGAGAATAAGCCTACTGCTGCTACCCTATCATTTTTTGAAGCTGCACCGGCTGCGGCCAAACCAATTCCTCCTATAGTAAGTGCTTTTCCCAAACCTTCAACTTGCTCGCTTTTTTCAACTCCGTAGTGTACGTAGTTTTTAAAATGCTCACAATTATTCAGTATTAAGTGGTATGAGTTCTCATTCAAGCGACTTAATGCTCTTGTTACAGCCCATTGGCGTTGATTGTCATCACCAACAAATCTGTTGAGTTTTATAGGGACATAACTTCTCAAATAATCGAAAATGAGCAGGTAGGAAAGAAAACGAATTCCGCTGGTATAGTTGGCGATAAATTTGTGCTCTCCATCACTTCCTACCCCGAGGTAAATCACATAGTGATCAAGAATTCCAAATTTTTGCTTCTGTACAACAATAGCGTCTGCCGGACGAATATTATTTGCTTGGATAAAATGGTCGATTATCATTGTAATTGTATTTTGTTCTGCGAATATCGGTACGGTGTTAGCTTTCTAAAAGGGACTATTCGGAATAGTCCCTTTAGCTTGTTTCAATCGTCCCCAGTTTTTCGTTGGATTTTTTGCAATATTTTATTTACGACATTGGTAATTTCTTGGTATTTCTCCATGTCACATGTAATCTTCGAGCTCAATTTTTTCAATGCCTTTTTTGTAAATCTCCTACCAGAATAGTCCCTCAAAAATTCTTCGGCTATAGTAAAATAACCTTTCGTACCGGTAGGACTGATAAAATCGTTTTGATAAAGTGAATACAATAGATAGGCAAGTTCTGCTTTGTGCTTTTCATTCCAGTGAACTATACCTGGTGTCTTGTTTGCATCCAGAAAATTCATCCATTCATTTTTTTTCCTTATCCAATTCCTGATTTTTAACTCGTGGGTTAGATATGCAAGTTGCCCTTTCTCTCGCCATTGTATTCTTTGTTGCTTAGGCCTTGGTAGAAGTTTAACGTTCACGGAACTCATTCCTGAAATTTCTCTTATTACAATTTCCAATTGCTCTACATTGACGTGCTCCTTAAACTCGTTATAATCGTAACCCATTGCTGCACAAATCTCGGGTAGAGAATTTTTCATCTGTGCAGTAATCTCAATCATTTCTTCCGGAAACTGACGGATGAATGAAAGATATAATCGCAGACCCATTTGAGCAATTGCCTTTTTTATGATTGTTCTTTCTTCTTGATGATTGATACTTCCTATTTTCAGATTTATAGCAGTTAACGCCATAGAAGCATAGGAAGATGCAATTGTCATCGCTTGTTCCGCGGGAAGTGAATTATGGAACGTCAAACCACTTTTGTGTACTGAAAGTATTTGGTCAAGAATTGGATACAACTCATATTTCTTCAACAACTTAACCAGTGACGTGCGTTCTGTACCGATGTAATGGTCTTCAATAAATTGTTGTAAAAATTGCATCTAAGTGTTTTCGGAACTAATTCATAAAGAGAAAAAAGCAAACTACAATTCTTGCTTTCATTTTGTGATGTGATAATTTGCGCATTTTAAGCCTCATTAACTTTTAAATATTTTCTCCATTCAAAAGGAGGCAGTTCATTCTTATAGTAGAAATGAGCCAGCAATCTTAAATAAGGGAAGCCAGCCGCATCAGTTCGGAATTTAATTTCCTCTCCCGATTGGGTAATAATTTTTTCTTTAAACTCACTAAATACTTGAGGAATTCCCTTCGTCAAAGTTTCTACATAGTAGGCATTGTGTTGATGACCCTCAAATATTTTCTGTTCAAAGTCCACATTGCTTGTAACTGGATGGGGTATTTGCATACTCAAACTTTTGTCGAATTTATCCTTGAACAGATTAAATCCTTTCTCCCATCCAAGAATTGTAATTAGTTCGAATAAAGTTGGAATAAGAATACTTGCATCGTCAACATATTCACTCGGCTTCTCGCCTTCCGCACTATACTCAGCAAGAATCTTGAGGTTATTGCCAATCATTGGATACCTATTACGTACCGATTTAATAAGAAGTATATTTTGAAAAACACCAACAAGGTAGGTAGCGATAAAATTCAGATGCGATTCTGCTATTTTATCCTTTACAAAAAATAGAAATAGCATCGCAATAGAAATAGAATGATAGTCTACAACCGGTCGTGAACAACCATCATTCGAAGAAATCAAAGAGATAAGTCTCTCTTTTTGTTCGTGCCGTATTTTCGCTAAGGCTGATTCGTCTACTCCTCTTTCAAAGTCGAAGGAATAAGGCATAGCTTCAAAGTAATACAGGAGATAACCGAGATACTCGAAACTCCTAAGCGGGTAACCTATTGTTTCATAAAAAGCAGAACGTTCAGCAAACAAACCGTTTTCGGATGCAGCAATAGAAAATGTTCTCTTAAAATATTCATCAAGAGTGTCATAATGCAACTTCAAGAGTTTACGAAATTCTTGTAGCGCAATCTTATCAGTTTCTAACTTTTGGCTTAGAATCCACGACCACACTTTAAGGATAAGAACCGTTAAACATTCACGGGCGGAATGTAGATTACCCGATTCCTTTGAAAATTGAAATACAACTGCCCCAATCAAATAAAAACTTGCAAAGAGTTTTTGGAATTTCCTACCCGAAGTAGCCGCATGATTTTGTATAAGATGGTCAAGTAACAGGTGGATGTCTTTAAAATCATTTCCAGGCGCATCTAACAAAACCAACAGTCGCTTAAATAATTTGTATGATTCGTTATCAATCAACAGGCATTCATTGAACAAGTAATCTTCAAAAAGCGAAATCAGTTTGTAGATATGCCAGTGCTCAAATTCTTCTGCCTTGAACTCACGTTGAATAAATCCTTCGAAGGTTGGACGGAAATTTTCTTTCAAGACACCAGGATGAACCAACACGATTTTTACAGGCAATGAAGAAAAGTCAGTTCTTGTAGAATCATCTAGCGGTGTATCTTTCGCTTGAAGAAGAGATGATCTGATTCCATTCTGTTCGTTGAACGTTGTATCGTTAATATCCTTTGCGCTACCCGCTTTTATTTGAAAATAGTATCTCCATTCCTTACCGCTTTCATCTTTACCAATGGCCACTACATCTTTGCCATACTGTGACTGTCCTTTAGACTCTTTAGCAGTAGTGATTACGTCAAATCCCATCATAGACAGAAGCAGTGGGAATAAGTAATCTAATTCCTTATCCTCTTTAAGACTTTCTAAGTATTCCTTAACTATAATTGAATTCGCTCCCATTGGAATATTTGTTCCCATTTTACCAAATACCTATTAGTTATGATTCTATCAAGATATTCAGATGCTATAAAATAAGTTCTTGGAAAAGCTGTTGAGCTACTAAAATTACCTAATTGCTGAATTTCATCTTTACCCTCTAATTTCCATCCACCCCCTTTAACAAGATTTATTTTGGTTGCGAATTGCAAGAACCCAGAGTTTTTGTTCATTGACTCACTCACCAAACGACTGTTTTTTCTTTGATTCAACTCTGTGTAGTACTTTGACAGAGTATATTCATTCAGCCACGGATTGAATTCTTTTATTGCTTCTTTTTCATCAATATATTTAACGAACTGCATGTGATACTCCTTTACAATTTCTACGGCATTGGCGTTTTTAAAAACATCATGCTTGATACCAGCTTCCATTTCTTGACTTACGCTATCAAAGAAAGATTCTACCATCGCCTTCAACTTCCCAATCAAATAATCAACTACATTTTTATACGGAGAGTCTAAAAGTTTCAGAATATTAACCAAAGTGTCTTGTGGTGGATTCATTTCAGTAAGCACAGCAACTATGAGTTTAATCTGTTCAACCTCTTGAAGTGATAGGATGTCGTATTTGAAAATAAATTTACTTCGTCCGAAAGTTAAGTGTGTGTATATTCTACTGCCTGCAAAACGGACAAACCCATTGTCATGAATCAGCAATCGAATTAAACTCGAAGAGAATTTGCCATCATCTTTTCTTTCAAGGTCATCTATAAGATGATCAAAAGTCTTGGCATTAAACTGAAGTTCTATTCTTTCCGCAACAACTTCTATTAGACTAAAAAGAAAACCAGGCGTATTTATTTCGTGCAAACCGTACATATTACCAATCCGAGAGACATTTATATCCGAATCCCTAAAAGCATTTACGATAAAAGATCTCCTCTCTTCTTCAAATCCATGTATGGATTCAACTTGATGTAAAACATTAGGTTTAATTTCTTTTGAAACATCCCACATAGATGTTAGTGCATTAAACGCTCTCACCTTTAAGTAATCGTTTACTATTAGTCTTTGTTCTATAACACTGCGATATATTGAAGGAACGTACATCGCCACATCATTATTATTCAAATCAAGTGCGTCTATTACGTCCAAAACTGCAAGAGCTAATTCGTCAGTAATGTTCCTGAGAATGCAAAGAGCATTTGCCAGAATTGGCTGTTTATCTTTAAGGTATTTTGTTTTTATTTCCTGAAGAAAATATACTCCACCAATCTCTACGAGACCTGATAAAACAAGCGCTTCATATTCAGTTGCCCCATTTAGCGTTTTGAGATAAGTCAATAACTCATTGCCATACTCCGAATTAGAATTGACTAAATCCTTAAGTCCTACACGTAAAGAACCGTCTGGATAATTTAAACTTCGTTCATCTTTCAATTCATTACTCAGATGTAAAAGTATCCGGCAAAGTTTTCCTATAGAAATTTTTAGATGGGGTAAGGTGTGACCAAACCGATCCGCAAACTCATAAATATCTCTACTCTTACTTTCCTTTTTTAAGGAGAAAGCATAATCACAAAAATCATACTCAAAATCTTGATTAAGGGTGACTATGAGCCATTGCTCTAATCTATTTATGAGAGAGTACAGTCCATTGCGAATTCGCTGTTCTCGATAAAAGTTACCAATTGACTCAAGAAAGATACCTACTCCATTAAAATCAGGGCTTAACTCAATCGGGAATTTCTGCTTCAATTCCTCAAACCAGAGAAAGAAAAAAACGTCTCCGCCTTCTAACCTTAATCTACCGGAACTTATTTCCCTTAACTCTCCTCTTTCTTTAAGCAAGCTAAAATCAAATGAAAATTCTTTCTCTTCATACTCGGTTTTAGGTGAAAGCAGAAAGAAATTGAGCAACGCCCTTCCCTGCCTATTAAGTATTGTGTTGGAGAGTAGCTCTTGTTTAACTGAATTGTATCCTTTCATATTTTCAGAATAACAAAGTATAGTTTTTTACTCATTTTCTTTTCCCTTATTTTCCACAATGCTATTTTCAAGCGATGATTAGAAATAAAGAAAGGCACTTCCTATCAAAATCCACTTTTCTCCGCGGCTACATCTGTAAAAAGAGTTTGTGGCTGTCTAAGCACAGAAGAGATTTAATCGCACCCACACCCGCTGGTCAGCAATTCATCTTTGACCAAGGGCACGAGGTGGGTAAGCTGGCGCAAAAGTTATTCCCTGGCGGTGTTGATGCAAGTCCGGCAACTCACTTCGACTATCAACCTTCCATTGAAATCACTAAAAAATTGATTGCCGAAGGCAGGCAGGTAATCTACGAGGCGGCTTTTCAGCACAATGGTGTTCTGGCAGCTCTCGATATTCTTGTGAAGAAGGAAGATGGCTGGTACGCGTATGAGGTAAAATCCTCCACCAAAGTTCACGATATAAATGTGACGGATGCTGCGCTTCAATATTGGGTGATGAAAAATTGTGGTGTCGAGGCGAAAGACATTTGCATCGTGCATATCAATAATGAGTATGAAAGAGTAGGCGAGATAGAACCTGAAAAGCTATTCGAGACCGAATCCGTTCTCTACTTGGTGATAGCTCTCCAAGATGAAATTTCTGAAAGTGTGAAGGTGTTGAAGCAGGTTGCTGTAAACGAAACCTGTCCCACAGTTCTTATCGACAAGCAATGCACCGACCCATATACTTGCGACTTTAAAAAACATTGTTGGGAAAGTGTGCCGGATGAATCCATTCTCGATTTCGGCATGTATCGCAAAGAAGAACGCTTTCGCTTGTACCACTCAGGTATTAAGCGAATAGCTGATGTTACGCCTTGGAAGGATTTGAAAGTTCCTTATAACTATATTGTCGAAGCACACATCAATAAAGGCATTTATGTAGATGATGTTCAGTTAAAGAATTTCATGAAGACTATCATCTATCCTGTTTACTTCATGGATTTCGAGACTGTGCGCTTTGCTGTTCCTAAATTCAATAACTCCTATCCTTACGAGCAGATACCTAATCAATATTCGGTTCATGTTTTAAATAACGAAAATGAAGAACCGGTTCATCGCTCTTATCTGGCCGACCCCGGCAAAGATTTTCGATTAGAGTTTATAGAAACGCTGCTCGATGATTTGGGGTCGACCGGAACAATCCTTGCTTATAATGTCTCTTTCGAGAAGTCATGTTTAAAAATGATGGCATTTCTCTTTCCGCAATATGAAGTGCGAATCAATGCGGTGATTGACCGGTTGGTTGATCTCGCTCTACCGTTCCAAAAGAAGTGGTACTACGACAGCAGGTTCTCATGTTCATACAGTATCAAGGACGTGCTACCGGTAATCGCACCTGACTTAAGTTACAAGAACCTCGCGGTTAATAACGGTGATGATGCGAGTGTGCTCTTTATGAAAATGATGCAAGAGCCGAATAAGGACTGGTCGGCTGAAAGAAAGAATCTAATAGAATATTGCGGATTGGATACTTGGGCGATGGTTCGGATTTTTAGGCATCTGAATACAATCGTATGAGTATTCTGTACAAACTATGGTTGCTGAGAAAATTATTAAGAGATTTACGACTTAGATGAAAGAGTCGTTATCAAAATATTTAAAGGCTTTTAAAAAACTGCGTATAGACCGTTCTCATGGAGGAGCGGCACCGCACAAACCGATTCTTTTACTTTCGGTCTGTCAGGCATTTCAACAAAAATTATTCGCCTCACCCCGAATCTATCTTTCAGCAGAATTAGTAGCACTGTTTAAAGTGAACTGGAATCTTTTGGTCACAACAAAGCACGAATGCCGGATAACCTATCCTTTCTTTTACATGAAGAGTGAGGGATTTTGGCGGCTGATTACATTTCCGGAATATGGCAACATCATAACCAGTAACTCTGTAATTAAAGGATTCAATCAACTCAAGGCAATTGTAGCTTATGCAGAGATTGATTCTGACTTATTACAACTACTGATTGACCCTGTCAGCAACAAAGTGTTGCAGCATTTTTTGCTCGATGAATATTTTCCTTCCACGAAAATGAAATTCAATCAGTCTGAGCTTGAGCAAGACAAGTTGTTTGATAACTTGGAAGGAAAGATATTAAACGAAGATGCGGTTGAATACAGTGCAGAAATCATTGAACTGCTTGAACAGAATGATGAAGAAGAAATATTTCTACGTGGTAGTATGTTCAAAAGAGAAATACCCAAAATCTACAATTATTCATGTTGTATCAGTGGTATGCGGATAGACGTAGCGTCAAACATCAGCATGGTTGACGCGTGCCACATTATCCCGTTCAGCGAAAGCCATGACGATACCATTACCAACGGGATTGCACTATGCCCGAACCTGCATAGAGCATTTGACAGGCGATTGATTGGTATTGATAATGAATATCGGGTTGTTGTCTCGAAAGCGTTTAAAGAAATTGAAAGCGACTATGGTATAGGAAGATTTGAAGGAAAACCAATTCAGTTGCCACGTGAAAAAAAATACTGGCCTGACCAACAGAAATTGGACAGACACAATCAAAATCTTCTTAGTTGATTGTCCCATTGAGTGTTTCCATGAACTGCTCTCTACTGATAATTTTCGCGCCCATTTTTTCAAGGTGCTTCGTGTATACCTGGCAATCTATTAGTTCAAACTCACCGGATCGGCACAGCGCAATCAGCGCGAGTTTCGATGTGTTGGGCAGTTTGCTGAACATACTTTCACCACAGAACATCTTGCCCACCACGACACCGTAAAGTCCACCGACAAGAGTTCCGTCCTGCCACACTTCTACGGATTGCGCAATCTTCTTTTGGTGCAACCGTGTATATGCGTTTATCATATCATCATGTATCCATGTTCCGCCCTGACCTTTGCGCCTGATACTTGAACAATGGGTAATCACATCTTCAAAGGCAGTGTTCCATCGAATCTCATACTTAGCGGAATTGATGAGTTGGCGCATACTGTGCGATACCTTCACCTCACCCGGTACAATTACAAATCGTTCGTGCGGACTGTACCATAGTATCGGCTCGTCCTCTGAATACCAAGGGAAAATTCCGTTCCGGTAAGCCAACAGCAACCGTTCTTCCGACAGGTCACCGCCAACGGCCAGCAAGCCATCTTCATCAGCAAGAGCCGGCTCAGGGAAAATAATTTCATCAGGGAGTTGGAAGAACATAGCCGGACGAAGTAAAAGAAAACTTACAATAACCCGTTAGGCCATATCAGTTTGCCTTCAATGCCCGATTTCGCCAGTGCCTCCGCATTTGCTTTGTCGTAGGCGATAATTACAGAAGGTGCTCCCGCACTGTCGCCCGGTTCACCGGTCAAACGGTGGAACTTCAATCTCCCTTTTACGAAGAGCATGGCGCATGCTTTATCCCATACACTTTCAAAATACATCTTCGTTTCAGTCCGGGCAAAGATTAGTGCTGTGCAGTTGCGATGCCGTGAGCATTTGGCTAACCAGAGTTTCGCCTCATCTCCGTATGGAGGGTTGCACTACACCCTGCCTTCCTACGTCAGCAACAGACCATCCATGCTCTTTGTATAGTGTAACTTCGCTGTATCCCAAGGTCTGATCTCAGGCATACACGGGTCAAGGTCAAACTCACCGAGTGCCTTAATGATTCCCGGGGGTGTAAGCCATTCTGATGTTCCACCTTTGTCTTTCTCCAACCGCTCAAATGCTGTATTCATTATTTCTTCCTGTAATTTGGTTCTGGTTAGCATAGCAGAACCGGACGACACCGTGTATAGTTTACCGGAAATTAAATTTCGGAGTATGATACGCTGGAATTATTTTCTCAACAGTATTCCTAAAGTCAAAAACTTCTCGCATGCTCATGCAGCACATCACGCAGGTAGCGTGATTAAAGGCCCGCTAAAAGCATGGAGAATGATGCAGAAAAAAAGATTGATGAAATCTTATACGGAATTGGAGTGAACACCTTCAACAGGTTCCAAACATTCCTAAGGATGTTTCACAAATTAAGAGGCAAAGACTATTGGTATGCTTTAAGAACCAGCTATGATTCGAGCGACAATCTCTTTCATTATGCAGCGATTGTGAAGTCTGCATTCTTGAGAAATGAACCGGAACGTGAATTTTTAATGGATGATGACGAGCGTGAATACTTACAGATGTTGCCCGAACGGATAACCATTTACAGGGGAATGACAGAAGATGAATTGCAAGGAGGTTCCTTTGGTGTATCATGGACATTAAAAAGGAAAGTCGCAGAATTTTTCGCCTATAAGTATGAAAGGAACCATGCGACTAATCACTTAAAAAAGACAGTCCATGAAATTACAATCAATAAGAAAGAAGCGATTGCGTTCATGAACGCCCGACAAGAATTTGAGATAATCTACATCAATGACGCGGAAACATTTCTAAAGCCCAGAAGGGGCAGCTACCAGTAAAGAGACCTGACTTCTTCTAACTTGTGTTCAAACGAACACAGGTTGTAAAATGGTGGAGAACATCTGATAAAGGAAGGAGAAATAGTCGCCCTTATTGTTTTTCCCTGTTGTCCTATCGCGCTAATTTTACTGCATGCAACCAGGTCAACAAGAACAATCACCTTCAGAAGTAGATGCGGAACTCAAAGAAAAGAGTGAGCATATTCTGTTGTATGGAGGTCTGCTGAAGTTCGGCATTAGTTTGTTTGAACCAGACGGCAAAGCAAACGGTGGCATAGTATACTTACTGACGCTGCTAAGATATTTTGAGAAGATAGAATCCTACGGCAGATGCGCACGTATTCGTGACTGGATGAAAGAATACCGGAAGCGCTGGCCGTATAAATTCGTAAAGAAGAAACCTGGCGAATTAGAACTTACAGAAGAAGAGAAGCTACGTATAGCAGTCTTCTCACACTATTCGGCTAACCGCAATAGGCTGAGGCGCCACCGGATGAAGTGCTTCGATGAACAGGGGCGAGTGAAAATCGTAGATAAGAATGGGAAGGAGGAACTAAGGGACGGTCGGGATTTCATCTTAGAGAATTTGGCATTTTTCGAAGGCGAGGACAAATCATACAGCTACAGAATTTGTGCGGAGTTGAAACCAGTGCTTGATGAATACGATAAGACCTTTCCCAAGAAATAATTTTACAGGTCCACACAATGAGGAAAAAAAAAGAGGCACTGTTGTGCCTCTTTAAAACCAATTCTCTTTCTATCCTGTTTACTAAGCTGGGTTGTAGTCAGATTTAGAAGGATTTGCACCTGGTATCATGAGGAGTTCAAATAATGCTGATTCAGTTACGCTGCCTACTAATGAATCCAACATCGCGTTTGAATCCCACACCAGTGCGCGGTCATCTTCTGCCTCGCCGGTAACAATCCAAATTTCAAAACTAAAGTTGTCCTCAACTTCGAATCCGGCGCCTTTCCCAAGGTTAATTGGTGCTTTGGCAGCAACTGCTTTCATCAGAGCGAATGCATCCGCTTGCTCGGATGCATGGCGGAAGGCGCACATTCTTGACAAGAAGATATTAGGTTCCTGAAACTTTATCTCCTTCACCAAGTCGAACGATTTATCGCCCTCTCCCAGTCGGTTAACTACTTCATTATAGAGGTAGTAAGGCTCGAAATTACCCAGCATAGCTGATTTCGGTAACGTTGCCAGGTCAACGTTTTTAAAGTCCGGTTTCTCTGGTTTGTTCGTGTATATTTTCATAAACTATTGTGATGCTTTTTTACCCTACAGGGTTATTCCTGTAAGAAGCACTACCTGATTATGCGAGTAACCGCAGAGACGGTGATTAAAAAAAGGAAGATTATTCTCGACTTCAACAAAGTATTTCCATTCGACCCTATTCAAAGGGCCTACTCTATAGTATATGCACACTGCGACCGCGCAGAGGTGAACAAGACTTTCAAAATGACTGTATACAACCTTAGTCTTTAAAGACAGAAGTTATATCGTGAGGATTTTGGTTCACTCCTCTGTGCGAATGGAAATCATTTGCTAAGGAATTTTTGTTTGTCGCCGGGTTCTGCTTTAATCATGGTAACCACATTGCAGGCAAAAACTACAGGCGCCGGTAAGGAGAGCAAGCGGGGTGGGAAAAATTAAATAACAAAATCAAAAAAAATGAAACAGCTAAAAAAAGAAGAAGTCGAAGAACTTCTAAAAACCAGACCAAGACGAAGAGGTGTAATCGAATTCGCTGCGGAGATTGCCGCACTTAAACAAGGGGAAGGACTACAGATTTCCTTGTCTGAATGGAAGCGGAAGACTCCACCCACCCACTACTTCGCTACGAAGTTTAATAAAGGTGGCGCGCGAGTCGTGTCAATCTCAAAGATTGGTAATGATGAGTTTCTGGTAGAGAAACTCTGACAAGTCGTATGCAGGAGGGCTACAACATTTCTGTGTAGTCTTCCTTGCATACACCTGTTTACTACCGAATAAATATTGTATCAAATATCAACACAAAAAAAATGAGCAAAAGAAAACACAAGAACTTTTATGCCTTAAAGAAAGGCGGGAAGAGAGGCATCTATAATTCTTACGAAGAATGCGTCCGAAACTTTACACCCGGATGGAACAAGCCACTACA
>CANJVG010000063.1 GCA_947478005.1 Bacteroidota bacterium
CGAACACCTAACTGCTTACATGAATGAGTATCACTTTCGTTTCAACAGAAGACAAAATAGAAAAGCCATTTTTGATTCCTTAATCACCAACTTGGTGGCGGCTGTCCCTTTCTTCATAACCCTTAAAGAACTAAGCGCCTAATCCTATAAATGAATTATCTTTCGAATGATTATGTCTGTAAATTAGTCAAAATGAGCAATAATAAGCCAAATATAAAAATATCAGATTGGCGAAAATTAAACCAGTATTGGGACAGTAATTCGGGGGATCTGAAAATAGAAAAATAGAAATTTGTTTTACCACAACTGGGCCAAGGTTTCAGTCGAAACTTCGTGGAATAGAATTTATGCATATTAGGAACAATTGGTTGAAAGTCAATTACTAGCAGGAGTTACCTAAAAACAAAAAGTCTCCCTTTTGGGGAGACTTTTTGTTTTGTTTTGCTTTCTAACTACTTAGCAGTAGAATCTGTTGTAGCTGCAGCTGCGGCTGTATCTACAGTGGTAGTTTCAACAGCTGTTACAGCGGCTGTATCAACAGTAGTACCTTCAGTTGTTTCTGCTGGTTTGTTATTGCAAGCTGAAAGTACAACTACAGAAGCGGCTACGAAAGCGAAAAATACCTTTTTCATTTCTTTTTGTTTTTAGTTTTAGTTTAATTAATTGACGCGCAAATATAACTTTACAAAGTTAATATTACCTAATTTTTCCGAAATTATTTTCGACTAGCTATCCACATACTTTGGTGAAGAATGTAGCCAGATTAAGCCACTCTATTTTTCGCGAAAAAAGATATTAATTGGAACTCCGTTGAAATCGAAGGTGTCGCGCAGTTGATTTTCTAAATAACCACGGTAAGAGTCACGGACATATTTAGGGTGATTGGCAAAGAAGGCAAAAGCCGGAGTAGGGGTAGGCAACTGAGTGATATATTTAATCTTCACCAATTTACCATCCACCGCGGGTGGCGAATATTTTTCGATAGCCTTTAACATAACTTCGTTTAGCTTAGAAGTAGGTATTTTCCTTTTCAGGTTTTCATACACTTTTTCTACCAGTTCGATGATTCTAAATAAACGCTGCTTGTCATGTACCGAAATAAAAACAATAGGCACATCATTGAATGGAGCCAACTTAGAGCGTAGCACCGCTTCATAGTCGCGTGCTGTGTTGGTCTCTTTAGTTATCAAATCCCATTTGTTTACAGCCAGAATAATGCCTCTGTGTTTTTTGATAGCCATCTTATAAATAGATAAGTCCTGATGGGTGATACCCTTGACTGCATCAATTACTATGATGGCTATATTGGATTCATCTAATGCTTTGATGGCGCGGATGACAGAATAGAATTCCAGGTTTTCATTTACCTTTGACTTACTCCTTATACCAGCTGTATCAATCAGCACTATGTTCTTTCCGTACTTGGTATAATTGGAGTGCAGCGAATCGCGGGTTGTGCCGGCAATATCAGTAACGATGTTTCTGTCTTCCCCTAATAGGGCATTTACTAAGGATGATTTACCTACATTGGGTTGACCGATGATGCATACCTTTGGAACATCTTCCTCAATTTTGTCTTCGTGATTTTCGGGAATTCTTTCTACCACCGCATCTAACAACTCACCGGTACCGGAACCCGTCATAGAGGCTATGAAGAAGATATTCTCGAGACCTAAACTATAAAACTCGCTGGCTTCATGCAGACGTGCGTTGTTATCTACCTTATTTACCACCAGAAAAACATTCTTTTGATGCTTGCGAAGGATGTTGGCAAAATCATCATCCAATTTGGTGATGCCTGTGGTTGCATCTACCACGAACAACAGCAAAGAAGCTTCGTCAATGGCAATTAATACCTGTTCGCGAATATGCTTTTCAAAAATATCGTTGGAATTGGAAACAAATCCACCGGTATCTATTACATTGAATATTTTGCCGCCCCATTCGCAGTCTCCATAAATACGGTCACGGGTAACTCCACTGAAATCATCTACGATTGCCTTCTTCTCTCCTATTAAACGGTTAAAGAGTGTTGACTTGCCTACGTTTGGCCTTCCTATAATTGCTACTGTAAATCCCATTGCTGATAAATTTAAATTTTCTTTCTACTCGTTTCTATACCCAAAGTTCTTCAACGTGTTGGCATCATTTCGCCACTTGTCTTTTACTTTTACAAACAACTCTAAGTGTACCCGTTTACCAATAAACTTCTCAATTTCTTCTCTGGCCTCGATACCTACTTTCTTCAACGCATCGCCTTTATTACCAATAACAATCGCCTTTTGCGATTCGCGCTCTACAAATACTAAACATCGAATACGGTCAATCTTCTCGCTTTCTTCATAGCTTTCTACTATAACCTCACAGGCATAAGGTATTTCATGCGTGTAGTTTAAGAAAATCTTCTCCCTCACTATTTCGGAAACAAAGAAACGGGTGTTTCTATCGGTAATCTGATCCTTGTCATAGAAAGCAGGTGATTCTGGAAGCAGTTCGACAATTTTCTTAATCACCTTGCCTGCATTGATTCCGGAGGATGCGGTAATGGGAATGACCTGGCTTTTAGGAAGCCTCTCTTTCCACTGAGCTATTAAGGTTTCCGTTTCCTCTTTTTGATATAAATCAATCTTGTTTAGAAGAACCAAAGTAGGCACTGTGCTTTGTTCAATCAAAGCAACGAGGTGTTTTTGTTCGTCTTCTTTCTGAAACTTATCGGTTACAAAAATGATAACATCGGCATCTTCAAAAGCATTCTTAATGAAACCGTTCATGGTGCTTTGCAGCTTGTATGCCGGTTGATTGATATAGCCGGGAGTGTCAGAAAACACAATCTGATAGTCTTCGTGATTTATAAATCCGTTGATACGATGACGTGTGGTTTGTGCCTTAGGTGATATAATACTAAGTCGCTCACCCATTAATTCATTCATGAGTGTGGACTTACCAACGTTTGGCAAACCGATAATATTTACAAAGCCCGCTTTATGATTCATGGGGGGGCGAAAATACGAAAGCAATCGATTTAGGGCAAGGTATAGTAAAGAGCGAAAAAGAAGAAGGGAATTATACCTGTAGTTTCATACAATATTTCGTTCTTATAATTCGTCTTCTTCTACAAATTATTTTCATAAATCTTAATCCACACGAAATAATAAATGAACAAACTGCGGTTACATATTAAGTGGCAGCTATTGCGCACCCGCTTCTATTTAGAACGCCTGGAGTTGAAAGCGTTTATATTTTCTGTATCATTTTTCCTGCTCACGTTATCAGCATTAATGTTCTATTATAATTTGTTTCAGTTTACAGATTTCTGGCAAAAATGGAGCGTTAGTGGTGGCAATACCTTTCACTTTTGTGAACAGAATAGAATGGAACAATTGATTCGTCAGCCATCTAATACGTGGAGTAACTTAGGATACTTAGTCGTTGGTTTGTTTGTGATTACATTAGGCGTTCATGACTTAAAATATGACGGGCGAAAGCAATCGAATAACTTTTTAGTTCGTCATCCTTTATTCTCGATATTGTTTGGTTTGTCTGCCATCTACCTTTTCATCGGTAGCTTTATGTTTCACGCGTCTCTTACCTTATTCTTTCAGAAGCTTGATCAGACTGCTTTATACTCAGTAGTAATCATGTTGCTTACCTTTAACCTGTATAAAATATTCCCAATCATTCGTTTCCGCAACCAATATCACAGTTCGGCTGCCCTTATGGTTGCTTTTGCAGGGGTAAGTAATTACCTTGTATATGACACGCTCTACGCTATAAACATTAATCTTCTGTTTCCCACACTGGTTGCCATTGTTTTTATAACGAGTTGCTATTATCTGCTTTTCGTCAGCAAGGAGCATTATTTTACTGGTTATATGTGGGCGGCCGTTTCCATTATGTTACTTGCCGCTATTATCTGGATCCTTGACCTTACAAATACGGTTTGCAGCCCTCAAAGTATTTTTCAAGGACATGCCCTATGGCATCTGTTTACAGCAGCCAGTATTTTGTTTTACTATCTCTATTATCGCTCAGGAGCCGCCCCCTTGCAGCCGCTGATACAGGCGAAGGAGGAAAGACGAAGAATAAGAAGAGGAGAGTTGTAAAAAACAATACGTTTGTTGCCATGTATTTGGTAGACAATAGAAACTGCACCGACCCTTTTATTAATCTGGCTACGGAGGAATATTTAGTCCGCCATCTGAACTGCAGCCAGGATTCTTATCTGTTTTTATACATCAATGAACCCTGCATCGTTCTGGGTAAGAATCAAAGTATTTATCGCGAAGTGAATTTTGATTTTATACGAAACAATAAATTGAAACTGTGCCGCAGAATATCCGGTGGAGGAACTGTATATCAGGATGAGGGAAATCTGAATTTTGCTTTTATCACTTCGTTCAGCAATGAACGAGTCAACAACTACGCCTATTTCAACCGATTGATTATTGATGCCTTGAGTAAGGCAGGACTAAAGACCACAGCAGACACCCGGAACAATATCCTTTTCAACAACAAGAAAATTTCAGGCAATGCGCAGTTTACTGACCGAAAAAATATGATTAGTCATGGCACCTTGCTTTTTGATGCCGACTTAGATAATTTGCGAAGTGCTTTGAAAGAGAATCCCTTTAGCATAGAGACGAAGGCGCCCCGTTCGGTGAGCAGCAGCGTGACTAATATGAAGGGTTCTATGGCGAACATAGAAAGCACGGGGCACCTTAAACAGTTTATTGAAGCCTTTGCTCAGGCACAGGGAACCCTAACATTGACCGATGGCGAATGGGACATTATTCAGAAAACAGCCCGAGACAAGTTTGAATCATTTGAATGGGTGTATGGTCGAAGCCCGCTTACTACTATAACAAGAGGCAAAATTCTAATTTCCATAGATGAAGGAATTATTTCGGCCATTAGCAATGGCAGCGAAAAGGACAGTGTTTGGAAAGAATTGATTGGCGTTCGGTATTGTTCGGATGATGTAAGAATCAAATTAAGCAATCTTGCGAATGCTGAAGAATTAATGGCGATTTTGTTTTGATCCAATAAACCCTACGCTGAATTTGTTGTATTGAAATCAATCTAAGGAAAACAGCTAAGTTATTTTCAACTAAACTTAGTAGCCAAACCTGAGGGTATAAGAAGGAAAACATAACTGCTACAAAATAATCTCAAAGTCTTTACGTTTATTAGCACCAAAATCAAAACCGCTTGAAGCGCATACTATTTTTAATCACGACTACTGTTTTCTTTATTCCCTATTCCTTTGCTCAAATTGGAGGAGAAAGCACCTATAAGTTTCTTTCTCTTTCGCCAGATGCCCGAATCACTTCCTTAGGCGGCACCAACGTTTCGCTCATTGACCACGACATAAATCTTCAATTAGCAAACCCGGCTGCTTTGAATAGAAAGATGAATACACAAGCCGCTTTCGGAACGGTTGTTTATCCGGGCGGGGTGAACTTCGGCAACGTAGCTTACGGACGCAGGTTTGAAAAAATACCCGGTACCTTTGGTTTTGGAATTCAATATATAGCTTACGGTAAGTTTAAGGAAACCGATGAGCAGGCCAATGTTACTGGAAACTTCAGCGCAGGTGAAATGAATATTTATGCGGGCTACGGTTATCAGTTCGGCAAACTGTTTTCAGTGGGTGCCAATGCTAAATTCATTTACTCGCAATTGGCTCAATACAGTTCAATAGGTATGGCCGCAGACCTGGCCGTAATGATAAATGATACCGCACACAATGTGACGGCAAGTATAGTAGCCAAGAACATTGGCGGACAGTTCAAGTCCTATAACAAGGGTGTGAGAGAACCTATTCCATTCGATTTGCAGGCGGGTTTATCTTTCGGCTTTAAGAATGTTCCTTTCCGTCTTCACCTTACCTTCCATGATTTATACCGTTGGGATATTATGTACAACAATCCGGCTGACAATGTGCAGGACAATCTATTTACCGATTCAGCGGCTATTAAAAAGCCAAATAAACATATTGGAGACAAACTGTTCCGCCACGTAATACTGGGTGTTGAGTTCAACATTAAAAAGATTGTGCGGGTGGATATTGCCTATAATCACCTTCGTCAGCAGGAGCTGAAACTGGCTACCCGCAGAGGAGTTCCTGGGCTTTCGTTCGGTTTGGGTGTTCGTATTCGCCAGTTCGATTTTAGCTATGGATTTCAACCAATGGCACAAGGGCAGGTGATGAATCATTTCACCTTTACAGTTTATACCGCAGGTTTTGTAAAAAAGAAAACAACGGAAGTCATCGAAAAGCAAAAAATGTAAATGAAGAAAAATATACTCCTTCTGCTTATTGCCCTATTGGCAATTTACCTTGGTGGTTGCAAAAAGTCCACTGTTACCGGACCTCCTGATTTTTCGAAGATAACAGAAACCGATCTTCTTGGGCAATTTAAGGGTGCCGTTGATTCAACGGATTGGACTTACGATGAAACCTGGCCTGCGGAAGAACTGGCTTTCATGAATTTTACAGATACGTTTGCGTTGACCGATACGGTAGGAGGTTTTGTACAGGTGTCTGCCTTATATCCCAATCCCAATCACGGTATTTTTTCACTCCTAACCACGGTGGATAAAGAATGCAAAATGAAAGTTGCTATTGTAAACACCTCGATGCATTTAATAAGCTACAATACCTTCAAATTTTTAGGTGGACCTGTTGCTACCGGGTTTAACTGTACCGTTTCCACCGCTTTTCACCCGAACGAAAACTACCGTATTTACTATGGATTCTACAATGCCAAAGGCACCCTTTTCTACAAAGGGCATGGAGATTTCAGAATAGAATAAGGAACTCTATTAACAGCACCTCAACAGAAGCCCGGCTTAAAAAACTTCACTTATAATATCAGCAAGGTTCTTTTCTGCCACCTCCGCCAAATTCTCATTAAGCAATTGTCTGTGGTATTCGCAGCAGCAGTTCTCTATCACCATTTTTCCGAAGGTAAATGATACTACAGCCGATTTGCCGTGCAATGGACATTTAGATTCCTCCAGCTCAGCTTTCATTTTGTTGTACTCACACATAGTTTTAAGTTTTGTTTCAACAAAGTTAGACCGACCAACGAAAATGGGTGCATTTTAATCCTTGTAAGCAACAGGGCTTTTCTTGTGGTTTACGGGATGCCACCTAATGTTATTGGATGCATCATATTCTCCCTTGTTACTGAAATAGAAAATATCATGTTTGCGTTCTAAGTAGGAGCATGCACGAGATAGAACCTTTTTTTGGATGGCGCGATGAATATATTGCGAGTGAAGATAAGCAGTCGCCTTTTTATCGTAAGATATATAATGAGATGGCGTTTACTCAAACCATCTACAACTATTATATCCATCCGCAGTGGGATTTTTTCGGGTCCTCCACGCTCTACTGCAAGGTTCTTTTTGCCGATTATGAAAACAACTTTGCTGTTATAGAACTGATGGGCGAATGGAACGATGCGGTGCACAATGACATTATGGAGATGAAACGCGGTCTGATTGACCCGATGATTAAGCGCGGCCTTTTTAAGTTCCTGCTGCTCGGGGAGAATGTGCTGAACTTTCATGCCTCAGATGATTCCTATTACGAAGAATGGTATGAAGATATTAAAGAGGAAGGTGGTTGGATCGTGGCCGTCAATTTCCGCGAACATATTTTAGATGAAATGCGCAGCATCGGCTTGCATCACTTCATTTATCTGGGCGACAAATACAACGACATTCTGTGGAGGAAACTGAAACCCGCACACATAGGCGAGTTTATCGAATCGCTTTTAGTTAGAAGTATCGGTTAGGCCTTGGTTTAGCTTTCCTACTTTAAAGAAATGTTTGCGGTAATAAGGCTCGTTCAGGTCGTTGATAATAACGCCCGCCTTGGTGGTGGCATGGGCAAACTTATTCTGTTGAAGGTAAATGCCCACATGCGAAATTCGTTTCTTCTTGATTTTGAAAAACACCAGATCACCTTCTACAAATTCGCCCTTCCCTCCTTTCACCGGTTTGCATTGGGTATAAATAGAGGCAGCGCTGTTATTCAGTTTAACGCCATAAATTTTATCGTACAGCATATTCACAAAATGCGAACAGTCGATTCCTTTGGCCGTACCGCCTCCATACCGATAGCAGGTGCGGTACCATCGGAAGATTTCGTGATAGAGCTCCGGCCTTTCGCAAGTCTTCAAATTAATGTTGAATCGGGTATAGAAGGAATCAATTTTTGTAGGTAGAGCTGCGAAGGCCGATGAATCTACCATAATTCCATCCTCGACTTCTTCAATAGCATCTGGTGTTTGTGCCTGAATAGATTCAGCGCAGGCGATAAAACATAAAAACACAGCAAGGATAAATCTGAAGGTCATGGATATATTTTAGAGCAGAACAATTATTTCACCGCTAGCTTGCTATGGCTTCTGCCGTAGGCAAAGTAAACGACAATGCCAATCAACAACCAAACGAGAAAACGCTCCCAGTTGGACGTTCCCGATTCGCAAAGCAGGTAACTGCAGGCCAGTAAACCAAGCACCGGTATGAGGGAAAGGTTTTTGAGGAAAGAGTAAATGGTGATGAATAATGTAAGCGCGAAGAAAGCGATGTACGGAATTTTGGTGCGCAACATTTCCCATGTGCTTTCATCAGCGTTCACTTTATCGAAGCTAAAGAACCGAAGCAGGCCGTCCTGATTGTAAACATACAACAGCACCCCACCGCCAACAAACAGAATAGGCATTATCCATTTGGCATTTACATAAGGTGTCTTGAATTTGCTTTGCGGTGGATTAGGAGAAAGTTGTAATTGAAGAATGCCCCCGCACACCAGGACAAACGCAAACAGTGTACCTACACTTGTCAAATCAATCACCACGTTCATATTCAAAAACAGAGCCGGCACCGCCACCACTACTCCGGTAAGGATGGTAGAGAAAGAAGGTGTTTTGAACTTCGGATGGATGCGCGAAAAGATTGGAGGCAACAAACCATCGCGGCTCATGCTCATCCAGATTCTCGGCTGACCGATTTGAAAAACGAGTAAGACACTTGCTGTAGCCACAACTGCACTGACAGCCACAACACCCGCCAACCAATCTAAATGAATCTCCTTAAAAACAAAAGAGAGCGGGTCGCCCACATCTAACTTGCTATAGTTAACCATACCGGTAAGCACTAATGCAATCAGCACATAAATAACTGTGCAGATAATGAGTGAATAAATCATACCACGGGGCAAATCGCGTTGCGGGTCTTTGCATTCTTCGGCTGTGGTGCTGATAGCATCAAAGCCAATGTAAGCAAAGAAGACTGCGGCAGTTCCCTTCAAGATACCACCAATGCCATGCGGCAAAAACGGATGCCAGTTTTCGGGCTTGACATAGAAGGCTCCTACCACTATCACCACAAATATGACTAAAAGCTTCAGCGCCACCATTGCATTAGCTGAGTTTCTTGATTCCTTAATGCCACGATAAGTGATATAAGTTATCAGCACCACAATTCCGAATGCAGGTATATCGCAAATGAATTTGAAGTTGCCGATGGCAGGTGCGGTTTCCCATGCCAGCTTGGCAGCATCGCTTGCCATTGCTTGTGCTGTCCAGTAATCCATCGTCAGGTAATCGGGGATATGCAAGCCAAAGCCTTCCATGAGTGATGTAAAGTAATCGCTCCAAGATATAGCCACCGCGATGTTCCCAATGGCGTATTCCATCAACAAGTCCCAACCGATTATCCAGGCAATGATTTCTCCAAAAGCCACATAAGAATAAGTATAAGCGCTTCCGCTTACCGGAACCATGCTGGCAAACTCGGCATAGCACAGAGCTGAAAAACCACAGGCCACCGAAACAAACAGGAACAGAAAGATAATACCCGGTCCTCCATCGAAACTTGCCTTGCCTATGGTAGAGAAGATACCGGCTCCCACAATTGCAGCAATGCCAAAGGCCGTCAAATCACGAACACCTAAGGTCTTGTTCAAACCACCGGTCTTTTCCGCTTCAATTAGCCCGGCTTCGGCATCGGCTAAAACTTTAGCCACATTTTTCTTTCTGAATAAATCGTTCATGAACTCAAGGGTGTAATGAATAGTATCGTTGCTAAAATAGTTTTTGAATTGACTAGAAGAAAATTAAAACCTTAAACTCGCATCGTGATTTATAATTTCATTACGATTGAAGGATGCATCGGAGCCGGAAAGACATCGCTTTCCAAAAAGATAGCTGCTGATTATAACGGCAAACTGATTCTCGAACAATTTGAAGACAATCCCTTTCTGCCTAAGTTTTATGAAGACCCTGCGCGCCATGCTTTCCCGGTGGAATTGTTTTTTATGGCGGAGCGTTTTCAGCATTTGCAAAAGCTATTGAGCGAAGCCGATATATTCAAATCATTCACTATCTCCGATTTTCTGTTTCAAAAGAGTTTGATTTTTGCCAATCAGAACCTGAGTGATAATGAAGCAAAACTATATCGCACTTTGTTCGACATTATCAATCCTTCTCTGCCTAAGCCGGACATCACTTTGTATCTTTATGCGCCTATTGATAAGCTTTTGCGAAACATCAAAAACAGAGGAAGAGAATACGAGCAGAATATTCAGGGAGAGTATTTAGAGAAAATTCAAAACGCTTATCTGGAGCATTTCAAACTTCAAACACATTCGCGTATTGTGTTGTTGAACACCACCAACCTGAACTACATTGACCTGAAGAAGGATTATGAGTTTGTAGTAGAAGTACTGAACACCGAGTTTGACTTTGGGCTTCATTATGTTTAATCCCGTTTAGTGAAATACATCACCCGAACCATCTTTATTCTTTCCCTGGTCAGTCTGTTCAACGATGTATCGAGCGAGATGCTTTATCCCGTGATGCCCTTGTTTTTATCAAGCATTGGGTTCTCTTCTTTGCTGATTGGTTTGCTCGAAGGTTTTGCCGAAGCCACGGCCGGACTCAGCAAAGGATATTTCGGGCGATGGAGCGATGCATCGGGTAAGCGATTGCCATTTGTAAATGCAGGCTATTTCATGAGTGCTGTCTCGAAACCCATGATGGCCTTCTTCACTCATCCTGTCTGGATTTTTTCGGCCAGAGCAAGTGATAGATTAGGCAAAGGAGTGAGAACAGCCGCACGCGATGCCATACTCTCTGATGAAAGCACCGCGGAGCATAAGGGCAAAGTGTTTGGTTTTCATAAAGCCATGGACACCACCGGTGCCACCATCGGCCCTGCTTTTGCGCTGGTGTTTCTCTACTATTATCCGGCTCATTACCAATTAATTTTCCTGCTGGCCTTTATCCCTGCTATCCTCGGAACGCTACTCACGTTTTTTGTTCACGAGAAGAAGATGGAACACAAGGCGAAGCCTTCTTTCCGTTTGTCGCAAACCTTTGATTACCTGAAAACGGCTTCTTCGGACTATAGAAAGTTAGTAGCGGCTCTTTTGCTGTTTGCTTTGTTCAATAGTTCCGACTTATTCCTTTTGATGAAGATAAAAGCCAGTTGCAATAATGATTCCTATGTGATTGGCTGCTATATTCTCTACAATCTTGTTTTTGCGGCAGCAGCCTTTCCGCTTGGTCACCTGGCCGACAAATTCGGGATGAAGAAGACGCTGCTATTCGGCTTCTTTATGTTTGTGTTGGTGTATGCGGGCTTCGGATTTAATAATTCATTTGTTGGTTTTCTGTTTCTGTTTGTGCTCTACGGGCTTTACACTGCGGCTACCGATGGTGTTTCGAAAGCACTTATCAGCAATATGGTTCCTAAAACAGAAACGGCTTCGGCCATTGGCACTTACTCGGGTTTGAGTTCGGTGATGATACTGTTTGCCAGTGTGATTGCTGGATTGATTTGGAAATACATTTCGCCCGAGGCTGTGTTTATTTTCAGCGCAGCAGGAGTGTCGCTGGTGTTTGTGGTCTTGGCTTCTATGAAGCTGAAGGAGAAATAAGCAATTACGGTTGTAAAACCAAAAAGCGCGAAGGGAGGCCTTCGCGCTTTTTGTTGTGGTCGGACCAAGGTCAGACTGCGTTTATTTAATTTTATAACTGGGTTTGTTGGGGTGTAATGGATTTACGATTAGCTTTTGAGTAGCCGGGTGAACCATTAAATCCATATCTTCCATAGGCACCGCGCCTAACAGTGTTTCATCGCCAATAACTAAAGCACCCACAAAGCAAAAGCGGTTATCAAAATCTACGCGAACAGGGCCCACATAAGGAACATTATGCGTGCTTCCATCGGCAATGGTTACAGGGCGCTTGTCCAATTCTTCCAGATTTAATTGAATCGCCACACTTTCGGGTATGCAAAGCATTAGTGCTCCGGTATCTACCAAAGAAGAAACCTCTATAGGTCGTAACTCAGCATTACGTGGGTTGCTGAGTTGTATTTTAGCGTAAGTAAGTCCCATTTTTTAAAGTTTATGCAAATATAGAGAATTGCAGAACCAAACAGCGCGAAGAGTTTCCTTTGCGCTGTTGCGATGGTGCTGGTCAGGCAACCGATAACGGCATAGGCGGCTCTATTTTATTCTATAGCCGTTTTATTTCGAAGCAGATAACTGTAAATGCTAAAGAGCAGAAAACCGATTGGACCGAACATAAGTGTGAAGAATAAGCAAATGCCGGTAATCAATCTATTGGCATTCAGCTTTTCGGCCTGCGTGTAAATGTAGCGCCCTGTAAGCAAATCGAAGGCGAGGTAATGAATCCAACCGGCCAACAGGGCGGCATCATTCTGAAACAGGGCTTTTACTCCTTCGAGGCTCGAAAAATTGCCCCCGGTATTGGATGGATAAAGAAGAGACAAGCCGACAAGGGTAGCATACAACACAGCAAGCCCCAGGGGTATGGCAAAGGAATGGACCAATATTTTAGTGTACCGGTTTTTAGGAAATACAGCCATAGCAAACCACTGTGGCATTACTAAGGCATTGGCAATTTTGAACAATAGCGCCAGGGTAGTTGGATTCATGCGAATATTTTTTTTAAAGATAAAAAAAGCGCGAAGGGTTTCCTTCGCGCTTTTTTTGTGCACTTCGAGCTATCAATTTATGACGCCTTTTTAAACTCGTAGTTCAGCGGTAGCAAATCGGCTAACGAAACTTTTTTTGAAGCATCTAATATTTCGATGCCTACTATTTTATCGCCAACGCCCATATCAAGGGTAATGTCTTCGCTTACTTGTTTGTTGGTTACTTCTTGAGAAGAAGGGTCGAGGCGCAGGTAAAGCAAATCGGTGGTTGAATCGTAGTGTATAGTCATGTTATTCGAATTTACCGTAGAACACGTAAACGGTTACGGTGATTATTTTCATTCCGCTTGTTACAAAGATAACATCAATTTTCTTTTTCTCGTAAAACTTGCCATTGCGTTCTTCGTTGTAAGCATATATCTTGCTCTTTTTGTGTCTGTTTTCTTTTGCTTCTTCTAGAGCACCAGTCTTAAGCACATCTTCAATTTCTTCTAAGGAGGCGCCCCGTTCTTTTGCTCTTAATAAAGTATGAGGATCTATTTGCAGAACCATAAAACGAAAGTATCAAATTTTCGAATTCTTCAGCATCACAAAAAAAGCGCGAAGGGTTTCCTTCGCGCTTTGTAGTTATAGGTCTGACCAAGGTCAGGTCGTTTGGTTCTAGCTTGACTTCAGACTAAGGTCAGCAAGGGTTTTATTCATATCTGGAGAATTAGGAGATCGCAATGGTTTTCCATGAGCCATCTGAATATTCATATGTTATATATCCTTGCTTAAGATTATTATACATCTGGTCCCATACTTGGAAATAAACTAAATAAGTGCATTCTCCCTGGTAAGTAATATCTAATTGCATTATAAACGTGCCAATGATGCCCCCAATTCTGTTTACTTCCCTTGCACGAAGTTCCACTTCCCTTCCTTTGCATTGCTCTAGTTTTTTTTGCAGCTCGCTTTTGGCAAGTTCTATCGTAGGAAGGTTGGCGAGAAAATTATTAAATTGAGTTTTATCTTCGTCAAAATGCAAGCGACCTATTCCTTTATAATCGCCTGAAATATTTTTAAGTTGTGCGTCAGTTAAGTAAAAAATGAAGACATCCGTAAAGGCAATTCGCTCAGATAAAGAGAGTTCTTTTTTGATTAATTCTTTCTGGTACCTGTAATAGAGATTAAGATATGGTATAGGTGATTTAGGGTTTGACTTTATTGCTTGTTTGTAATAATCAGTTGCTACTACAACATTTTCCTCAAGATAACCCGCTTTAATCAACCCCCAAAAATTTCTTGGATTAATCCTGAGTATTTTATAAGTTAAAGTCCTTACGATGTCTTTAGAAGGTGTGACTATTGCATATAAATACATGGCATCTGTGGAATTTGGGTTTTTGTCATAAAGCGTTTTGTATTCCTGAATAACTTCTTGATACTTATCTTGCTTATATATTTTTTCAACTTGGTACTCGCGATGTGCATCAACATCTGTTAATGGTATATCAGTTGCATTTTTACATTGCGCTAACAATAAAAGGGCTATTATGGGTGTAAATTTTATTTTCATATTTATTTTGCTTAATTGTTTATTGCTAATTGTTTTTCAATAAAAGAAGGGGAATAATAATCTCTATTAAGGGCTATGCCTTCTTTTTCGAGCCATGGCTTTAGCTCGGATTGTAGTTGTCTATGCGTAATGTTTAGCTTACTCGCTAAGTGTTCTTCAATTTTGTAACAAGCACCTAAATTTTCTAACACAATACAATAGTTCTTTTTAAGGGCATCTATTTTTTTGGTTTGCTTCTGTAACCGATAACTAAAAAATGCACTAATTAGAGTAACAAGTAGTGTCAGACTACTAACAATGGTATTTAGTAACATTGAATTTTATTTATTTTATCACCTACTCTTTGTTCCTCTTTTCGGCTTACGAGGTTTTATTTTTAAAAAGAAACCCCGCCTCAAAAATGAAGCGGGGCTTCGGGAAACTACTTACGGAATTGGCGGTGGTGGCGGTGGCGGCACCGGTGGATTGTTAGAAGTCTTACCAGGTTGTGGCGAATCATCCACCACAAAACCCCACTCGCCCAACATCTTCGGGTTTGTTTTGTTGCGCGCCAATAATAAATCGCGCAGCGATGTTAAAAGATACATACCCGTGCCCGGTTGGTCAACGCTAATTCCTTCCGTGATACCCAGTGCGTTATTTCGGGTAACGGTTAATTCCTCCGCTTTTTTGTAAGCCTCCTTCTGCTGCTTGTTGGCTAACTTGGCTGTATCGCGAAACGCAATAATGTCGGTTAGTTCCTGCGCAGTAAGGGTGCCGTTTGGAGCCAGCGCCTGCTCTTTTTCAATTGCCTCATCCATCAAGTCTAATAACTCATCTGGATTCAAGGGGATAATTACTCTTGCCATTGTGAATTGGTTTTTTGATTTAAAAAATGAAAATTTTGATTAAAAACGTGTAGTTTCTGATTCCACAGTTCAACTGTTGGACGCCACAGTTGAACTGTGGGATGCCAAAGTTGGACTGCGAGACACCATAGTCGAACTGTGGGACGCCACAGTCGGACTGCGAGACACCATAGTCGAACTGTTGGATGCCACAGTCGGACTGCGAGACACCATAGTTGGTCTGTGGAATGCCAAAGTCGGACTGTGTGCTGCTATGGTTCGGCTGTGGGACATCGTAGTTGGAGTGTGAGGCCCCCGGGCTGAACTGCGGGATAAAATAGTTGAACTCCTGAACGCGGGAGTTGGACTTGGCTAAAGCAGAATAAACTATTCTACGCCCAAGGTTTGAAAATATGGAATCAGAAATTAGCTTTCGCGCGCCCCCCCCCCCCCCCGGATTGTGCAAAACAATTAAGTTCTGCCATAGGGTAACTGGCCGAAGTTTCAGCGATAGTAAGAGAGAATATTTTGTTAGAAGAACTCATGAGTGAATGAGATTGCTTTCTGTTAGTGATATGTAAAAATACCTACTTGGTTTAAATTACCAAATTTATTTTTTGGTGGGCTTTTTTCCGCTCCCAGATGACGAGCATCATTTATTAGGCTTCTTTGGATAATACCTTTGTGGGCTAAAGCCCCGCCTGTTTTGTATTTGCTAACCCCATGCTTAAGCATGGGGTTAATAGCAGAGAAGCAATCGGGGCTTTAGCCCCAAGGCTAGCCTATGTTTTACAAACAGGGCTATTCTTCCCCAATTACCTTTACCTTTGCCTAAATATTATTCAGCCTCTATGACCAAAAGAACCTTCCCCGTTACCGGAATGAGTTGCGCCAGTTGCGCAATAAGCGTGGAGAGTATGCTGGCGAAGCAGAAGGCTATTGCCAAAGCCTCGGTCAACTTTGCCGACAACAGCGCGCTGATAGAATATGACGAAGACGCGAACCTCAACGATTTTAAAAAGGCCGTGCAGTCTATAGGCTACGACCTCGATATAGTGGAGCACAAAACAAGCGAAGAGGTGGATGCCCTGCGCGAAAAGGCCTTTCAGCAATTGAAGCTGACGACCGTGCTGGCCTTTGTGTTCGCGCTGCCTGTTTTTGTGTTGGGCATGTTCTTTCATCATTACGAAACGGGCAAATGGATTTCGATGGGTCTTTCGGCCATCGTGGTCTTTGGGCTCGGTCGCCAGTTCTTTGTTCATGCCTACAAACAGGCCACTCATTTCAAAGCCAATATGGACACGCTCGTGGCGCTCAGCACCGGTGTATCCTTTGCCTTCAGCGCCTTCAACACCTATCTGCCCCAGGTGCTTATGAACCAGGGCCTGAAGCCCGATGTGTATTTCGAAAGTGCCGCCATGATTACCGCCTTCATCCTGCTGGGAAGATGGATGGAGGAAAACGCCAAGTCAAACACCTCCACGGCCATCAAGCATCTGATAGGCCTGCAACCGAACACCGTAAGAGTGTTGCGCGATGAACTGGAGCAGGAAATTAAACTGGAGGAGGTGGTAAAAGAAGAGGTCATCATCATTCGCCCGGGCGAAAAAATACCCGTGGATGGCCTGGTGACCGAAGGAAATACCTATATAGACGAAAGCATGATTACCGGAGAATCGATGCCGATGGAAAAGGTCTTGCAGTCCAAAGTATTTGCAGGCACCATCAATCAGAAAGGAAGCATCACCATCACCGCCTCGAAAGTGGGGAAAGAAACCCTGCTGGCGCAAATCATTAAAACCGTTCAGGAAGCGCAAGGCAGCAAAGCCCCGGTGCAACGATTGGTAGATAAAATAGCGGGCGTGTTTGTGCCCGTGGTCATGGTTATTGCCCTGCTCACTTTTGTGCTTTGGATAACCATTGGCGGAAAAGCCCATCTGGCGCAGGCGTTCATTTCGGCTGTCAGTGTATTGGTAATTGCCTGCCCTTGCGCCTTGGGATTAGCTACGCCCACTGCCATCATGGTAGGGGTGGGCAGAGGTGCCGAAAAAGGCATTTTGATTCGCAATGCCGAAGCGATAGAAAGCGCCAAAGACATTGATGTAATCGTGCTGGATAAAACAGGAACCATTACCAAGGGCAAACCCGAAGTAACCGATATGCTATGGTTGAAAACAGCGGCAGCGGCACAGTTGGCGCCCATTCTTTCGGCCATGGAGCTTCGCTCCGAACATCCATTGGCAGGAGCGGTGGTGAAACATCTGGCCATAAAAACCGAGAAGGCAGTGTTGGAGAAATTCATGTCGCTAACCGGCAAAGGAGTGCAGGCAACCGTGGCGAGTGTAAACTATTGGGTGGGCAGTGAGCGGCTGATGAAGGAGAAACTGATTTGGATTCTTCCCGAAACCGAACAGCAGATAAAGACGTTTAAAGAAAAAGGAAAGACCGTTATCTTCTTCAGCACCGATAATGAATTGCTGGCGGTCATTGCGCTGGCGGATGCCTTGAAAGAGACTTCAGTAGAAGCCATCAGGGAATTGATGAAAACGCAGGAGGTGGTGATGTTGACGGGCGATAACGAAGCCACCGCCAAAGCCATTGCGCAACAGGTAGGCATCATCCGCTACAAAGCCGAAGTGCTGCCGGCAGACAAAGCTAAGTTCATTGCCGAAGAAAAAGCGAAGGGGAAGAAAGTGGCGATGGTGGGCGATGGCATCAACGACAGCGAAGCACTCGCCTTAGCCGACCTCAGTATGGCCATGGGCAGCGGAACAGATATAGCCATGAATGTGGCCGACATCACCCTGATGCACTCCGACCTTAATTCCATACCAAAAGCCATCGGCCTTTCGAAACGGATTGTGGCCACGATTAAGCAGAATCTGTTCTGGGCTTTTGTCTATAATATCATAGGCATTCCTATTGCTGCGGGAGTGCTCTATCCATTCACCGGCTTCCAACTCGACCCCATGATTGCCAGTGTGGCCATGGCGCTAAGTTCAGTTTCGGTAGTCAGCAATAGTTTATTGCTAAAGCGAAAGAAGATTTGAGAGGATTAGTCGTTTGAATCAAACTTTATTTTGCCACGAATTGCACGAATTAAACACGAATAGTTCAGTTCTAATTCGTGACAATTCGAGCAATTCGTGGCTTGGTTTTTCTCTATTGTATTTAAACCACTTCTCCCCTACTCAAATACAACCGCCTCGGTATGATTATACCACACCTCATACTGAGGGCTGTATTTACTTTCTATCGGGTTACGTTTGATTTTCATGGTTGGTGTCAACAAGCCGTTTTCAATGGTCCAGTCTTCGCTGATGATGACCAGCTTTTGAATGCGCTCGTGCTTTTCCAATTCCGGGTTGACGATAGATAAGGTTTTGCCCAAGCTCTCTTTCAGATAGTCGCGGTCCTTGGTGCGGCCTTCAATAGATAATACTACCAGACCAATGGGCTGTGGTAACGAACTGCCCACCACGCATATCTGTTCTATCAGATAGTTCTTCGAAATCTTCATCTCAATAGGAGCCGGAGCCACATACTTCCCTTTATCAGTTTTGAATATCTCTTTCACACGGCCTGTAATTTTCAGGAAGCCATCTTCATCCGTCTTGCCCATATCGCCTGTGTGCAGCCATCCATCCACCAAAGCGGCAGCGGTCTGTTCAGGTTCTTTATAGTAACCCAACATATTGCAAGGCACTTTCACCAATATCTCTCCGGCATCGGAGAATTTAATTTCAGCACCCGGCATAGGTTTGCCCTGTGTGCCGACTTTAAAATCGGGTTTCTTATTCACGTGCGAAATGGCACAGTTCTCAGTCATGGCATATACCTCTTCAATGTCCACACCCAGCTTCGCCCACCAGTTCACAAGCGAAGCAGAAATAGGAGCCGCACCGGAGAAATAATGACGACAGTTTTGCAAGCCCAAACCGGTCTTAATCTTCTTGCGAATAATGTTGTTGATGATGGGTATAGCTAAAAGAATATCCAGCTTCTTCTGTGGCAATTTGGCCAATATTCCCATTTGGAATTTGGTCCAGATGCGAGGCACACCAAGGAAAATGGTGGGCTGGGCTTCGGCCAGGTTAGCCACAAACAAGTCGAGGCTTTCGGCAAAGCAGATTTCAAAATTGCAATACACCGCAGCCATCTCTATGAGCATGCGCTCGGCAATGTGCGATAGGGGCAGATAGGAAAACAATACGTCCTTACCATCTTCCAATCCAAACACCACTTTGCCGGTAGAAACAGCCCATGCAAAGTTGTAGAAAGAATGCACCACACCCTTAGGATTTCCGGTAGTGCCTGATGTGTAGATAATAGTCATTACATCGTTGATGGGGCGATTAACATAGCCCGCCAATGGTTTGTGCTGTTTGGCTAAATCTTCCCAATAACGAAAACCCTCCTGCTTAGCGCCATACCAAGGGAAGCTGATGCACTGCACACCTTCGGGCACGCCCGCCTTCATAAAACCCCAGTCATCTAATTTGCCTACAAAAAGAATCTTTGCCTCGCTGTGCTTCAACACATAGTTGAGGGTTTCGGCATTCACATTTGGATAGATAGGCACGGATTCGTAACCTGCCATCATGATGGCTAAATCAGCCAAAATCCAGTGAGCACAGTTTTTAGAAACCAAGGCCACTTTCGACTTTGGCGGCAATCCATACGACTGCAAGGCAGCGGCCATTATGCGCACTTCGTGGGCGGCTTGTTTCCATGTCAGGGTTTTCCAGCTACCTGCCAGCGGCTGGCGCATAAATAGTTTGTCGGGTGTTTTCTGCTCCCAGTGGTAGAGCATCTCTAAAGGTGTCTTGAGATTTTGCATAATGGTTAATGATTTAGCTTTTCAAATCTAAAAGAAAGTTGGAGAGTTAGGGAGAATAGTTGGGTTGTTTAAGCCGGACCGCTGCTTTGAGCAGCGCTTCCAAACAGTATTGGTGCTTATCTTGCCTCTTTCATCGTCATCCTTTTCCGCCTTGCGGAGCATTGACAATAAGACGAGCTTAAAATAAAAACAGAACAAAAATGTGCAGGGTACGTAAAGTGAGGAAATTCAAGACCAATAACCCTATACAATGCCTCAAATGTGCTGTCTTTATATAAAGACCTATTTTATTTCTCTTTCTAAACTTTATTCTGTTTAAAGCTTTTGAACCAACCATGAGCACAAACGATAAAGACTTACATCCTGGAATAAGCCTGTTTGTTCGGTCAGCGGGCATTTTAATAATTCTGTTGTCCGTGGCGGGGCTATGCCGCTGGCTTTTCGAAACACCGGGTATGCAGGGTGTTCTTCCCACTACTCCTGCTGCTAAAGTGAACGGACTTATTTGCAGTTTATGCCTGGGCCTGATGCTTTTGTTAAGATATCGGGAGGGTTCAATGTCGCGGTGGACCTTTCGTGCATTAGCGGGTGTTGCAATTTTATTGAGTGGCGTGTCGCTGGTGCAGGATATATTTAACATGAACCTTGGCATTGACGAGCTTATATTAACCGACAGCAAAACAGTATCCCTTCATCCCGGACGCATGACCTTCTTTGCTTCATCAGGCTTTTTGATAGTGTCACTTGCCACCTTACTCCTGTCGGCACAAAGCCGAAGGCTGAAAATGGTAGCCAAAACCATGCTGAACCTGGTCACATTTTTTTGCTTCTTCATTCTGCTAACCTATCTGTATGAAGTAACCCGTTCCCATCCGTTGTATGCTTCGGCTATCATGTCCGTTCCGGCATGCCTCGCCTTAATGCTTATCTCTACGGCCACATCGGCACTTGAACCCGAAATTGGTTTGTCGTCTGTTTTCTTTGGCAGTAAACTGGGTAGTCAGATTGCCCGGCTACTTTTCCCTCTACTTATCTTCACCATATTGGCAGAAGGATTTGCACAGGTTCTCCTTTCGAAGTATGAGGGGGTAAATGAAAACTTTGGTATTACTCTTTTGCTGTTTTCATTTATATTGACCTGCCTGGGCATTGTAGCTTTCGTCACTTTTCATTTCAACCGGCTGGATGACGAACGACATGAGGCTATGCAGCAACTGTTGGTTCAAAATGAAGAGCTGAAGCAGTTTACCTATATCACTTCTCATGACCTTCAGGAACCGGTTCGAACCATTCAAACTTATACCCGCTTTCTGCTAAAAGAACCTC
>CANJVG010000064.1 GCA_947478005.1 Bacteroidota bacterium
AGGTATTTGCATTTGTATGTAAACGAATGCGGCTACAAATACAATAACCGAAACAATCCAGCACTCTTTAGTGGATTTATGATGGATGCTTTGGCAACCAATTCTATCTAATGCTAGGACATCGCCCTCTTGAGAGGGGTGGCAAAATTCCGCTCCGGGAATTTTGACGGGGTGTGTTCTATTGCTCCTTAAACTCATCTTCACAATATTTATAAAAGAAAACCCCCGCCTTAATTTTGTTTGTAAATTCGCAACCCTTTAAAAAAAAATCTTAAATTGAGGCAGCAAATAAACCGGCCGCTTCCAAAGCGAGGATTGTAAACAGTAAATTTCAGAAGTATGAATATTAAAGACATGAGCCCGATAGATGCCCTCCAGGAATTCTTCGGCTTCGACAAATTCAAAGGCACACAGGAAGAAATCATCAAATCGGTATTGGCCGGCAGAGACACCTTTGTGATTATGCCTACAGGCGGAGGCAAATCGCTCTGCTATCAGTTACCCGCTATCATGAGCGATGGAGTAGCCATCATCATCTCCCCGCTTATTGCCCTCATGAAAAATCAGGTGGATTTAGTGCGTAACTATTCCGATAAAGACAGTATTGCCCACTTTCTGAACTCTTCGCTCAACCGCACCGAGCGCGCGGTAGTAATTGGCGACATCAAAGCAGGCCGAACAAAAATGCTTTACGTAGCCCCGGAAACTCTGACCAAGCAGGAAACGGTTGACTTGTTTAAAGAAGTAAAGGTGAGTTTTATAGCTGTGGACGAAGCGCATTGTATCTCCGAATGGGGTCATGATTTCAGACCCGAATACAGACGTATTCGCGAAATTATCGAAGCCCTCGACCAAAAATTTCCGCTGATAGCGCTTACCGCCACCGCCACACCGAAAGTGCAAAGCGATATTGTAAAAACGCTGGAGTTGAAAAAGCCGAACATTTTCATTTCGTCTTTCAACCGCCCCAATTTGTTTTATGAAATCCGCTCGAAGAAAACACCTCAGTTAGCGATTAAAAACATGGTGCAGTTTATTAAACAGCGCCACGGCAAATCGGGAATTATCTATGTAATCAACCGCAAAACCTGTGATGATTTGGCCGAAATTTTGCGCGCCAACGGTATCAAGGCACAACCTTACCATGCAGGATTGGAAGGTAAAGTAAGAACCCAAACACAAGACGCCTTCCTGATGGAAGAACTGGATGTAATTGTGGCTACCATCGCCTTTGGGATGGGTATCGACAAGCCGGATATCCGTTTTGTCATTCACTACGACATTCCAAAGAGCTTGGAAAACTACTATCAGGAAACCGGAAGAAGCGGGCGCGATGGATTGGATGGCGAATGTGTGGTTTACTTCTCTTACAAAGACATTAATAAACTCGAAAAACTACTGCGCGATAAGAGTGTAGCCGAGCGCGACCGCAATATCCAGCTCATTAACGAAACCGTGGCCTACATGGAATCGGCAGAGTGCCGCAGAAAATTCCTCTTGCATTATTTTGGAGAAGAATTCAATTCCAAGGATTGCAACAAAATGTGCGACAACTGCAAAAACCCGAAAGAGAAAATAGACGTTACAGCCGATACCAAACTTTCGATGGATGTAATTAAGGCGGTAAAGGAAAATCATGACTTGCCATACTTAGTGAAACTACTTACCGGTAAAAAGGGAAAAGAAGTGACCGACTTTAAATATGACCGTCAGCCTTGGTTCGGCAAAGGAGCCGACAAAGACGAGCACCATTGGAACTCGGTAGTTCGAAATGCCGCTATGCTCGGCTTAGTCGATAAGGATATCGAAGAATACGGCAAGTTGAAAATTACCAAGAAGGGTCTGGAGTATATGAAGAAACCAACACCTATTAAGGTTTCTATCAATCACAACTACGAAGATGATGGGGTGGATGTGGTAGTAGAAGATGGAAGTGCCAGCCGCGGTGTACTAGACCCGGTGGTCTTGAACATGCTGAAAGACCTACGGAAGCAAGTGGGTAAACAATCTAACCTTCCTCCTTATGTCATCTTCCAGGATTTTTCATTGGAGGAAATGGCCACCAAGTATCCAATTACAATGGATGAACTCTGCAATGTTCAGGGAGTGAGCAGAGGCAAGGCCGAGCGATATGGCAAACAGTTTATTGATGCCATTAAAAAGTATGTGGACGATAACGATATCGAGCGTCCTACTGATTTTGTGGTAAAAGGTGTCGTGAATAAGAGTTTGGATAAGGTGCGCATCATTCAGGCTATCGATAAGCGAATTTCTATTGACGAAATTGCGAAACTATTGGGCATGAAACGAGGCCAGCTCATTAATGAAATTGAAACCATCGTCAATTCTGGAACCAAAGTTAATATCGATTACTATCTCAAGAACATTATTGATGAAGAATTGATTGGCTACATCTACGAATACTTCCGAACAGCCGCTACCGATTCGTTAGACGCGGCTTGTGATGAATTTAAAGATGATGATGTGGATATAGAGAATATTCACTTGGTGCGCATTAAGTTTATGAGTGAATTAGCAAACTAAAAGCAATCGGTCATTCTCGTTATGCAAGAAACTTATGAAATAAAACTGCCGCAGTTCGAGGGTCCGTTTGACCTTCTGCTGTTTTTTATCGAGCGCGATGAGTTGGATATTTATGACATCCCCATTTTCATTCTAACTACTGACTTCTTAACCTACATCCATCAAATGGAAACGCTGAATGTAGAAGTAGCCAGTGAATTCATTTTGGTGGCAGCTACGCTCATGCGCATTAAAGCAAAAATGCTTTTGCCGCGCAAAGAAGTGAATCCCGAAACAGGTGAGACCATAGATCCCCGCGAGGAATTAGTGAGCCGATTGATTGAATACAAAAAATTCAAAGAAGCCACGGAAGCCATGCGCAGAATGGAGGAAGAACGTCAGAACATCAGCAAGCGTGGCAATGCTGTGGCGGAGAATAAAGAAATAGCAGAACTGTTTGAAACAGAATTTGAAATGCAGAGTCTGACGATGTTTCGCCTGCTCAAATCATTCCAAAACGTATTGGACCGTCTGGCACGAGAAAAAAACAAAGTAGTACATACAGTAGAGACGCCTGCTTACACCATAAGCGGAGAAAAAATGGTCTTGTTGGAACGAATAAACATTGGTGCAAAGACCGCTTTCGAGAACATATTTGAAGGAGTAGAAAATAAGGTTCACGCTATTTTTGTTTTTCTTTCAGTATTAGAACTCATTCAGGAACAGCAGGTGAGAATAACCATTGGCGAAGGCTACAATAATTTCTGGTTGGAAAAAGCAAATCCAAACGAACAGACAGAGATTGTCTTAGATGGACAAGAGAATTAAACCACCAAAGAGAATTGAATACAAACCCTTTCACGTGAGAGGGTTTTTTATTTTTAGCCCATGAGTGAAACCACGCAAAAAATAAACCTATGGAAACTTTTGGTTCCGGTTTCTATTGGCGTAGCTGTTTCTGTTTATCTGATTATCACCAACCTCAATTTTGAAGCGCTTCGTGAGGTTCATCTGTCGCAAAAGCTAATAGTAGGTTTGTTATTGGCAGCATTCACCGTTGTTTGCCGGGATGCTGCGTTTATGTATAAGATACGCTTAAGCAGCGGCAATCAACTAACCTGGCGCAAAACGTTTCAAACCATTACCATGTGGGAGTTTGGAACCTGCATTACACCAAAAATAAGTGTAACACCCTTTGTGCTTTACCTGTTTTTTAAAAGTGGAATGAGTTCCGGTAAAAGTGTAGCTGTGTTAATGCTTAATGGCTTTTTCGATAACCTGGCATTTGTAGTGGTGTTCGGGATTCTCTATCTTTTTATTGGCAACGATATTCTTTCCTTCTCCACCAACTGTGCCGATTTAGAAGGACATCAGATTATGCAAGGCATCCGACACTTTGCCGACTATGCCTGGATAGGTTATGTGCTTATTTTTTCGGCTTGCACTTTTCTTGGAACTGCACTTTTTATCATGCCTCATGGAACCAAAAAACTTTTTCATGCTTTAGGGGATATAAAATTGTTGAGCAGGTTTAAAAACCAACTCATTTTCATAGGAGATGAAATTGAACTAACCGCTAATGAGTTTAAGAATAAACCACTATCCTTTTGGATAAAAATGTCGGTAGCGTCCCTCGTTAATTGGGTAAGCAGATACATGCTGGCAGTATCTTTGTTCTATGCCTTTGCCGTTAATGACTTTAGTTTTCTTACGGCTCTATCGCGCCAATACGTGCTATGGATTTTTACCAGCATACCCTCAACTCCCGGAGCAAGCGGTGTGGCTGAACTATCTTTCATTGCCTTGAACTGTGAGTTTATGCCAGTGGGTCTATCTACGGCTATTGCCTTGGTATGGCGGTTGTATTCCTACTATTTATACCTTATTCTCGGTATGATTGTTTTGCCAAAGTGGGCAAAGCAAATCTCTACAAAGTAAGGCCTATACTCCGAAGGCTCTCCAAACAACTTCGTTAGGAGTAATAGCGGTTATTTCAATCTTCTCTTTTTTTATAGGGTGAAGAAACTCCACTTTACGCGCATGCAGGTGAATGGAGCCATCCCCATTACCTCTCCTTGCACCATACTTCACATCGCCTTTTATTGGGCAGTTTATTTTTGAAAGTTGCAGTCGAATCTGATGATGTCGTCCGGTATGCGGATTTACTTCGAGCAGGTGATAGTTGTCAATGCTCTTCAACCATTTGTAGTCCAATTCGCATTTCAAACTTCCTTTTACTTCGGTGTCGTGAGCGTGTGACATATTTTTCTGTTCATTCTTCTTTAGCCAATGAATGAGATGCCCTTCCAGTTGTTCGGGTCGGTTGGCTACCACTGCCCAATAGGTTTTCTTAATTTCTTTGGTCTTGAACATTTCATTGAGACGCACTAAAGCCTTGCTGGTCCGCGCAAAAAGAACCACACCACTCACCGGTCGATCAATTCGATGACACACCCCCAGAAAAACCTCACCAGGTTTATTGTATTTATGGCTGATGTATTCTTTTACAATTTGCTCCAATGCCGCATCCCCTTTTTTATCCGGCTGCACTAAAACCCCTGCGGGTTTATTAATGGCAATGATGTGGTTATCTTCATAAAGAATTTGCAGGTCGGTATATAGCATGGGTGCAAATTAAATTTGTTCTGCGAACGAATTCCAGATTTCGTCATCAGGAGTCGGTGCAATTATTTTTAATGATTCGTTCGTTATAGGATGGAGCAGCTCCAAACTTCTTGCGTGAAGGCATATGGCATTCTCTTTATAGGTTTTGACAGAACCATAATGTGCATCGCCAATAATTGGGCAACCGAGATGGGAAAGTTGAGCACGTATCTGGTGAAACTTTCCGGTTATAAGCTGTATTTGGAGTAAGCAGCCGAATTCATTTTGAGCTATGAATTGATAGCGAAGAATAACCCGCATAGAATCTTTTGTTTCACGATCACGAATGATGGCTTTGCGTTTTTCCGTATCTTTCACTAACCAGTTTGTCAACTCATCTTCGTCTTTGGCTGGACGTTTTTCTACAATGGCGAGATAGATCTTGTCTAACTGTCGTTTGGAAAACTGTTCTACCAACATTTTCAAAACACTTCTTTTTTTGGAAAACAACACTACTCCACTCACGGGACGGTCTAAACGATGAGGCAAACCGATAAAACATTTTTGAGGATATTTTTCCTTTGAACGGATGTAATCAAGTGCTAAGGATTCGAGTGTAAGTTTTAAATTAGGTTCCTTTTCGACAACAATACTGTGTGGCTTGTTCAAGGCTAGAAGTTGTTTGTCTTCATACAAAACATGCACAGAAGTAGGTAACATAAAGTAAAAATACAATTACAGGCCAAATATCTTCCACTTAATTTCTAAATCATTCGTTAATGTTTATACAACAATTGCTTAATCATTATCTTCGTGTCCGCTAAAATTAAATCATGAAAAAAATTCTTCTCGGTATTTGTTTGTCCTGTATTTTATCTGTATCATATTCACAGGTAGATCGTTATCCAAACATTCAATCGCCAACGGAAACAGATGCTATAATTGCCTGGAGAACTGCAACTGCTTCTGTCGGAATCATAAACTGGGGAATTTCGCCCGGTTCTTTAATAAATGCTATTACCGAATCGTCATCCACCAAAATACACGCGGTAACAATCTCTGGGCTTCAGCCAAATACAAAATATTACTATCAGGCTATTAGTGGAAGCTTTACTTCCAGCGTGGAATATTTCTATACGGCTAAACCTGATAGCGTTCGAAAATTGGATTTTCTTTCATATGGAGATTGTGGTTTTAACAACAGCGTACAAAATGCGATTGGCGGTTTTATGGCCGGACATACCGTTGACTTAGCACTTGTGGTTGGTGATGTTGACCAGAACGTAGGCAACGATTATGACAACCGCTTTTATTTACGCTACAAAGACATGCTGAAGCATACATGCCATTTCACTGCCATTGGAAATCATGATGTAATAACTAATAATACCAACTATACGGATGCCTTTCATTTGCTGCACAATAATCCCGCTAATTCCGAAAAATATTACTCGTTTACCTGGGGCAATGCCAAGTTTATAACCATTGATGGCAATAGTGCCTACACGCAAGGTTCTGCTCAATACATTTGGTTAGAGAATGAATTAAAATGTAATGACCGTGAATGGACCTATGTTTTCTTTCATCAACCGCCATGGTCTAATGGCTGGGATGCTTCCTATAGTATTCCATTCACTCCATTTTATCAATATCAGGGAAACATAGATATGCGCACGAGTATTGTTCCATTGTTCGAGCAATATCACGTTGATTTTGTTCTGAACGGACACACGCATAACTACGAGAGGGGCATTTATAATGGAGTTCGTTATTTTATTTGCGGAGGTGCAGGCGGTGCAACACCCGATACGCATAAGAGTAGCAATGCACCGAATATTCAATTGGAGCTCAATATTAACAACTACATGAAGTGGATGATTAATGGTGATACCGTTCGCTATTATGCTTATGATTTGGGCAATAACAAAGTAGATTCACAAACAGTAATAAAAGCATTTACGCCTTATTCTGCCAATATAACCACCCTTACTGCTACCTGCGGAGGTAATAATGGAAGTGCAACTATAAATGTTGCCGGACCGCATTCGCCATATTCATTTAGCTGGACAGGCGGTAGTACAAGCAGTACTGCATCTTCTTTAGCAGCCGGTACCTATACGGTTACCATCAGCGATGTAAATGGCTGCACAAAGCAAAGCAGTGCAACTGTTTCGCAAACTACAGCAGTGTCATTACAGGCTGTAAAGACGGATGAAACTTGTGCCGGAAGTAAGGACGGGAATATTATGTTGAATATTGCCGGAGGAACAAGTCCTTACAGCTATTCTTGGGCAAATAATGTTCACCCCGACTCACTAAATGCCGGGGTATACGATGTTACGGTAACAGATGCTAATCTTTGCACTGCTGCGCAAACCATTACCATCGCCACCCTTGGTGGCAACACAAGACCATCGCTTAGCACTTTGGGTAATGCAACGATTATTTGTCTGGGTGATAGTTTGAAGATTAGCGCCACAGAAGGGTATGCAACTTACAATTGGAATAATGGGTCTAATACTTTTTCGGTTTATGCAAATACTGCCGGAAAATATTTTGTACAGGCTACTGACAGTTTTGGTTGCTTAGTGGTTTCAGATACAGTTTCACTTTTCACCGATTCTATTCCTCATTTACAAATCACCGCTAGCACTTTAAACTTATCTGCCCAGTTTGATGCTTCTCAAAGCGGACTTACGAACTATTTCTGGGATTTTGGTGACAGTCAAACCTATAATGGGCCTAGCGGTCATGCTACTTATGTTTATTCCGATTCGGGAACTTACAGGGTGAAATTAATTACTCAATATTACTGTGGAGCCGACACAGCTTTTATAGATGTCCATGTTTCGAATTTAATTTCAGGTGTTATTTCTCTTAAAGGGGAAACGATAAAAGTATCTATCCAGCCGAATCCATTCAACTCTTCTACAAATGTTATTGTAGATAATGTATCAGGAGATAGTTTTCAGGCAAAGTTGTTTCGCATGGATGGGAAGCTTTTGCGCGATCTTGGCAAATCCACTAACAATATGCTTACTATCGAAAAGGGGAATCTTTCTGCAGGAAATTATTTTTTAACTATCAGTAATGATAGATTGAAAACTACGCTCAAGTTGATAGTGGAGTAAACGATGAATTCTTCTTCTTCCAAAAATATTTTTCTTCTTATTTCTCTTTCCATCTATTTAAGTGTTGTTGTTTCAGCACAAAACTCTATTGCTGAAATAAAACACAAAAAGTGTTTGCTAAAAGGTAAATGGCAATTGGTGCGTACCTTATCCGATTCGGTCTTAGATTCTATCGATAAGGAAGAATATGATCATGAAGTGCGCTTGAAGCCTTTTCATAAATATACGGAGGAAGTTCATTACGAAGGCTATCATTGGAAGATTGAAGGCCGGTGGCAAGTGTATAAGCATAAGGCTACCCTGGCTTTAACCGAACGAAAATATGTTTTAGGTAACTTAGGCGATGTGCCTCAGGATATTTTTTTTGAACTATCAGAACTTACGAAACAGAACTGGACGGGCAATTCTACAGCTAAAGACAAGCCTGTTAAGATGTTTTATAGAAGAATTACCAGACGATAATTCATTCTGCATGAAAAAAGTTGAACCGATATTGGCATAATTTCGAAAGAAATTTACATTTGCCGTCCCTAAGCAGGGTTGCACCTCCAAATGCATATAGTTTAGGCTCGAAAAGTGAGTAAGAAAAGGAAGTTTTCCGGCTGGTTGCCGAAAACAAAAAGACGGAAAACATTCCTCCTTAGCTCAGTTGGTTAGAGCACAAGACTGTTAATCTTGGGGTCCCTGGTTCGAGCCCAGGAGGGGGAGCTTAAAGCCGAAGAGAAATCTTCGGCTTTTTCTTTTTACCTCATCAAAAAAACAACATTCCTTACAATAAACCGAACCTTAAACAGTCATACTTATACATCGCAAAACTATGAGCAAAGAAATTTTTACAGTTGACCTCCACTGCCATCCTAATTTAAAGTCGTTTAATTCAGGTTATCCGAAGCCTATCCGCAACATGTGGGAGAATATTGAGCACAAAGCGGAAGGTCGCTTTGCGAAAACTGTGAATGGTATATCTCAACATGTATTAAAGGAATCACAAACCAATTTGTATAAGCTGGCGGAAGGTAATGTGCGTGTATTTCAAGTTTCGCTTTATCCTACTGAAAGAGGTTTTTTGCACATGCGAAATATTCCGAAGATACTCATTGGCAAAAAAGGAGTGAATATTCTTCAAACGGTTATCACCGGCTATGAGGCTTCGAGTGTGGTGGACATGAAAAAGCACTATCACTATTTCCATGACCTCGAAAAAGAATACGCCTACGTACATAGGCAGCAGGGTAAAAGCCCCGATGGTAAGTATGAGTTTGTGTTTGTAAATAATTTCTCGGAGTTGGAAGCTGCGCTTAAGAAGAAAAATACTCTTGTTGGAATAATGACTATTGAAGGGGCGCATGTATTGGGCACAGGAGCACCTGACACGGATGATTTGAGCTTGGAAGAATTGAAGCAGCAACTTTCGGTTAATATTCTGGCGATTAAAGGTTGGGCGTTTCCGCCCTTAATGATAAACCTGGCACATCATTTCTGGAATCATTTGAGCGGGCATGCTACCAGTTTCAAACGTCCTATTAATGGATTAGTGAATCAGAACAAAGGGAAAGACAGAGGTATTACTGAAGCAGGCTGGCATGTGATAAGAGAGTTGCTGAGCCGCGAAAACGGTAAGCGTATTTTGATTGATACCAAGCATATGAGTCTAGCAGCTCGCAAAGAATATTATTCTTTTGTAAGTAACTACAACTACGTGAACCCGAACGATATGATTCCTATAGTGACAAGCCATGCAGGAATGAATGGTTTCAATACAATGGATGGCTCTATTAAAGAAAGCGATGTGGTGATAAAAACCCGTCAACATCGTTTCTACCGCTGGAGCATTAACGTATCGAACGAAGAAGCGCGCATCATTCATGCTTCGGGTGGTTTGATTGGTCTGATGATGGATCGGGGCATGTTAGGCGGGTTAGCTACAATTAAAAAAATTGCAGCTCTGGAAGATACTGCCAAACAGCGCAAGGAATACACCCGCTTGTTTTGGGATAATGCTTTTCAGATAGTAAAAGCTGTGGGTAGCAAACAAGGTTGGGATGCTATAGCCATAGGCACCGATTTTGACGGCACCATTACTCACATGGACCCTTATGAATCTGCTGCTAAAATGCCTTTACTCCAGAGCGATTTGACAGACTACCTTGAGGAGCACCGGTATCAGGAAGAACTTTGGTATGGTTTTACTCCCCACGATCTGGTAAGAAAGATAATGCAGGAAAACGCTATGCGCTTTTACAAGCGGTTTTTTGTGTAGAGCGGTCCACTTGAACAATAAACATAACCTCATTTTAGAAAAAGATTAGCGCTTTTGCCGATTTGGTCCACACTTTTCATTTTAGGGAGAACCTTTTTGACATTGGATTTTTTCTGTTTCACTAGTTCTAAAAATTCCTTGAATCATGCTAAAGGCATATGGTTTGTATAATCATTCTTCAATCAATCGCTGGCCGGCAAATAAATTTTGGAACACTGATTTGATAGATGCAACCAGCCCGGAGGTTTTTTGTCCATTCGATTTAAACCCGGCCATCTTTTTCATCTTCTCTAATTTTAAGTGCAATTCTTCTCTATTGAGTTTTGGTAATTCATAGTTTTCAAAACCAACGCTTTTTCCAAGATAGGGTCTCTTGCCAATGTCGTTTCCAAAATCTTTAAAGCTGATTAAAAAGTCATCGTCCATTTCAAATATTTCCAGTTCGTTTTTGTCAGGTACTTTGTAGTGGAAATACATCTGTGCTCCTTTACTTTTAATTCCAGCCGTAATGGCTTTTCGAACATTACTGCTTTTGTTTTGAGGTGAGTAATGAATTACACTTTGATTAAGGATAACCGCAGTGCCTGCGGGTACAATCATCGGAATCAGGTTTTGCAAAACTAAATCATCGTTGCCGGAGAAGAAAAAGGGCAAGGTAGGACAGCGGATGACAGGAAAATTAGTGTATTGGCTTCCGGGCATTATCATTATCGGACCGTTGTCGATAGTAATATCGGTTAACGGTACCCAGCAATTAAGTGCCACGTTTTTGGTTTCGTCTACAATCGTCCAGTCCTGATGAGCGGCAAGCTCGCTGCTGGCGCCAGGTACTTTATAAAGAAACGCCCCGCCAAAAGGTGTATAGTCAGTAAATGTTTCTTCGTAAGCCCTACTAAATGCTTTTACAATTTCAGTGCTGGCTTTCTTTTTATAGTCAATATCGCTGCTATAACTGCCGCTGAAAAAACCTCCGGTATTAAGGTCAGGATGCAATTCATCAAAAACCTGATTAAGATGGGCTACTTCTTCGGCTCCGATAAATGGAAGTGAAATATATCCCTGCTTATCGAACAATTGTTGATGCTCATCGCTTTTAAAAATTCTTTTGCTCATTAACCAAGAAGAGATTTAAGGCGTTGAAAAATTCCTTTCTGTTCTGTAGCCACCTGTGTGGCAGGTGCCGGTTGTTTTTCTTTGAAGACTTGTGGCCGGGCATTTTCAATAAGCTGTCGGGCATTTGATTTTTGCAAATGCTTTTCGAGATATGCTTTATCCACTTGCGGAAAGTTGTAGTCTACCAGTCCTAACGATTTTCCCACTTTCGGCCGGTCGCGGATATTTTCTCCAAACTGTTCGAAGTTAGTCATGAAGTTGTCGTCCTGCGCAAATGCTTCTACCATACTTCCATGTTCTTCTTTGTTCCAGTAGTAAGTTCTGAATTCGGTGCTTTTGTGCGTGAAGTAGGTATTGGTAACAATCCGGATTTTGTCGGAAAAATTGGGTGGGGAATAATGAATTATGCTTTGATCGAAAAAAACTGCCTGGCCGGCTTTGATCAAAACAGGCTGCATGTAATCAATCATATAATCCATTACGGGGCTAAAGAATTCCGGAATGCTGCTTCCCCTGTAAGTAGGGAAAAAGCGATGGCTGCCTGGCAAGACAAACAGGGCTCCGTTTTCTACCGTTAAGTCGACTAAAGGAACCCAGATGTTTATTCCAGTGAATCGGCTCTCATCTACTAAACTCATATCCTGGTGAACACACATACCGCTTTCTGGGCCGGGGCTCTTTACAATGAAAGAGCCACACACCACTTTTATGTCGCTGCAATATTTTTCAATACTTCTGTTGCCAATGCGTTTTATTTCTGAGTCGGCCTCGTTGCGATATTGTTTATCGTTTGAAAAGGTGCTCGGGAAAAATCCTTTTTCATCCTTCGGATGCAGGCGATAGTAAATGGCTTCGAGTTCCTTCATTTCCTCTTCGGTATAAAACGGCAGAATCAGAAACCCGTTCTTTTCAAATTCGCGTTGATGATTATCATCGCGAAATACCTGCAGCATTTTATCGGGGAAACGGAACATTACTTTGACTTTAAATTAATGAATTAAGCGCCTGCTAATTTCTTTTTGATTTCGCGGGCAATATTCAACGGAGTATACTTGGCAAAGAAACTTCTGTCATCTTCCCATACCCATTCTTTCGGCTTTTCGGTTTCTGTTTTCAATGGTTCTACAGGCGCTTCCTTTTTCGTTTCTGAAGATTCAGGTGTTCCTGTATAGCCAAAAAGCTTCGCCAGTTTTTCGGTCATTGGTATGTTGTATTCATTGCCCGCAGCCTTTATCATATCCACTAATTCATCGGTGCTATAGTCGGGGAAGGAGTAAGGAACTTCTGTTGGTTCTCCATAGCCTTCAATCAATTTTCCGGCATCAAACATCTTTGCCAGAATGGCATTCTCGTATTTGAGGAAAAAATCAGGGTCAACATTATAACGAAGCATGGTTTTGAATGTGCCATCGGGTTTCATGTAGTAGTGAACCAAGCTGGCATCTTTTTGGGTAACGCCCACGCCCACGGCTAAACGAAGACCATTTGATGTATTGGGAGGCGAAGCATGGAAGGTTCGGTTGTCGAACATCAAAACTTCCCCTGCTTTTACATTAACTGTGTGCAGATAAGGGAAGATGCTGAACATGTGGTTGCTGAGCGGAACCGGACACTGCGGAGAAGGAGAAGGACGTTTGTTTTGCATAAAGCGATGACTGCCACGTATAACGCCCATGCCTCCGTTATCTAAATTGGTATCTACCAAGGCCACCCAACAGGTGATAGATGAATAGCCGTCTTCTTCGCGGTCAACGAAACTCCAGTCCTGATGAGCAGGAACAACGCCTTTAGGATTTATCTCCTTCACCACATAACTTGCAACAAAGGGCTTGTAATCTTTTAAATACTCATCCAACTTAGGCAATACAACACCCCACACTTTCTCACGAATTCTGCGGCATAATTCTTTGTCGGTTTGGTCCATGCTTACATGAAAGCCAAATCCATTGGCATCTTTCAGATTTAGCGCTTCGTAGTAGGTTTTGAGGTCGAGCACTTCGACTTCATTCAATATGGGGAATACAGCATAGCCTTCCTCTTCGAAAAATGTCTGTTGCTTTTCATCCTTGAAAATCGGAATCATCTTGTAAACTTCCATATTCTTTCGTTGTTGAAATTTCTGCTTCATCTTCTTGTATTCTTCGGATGAAACGAAATGTTGGTTATAAATAAATTTCTCCTGCAGCACACCGGTATTAGGTCGTTGTCCTATTTGTGTGTTGTAGGTTTGAAAAAAGTTTTCGTGTACAGAATATTTTTCGAGTTCGCCATTTTCTTCCTGATGATAGAACTGCAATTGAGCGGAGGAATCTATCAGTCCAAAGGTAGCCGCTACCCGTGGAGCAGTCGAATTGTTAGCGGGCGAAGCATGAAGTAAAGCATGAGAGAAGATAAATGCTTCACCGGCTTTCATGGGCAGCAGTTGCAGGTCTTTTCTCAACTCGGCCTGAACGTTCTTAAAAGGGTCTTCCATTGATGGCGAACGAAGTGCTGTAGAATAACGATGACTGCCGGGTATCACTTGTATTGCTCCGTTTTCTTCGTTGGTATCCTGCAGAGGAACCCAGATAGTTATAGAATCGAAGTTAGGTTCTTCTACCATGGTCCAGTCCTGATGGATAGGCATTTCGCCTTGAGGGCCGGCTTGCTTAACGAGGAAACAGGCGCCTAAAGATTTTATGGGATTGAAAAGAGATTGCACAGTAGGCGCAAAAAGATTTGCAATAGCATCGTTGAAATATTTTCGTCTGGCTTCATCGGGATTGAAGCTGGTGGAATAAAAACCGCCTGTGATATTTTCGTTGGCTGAATTATAGGACTGATTGAGCTGCTGCAATTGTTCGCCCGATAGAAACGGAATAACTACATAGCCGTTTAGTTCAAACGATTTTTGCAGTACCGAGTCTTTAAAAATTACAGATTTCATTTCATTCTTCATTCAGTATTTTAAAGGCGTTTGGCTCATGATGTTTTTGCTACGATACGTTCAGCAATGATTTTAAACGGCTGCCTATGGTCGGGCGTGTTTCTTCGTCAATTCTTTTTGTAAAAAGTTTGCTGCCGAATTCTTTTTCGCTCATTGCAAATGGTTTGTAGGAAAATGAGCGCAACTCTTTCACGTTCTCAGGCTTTTTCCATGGATTGAATTTCATGTAAAAATCCGTATCCACTTCCAACACATGCACGGTCTCGGGGTCTTTCTCCTGGTCGATGTGATAGTGAATAGATTTTTCTTCTTCGGGCACCAGGATGAGTTGAATCGCAAGGCGCAAATCGTTGGTTTTGTTGAGGGCCGAATAGTGCACAATGCTGTCATCTAAAATAACCGCCTGCCCTGCTTTTATGTTCATCGGCACCAGGTATTTATCAATAATCTCCTGCTTAATTCCTTCCAGTTCCCAAGGAATCATCGGGCCTCTTACTTCACCAAAACGTTTGTGGCTGCCGGGCACCATTTGCAGGGTTCCGTTCTTCAAATCACTATCAACCAGCGGACACCAGATAGAAATGGACGTGCATTTGCGTTCGTTTACAAAGGCCCAGTTTTGATGCAAAGGCACTTCACCGGTGTCGGTATTTTTGCGAATGTAATTAGCGATGATGGGCCGATAACCCGCCAGCCATTTCTTTACATGCGGTGCAAAATACTGCGTGATTTTATCGTAAACGGCTTGTTTAAATTCGATGTTTTTGTCAATGAAAGTGAAGTCGTAGGTAATAGGAATCGTCATGCCGGTTTCATCGGCTGTTATGTTTCCTCCACTATTCGGCAACAGGTCGAAAAAGCCCTGCTTTAGTTCGGCAACTTCGGTGTCGTTCAAAAAAGGAATAATTACATAGCCGTCTTTCTGAAACTGGGCTTCGAGTTGTTGGTCGAGCATTACTGGTCGCATGGTCATTCTATTTGTGCCAAATTTAATTCTATTGACTGAAATGTCAGGATGAATTTCGTCAGGGGGATATGCGACTGAATGATTTGGTGAGGAGGAAGAATTCCTCTACCCAAACTCCGGCTTCGGCCACTTCTCTTTCGTAAACATTATTCGCGCAGTTTTAGCAGAAGTATTCTGCACTACTATAAATTTCTTTTCCGGGTTTTGTGCTTCCACAGCAATCACATCGCCTGCTGCCAACGAATGTTTTTGCAAAGGCATTTCGTTAATGTTATTCGCTTGCCAGTAAAGCACAGTTTCCTTGCTTTGATTGGTCATCGTTACGATGAATTTTTTCAGCAGCTTCTTCAAGGCCGTTTTGCGCACACTTGCATTGCCGAGCACAAACCAGCTTTTGGTCACCTTAGGATGATGCCGGTGTGCTAATCGAAAGTCATCGCGTAGCAAATCATTGTAACGATACACTTCCTGCGCAGCCTCCGACACCTTTTGCCCGAAACTATAAAACCGGTTCAGCGCCTCGATGCGTTTGCGGGTTTCGGTCGGGCGCTCTTTCTTTTTCAATTGCTGCGCCTTGTTGTCGTTACTCAGTTCGGTCGCCAGCGTGGCTATTTCATCAATGGCCGCCTGCGAAAAATTCTGCGCAATCAACAGCACTTTATACTTCGAAGCCACGCCAAACAGGGTTTCCATAAACTGTACCATCTTAAACCGGCTGTTGCAAACCTTGCTGTAAGCGCCTTCGCCAAATTCCTTCATCGCCTCTTTGTTATCGGGAAAAGCCTTGCCCGCAAAGTATTTTACATCCTTGTATTTGGCGCGGCATTTCTCCAAAGCTTTGTTCGATTCTTTAATCTTGAGCTCGTCAAGAAAGGTTTCGTGCTCGTCATTATTGACAACGAAAAGACTACCTGCGAGTTCTCCTGCTGCTTTCCAATGATTGAGATAGTTGATATCCAAATGGGGGTCGTAAGCCGTGAAATCGGCTAAGTGTATCTTGAAAAAATTCATCGAACTGTGAATTTTCGAGGACATCTTGCTGTCAGTTCCTTTATAGATACGCTTAATTTCCATTGCCATGTATTAGAAGAATGAGTTGCTAATATAAAAAAACTGTTTCAAAAAATAAAATAGGTGGTTTTTGAAAGAGAATAGAGAGTATTCATACTAAAAATTAAGCTTAATTTATGGATAATGAAGTATATAAAATTGAATTAAAAATTAGAAATTTAAAATTAAATAGATTTTAATTTTTAAAACAAGGTAGTTATTCTAAAAAAATGAGTAATCAATCTGAAATATAACTGTATCTAATAATTTACTTCATTTAATAAATTATATAATCCATTTTATAGAAAGAATACTCTGTATTCAAAAATAATCTACCTTCTATAGTTATTTAATACTCAAAAATTATTAAAAGCCACTAAATACTTTTAAATGGAAATTAAATATTGTATTTCAGCGACTTAATAAAAAGGAATGAATACTCAATATTATTTAGCGTAAACACTGCCTTATAAAGAATGAAAGCAGCTTTTTGATGTATGAAGGGCCAAATATGAAGAAAGAAGTGGGCTATTTAAGCTTACCGTGCCACAATAAAGCTCTTGACAGCAGAGCTAGCGTGTTCATCAGTTACTTTTACAAAGTAGTAACCGGACGGGAGGTGTGGACATTTGAATGTCCACAAGTTATCGGAAATGTTTTTATGGGTCGCCACACAATTTCCGGTGATGTCATATACATAAGCATCCAAAGCAGTTCCGTTTTGAGCTTCGGTCGTAATGGTTATTTCATCGCTGGCGGGGTTGGGGGAGAGGTGGAAGGAGATTTTGGTTGTTTCCTCTATATCATTAAATACATTTCCAAGCAAAACCTGTGTCCCCCAAACTTCTGCACCTTTTCTATAATAAATTAGCGTAGTGGCATCTTGAACGAAATAATCACCCCAACCTTGAAAATCATGCAATATCTGACCCAATCCCTCACCGTATATTTCATGAACAAATCCTTCAAAAATTTCATTCGGCCAAACATCATTTGTAATCCTGCCGTTGTAACTAGAATGTGTATCAACGGTGCAATAATTTAAAGAACTATAGGAAGAAGACCTACCTGTATTCCATTCATATTGCTGTAAATCAGTTAAAGCTAAATCATAGTTGTTGCCTAAGTTATAGTTTATAAAGAGAGTATCACCATTGGAAGAGTGACTTATGCTTTCAACAACCTTCCAGTAGTAACTAGTAATGGAATAAGTGCCAAGGGGCTTAAAATAATGTCGGTATTCAAAAGAATCACCAACATTGAAATTATAAACCTGCGCTCTGGTCAGCGTATCATTTGTTGCCATTGCATTAAAAGCAAAACCCAAAATCAAGAAGAGAGGAAGAAATTTCCGGTAGAATAATTTCATGCATTAAAGGTAGAAATTAAATGCAAGGGGCTTGTAATCCCTTCCATCAAGCTTTTCTCTTTTTATATTCACCCACAAAACAGTTTCATGAAAAAGATTGTCACCCTACTTTTCTGCACCATCATTTTATTGATTCACGCACAGCCAACCAAAATTTTATGGATTGGCAACAGCTACACCAGCGTAAATAATCTGCCTTTGCTATTTCACGATCTCGCACTCAGCGGTGGCGACTCGGTTATTTATGATGGCAGCCTCGCGGGCGGTTTTACTTTCAATTCGCAAAGCACCTATGCACCAACTATTCAAAAAATCTATTCGCAACAATGGGACTATGTAGTGTTGCAGGGCCAAAGTCAGGAGCCTTCATTTCCGCCTTTTCAGGTGCAAACCGAAACTTTTCCCTATGCTGCTAAACTCGATAGCTTGATTCACGATAACGATAGCTGCACCCAAACTGTTTTCTACATGACCTGGGGCAAAAAATATGGCGACCAGAGCAACTGTGCGGGCTACCCGGTGCTCTGCACGTTTGATGGAGTGACTGACCGCTTGCGCGATAGCTATCTGCAAATGGCCAACGATAACCACGCGCTCACAGCTCCGGCTGGCATGGCCTGGCACGCCAGTTGGCACACCGACACACTTATTAATTTGTGGCAGTCAGATAACTCACACCCAAACATGGCGGGTAGTTATTTAACGGCCTGTGTTTTCTACAGCACCATCTTTCGCAAATCGCCCGTGGGTTTATCTTATGTCCCAAGTTCCATTCAAGCCAACAAAAACTATTTACAGAACATTGCCTACCACACTGTTTTCGATTCGCTCAGCACCTGGAACATCGGTGCCTTTGATGTAAAATCAAATTTCGACTACACAGGTGGTGAAGCCACCAAAACTTATTCCTTCAACAATCTTTCAGCAAACTCTACCTTCTATCAATGGAACTTTGGCGATGGTTCATTTAGCGATACCGGCAGTATTCACACATACTCCGACACCGGCACTTACACCGTTACGCTCACTTCATTTGGCACCTGCGGCAAAATTGATTCCTCTTCACAAACCATTACCATCCATGAAATAGTTAGTGGAATTAGCGGAGCAGAAGATAGAATCATCGAGGTATTTCCCAATCCTGTAAAAGAGGAATTTACTATTTACGGTTTATCCATTACAGGTTCGAGTAACCGCTTAGAGATTTATGATATTACGGGTGAAAAAATGTTGGAAATATTTCCATCCACCGAAACCATTACCATAAAAACCGTCAACTGGAAACCCGGTATTTATTTGCTGAAAATAAATGGAGGCATAAGAAAACTGGTGAAATTGTAATCACCCTTCGGCTACAGTCGAGACAATGCCCAACTGCTTCATGGCGTTCATAGCGGCATTTTGCTCCGCCACCTTCTTGCTAAAGCCTTCCCCGCGCGCAATCACCTTGCCGCTTATTTCCAAATCTATCACAAAATACGCTCTGCGATTCTTGACTATTTCTTCGGCCACCTTAAACTCAATGGCCTTGCCCTCGCGCTGGATGTAATGGAAAATCTGGCTCTTATAATCGGTGTTGGTTTGCTCCAGCGTGTCCACATCAATCAGGTTTTTGAGCACCCGCTTTAGAATAAACTTTTGTGTGGCTTCAAAACCCGAATCGAGATACACCGCGCCCACCAATGCCTCAAAGGTATTGCCGCCCAGGTCTTTCGACACATCGGTCATGCTTCTGCGGTTAAAGCTCAGCTTCTCCACCAAACCCAGCTTATTGCCCACTTCGTTCAATGATTTTCGGTTCACAATCTTCGAGCGCAGCTCGGTCATAAAACCTTCTTCTTTGTAAGGATATTTTTTGAAAAGATAGGCGCAGACAACAGCATCCAGTATAGCATCGCCCAACAACTCCAGTCGCTCATTATTCTCCTTCGGCTCAATATGTTTCGAACGATGTTGAAATACCTGCTTAAACAACCTCAAATTGCTCGGAGTAATGCCCGTAATGCTCTTGATATAAGAAGCCAGTTCTTTATCGCCCGAAAGAAAAGTGTTGTAGAGTTTTTTTATCAAGAGCGAATCGAATTAAGCGTTTACCTCTCAAACTTCTTAAAAATAACCGAAGCATTATGCCCTCCAAAACCAAATCCATTACTAATGGCCACATTCACTTTCCGTTGCTGTGCTTTATTAAAGGTAAGATTCAGTTTGGGGTCAATATTCGGGTCGTCTGTAAAATGATTGATGGTTGGCGGCACTATATCCTCCTTAATCGCCATAATGCAGGCAATGGCTTCCACCGCTCCTGCAGCGCCCAGCAAGTGGCCGGTCATTGACTTGGTGCTCGATATATTCACCTTGTAAATATGCTCGCCAAGAACTTTCTCAATAGCCGTCAATTCAGCTATATCGCCCAGTGGAGTCGAAGTTCCGTGCACGTTGATGTAATCAATATCCGTAGCTTTCAGATTGGCATCATCCAGCGTGTTGGTCATAGCCAACATAGCACCCAGTCCATCAGGCTGAGGGGCTGTAAGGTGATGTGCATCGGCACTCATACCTCCACCTACCAATTCGCAATATATTTTTGCTCCACGAGCCAAAGCATGTTCCAATTCTTCGAGCACAATAGCTCCTGCTCCTTCGCCAATCACAAAACCATCACGGTCTTTATCAAAAGGTCGGGAAGCTGTCTCAGGCGAATCGTTTCTTTCGCTCAAGGCCCGCATCGCATTAAATCCGCCCACACCTCCCGGGCTAATTGGCGCTTCGGAACCACCGGTTACAAAAACGGAAGCCTTATTCAGTCGAATTAAATCGAAAGCCTCAATCAGCGCAATATTAGAAGTAGCGCAAGCCGCTACCGTAGCAAAGTTTGGCCCGCGATAGCCCCACCGCATAGAAATGAGCCCTGCCGCAATATCAATAATCATCTTCGGCACATAAAAAGGATTGAACCGCGGGGTTCCATCGCCTTTGGCAAAAGCAATAATTTCTTCGTGAAAAACATCCAATCCACCAACTCCCGAGCCCCAAATAACGCCCACTCGGTCTTTATTCAACACAGCCGTATCCAATCCTGCATCGCGAATAGCTTCTTCGCTGCTCACCAAAGCATATTGGGTAAAGCGGTCAATGCGCTTCACCTCTTTTCTGTCAATAAAATTAAGCGGGTCAAAGTTCTTTACCTCGCAGGCAAAGCGGGTTCTGAATTTAGAAACATCAAAGCGGGTTATTGGGCCAGCCCCGCTCACACCCCCAAGTAAGTTTTTCCATAAATCACCGGCCGTATTTCCTATAGGCGTTAAGGCCCCAATACCGGTTACAACCACTCTTTTCAAATTCATGCCACGAATAAAATTTAAATTCTTTTAGTTGGAAAACTTTTCG
>CANJVG010000065.1 GCA_947478005.1 Bacteroidota bacterium
CGAACACCTAACTGCTTACATGAATGAGTATCACTTTCGTTTCAACAGAAGACAAAATAGAAAAGCCATTTTTGATTCCTTAATCACCAACTTGGTGGCGGCTGTCCCTTTCTTCATAACCCTTAAAGAACTAAGCGCCTAATCCTATATTACTATACCTATATAAATAGGTCAAACAAAAAGCAAACCAAATGGTTTGCTTTTTGTTTATGTATGCTTTGCAAATAGATACGGCGATAGTGTGAGACCTCTCGATGGGCGGTTATATTTTATTGAATGCCGTCAACCGCTTCCCTCAACGATTTAATGCACTGTTGTTATGCGACACCCAATCGATTGCCGATTCGCACGAATTGAAATAGAAGCGCAGCGATACCATTGCCCATATAAAGATGACGTGTATAGAAGATTTTGCCAACGGATTTATTGAAAAGGTTTTTTGTAGAGACCGATTAGCGGGGATGACTTCAAAAGTTCCAATAGCAAGTCTATGACTTGCCCTGCTGCCATAATTTTGACCATGCCATGGCCAGTACCGCACACATAGTTGCCCTATTTTTCGGCATTTTACCTATACCGGAATGGAATCGAATGCGATAGGCGCGGCTTACACCTTCAAATCATTTGCCAATGCGACTCATGCCTTCACCAATCCCGAAGCCACAGCCACCGGCAAAAAGTTTTCGATGCCCATCGCCTACAATGCCGCAGCAGATACCGCTTCGTTTAACGAAATGTTGCTGTTTTTTCATACGGTGTTGAAATAGGCGGTAAGAAATTAAAGGACGGAGGTTAAACGATAAAAATTTCGCTTACTCGTTCTCGTAAATCAACTTGCCGTCCAGTTCACCGATAATCTTAAACTCGGTTCTTCGGTTTTGCTGATGACAAGGACAATCGCCACTTTGGTCCTGGGGACATTCGGTGTATTTAGAACAATCGTCCAGTGTTTTGGTTTCCCCATAACCCTTAGCCGTAATGCGCTCCTTCGGTATCTTCTTTTCGTTAATCAGGTAGTTCACACAACTCTCTGCACGTTTTTGCGAAAGGCTGAAGTTATATTCATCGGAACCACGCGTATCGGTATGTGAACTCAACTCAATAATGATAGTTGGGTTTTCGATAAGAATATTGTAAAGCGTATCGAGGGTCGTTCTTGACTCAACACGTAGATCCGACTTATCGAAATCGTAGTAAATATTATTGAGTCGGTAAGCCTTGTTTTTTTCCAGTTTCTTGAGGTAAATGTCCACTACCTGTGTATCGCTTTTGGCCAGACCAACCGTACCGAATTGCTGTGAAGAAGCAAAGTAACCATCGCGTGTAGCGCTTACTTTGTACAACTTCTCGGGCTTCAGGTTAAAGAAGTAAGGGGTTTCTCCTTTCGAAGTATCCGCATCGAGGTTTACATCGCCTTCCCCCACATTATTACTGCGTAAAGTAAAACTGATGGCAGCACCTTTAATAGGTTCTTTGGTCGCATCGTCTATCACCCGTCCTTTAACAGCCAGGAATATTCTGCGGTCATATTTATAATTGAATATGTCGAAGCAGCAGGTTTTGCCACGCACCGAATAAATACCCGGACGATTGGAAACGATAAAGCCCTCATCGCTGGTTTTACCAAAACGTAAGTAGTTATCATCGCAAGGCGAGTTGAAAGGCGCGCCCATATTCTCTACAGTGTTGCTGAACTTGCCGGAGGCATCAGCCCGCGATTTAAAAATATCGGAACCACCCATGCTTATCCAACCATTACTGCTGAAATAAAGCGTGGCATTCTTCGTGTCGTAAAAAGGTGTTACCTCATCGCGGTCGGTGTTTATCTTGCCGCCTATGTTTCGTGCTGTGGAAAACTCCCCTGTCTTCTTCACGTTGGCATACCAGATATCCAGACCACCCTTTCCTCCTTCCCGGTTCGACACAAAAAATAATACATCGCCCGCTGCCCCTTTTACATAATAAGGTTGTGTATTGGTAAATCCTTTCAGGTTAATGTCATCGTTTAGTGGTTTGCCTTCGCTCCACTCCACTCCTTTCAATTCGCTGAGATAGATATTGCAATTAGGATGCAGCAAATCGCCTTCGCAGATCGTGTAAAGAAACTTGGTGCCATCATCGGTAAATACCGGATTGGAGATATGCTTTCCTTCCTGGCTGAATGTTTTCAGATGTTCCTTCTCGGTATATCCTTCCCCGTTTACTTTGCTGGTATAAAGCTTCATCAACAGGTTTTCTTTCTTGTCATCGCTCCGGTCGGGGCGCACCGCAATTACTGTATCTGAATTGATAGAAGCAAAATACAAGACATCATCGCGCAAAACAGGGCTCATATCGCCATAATTCGAGTTTACTTCCTTGCCGGGATGATTCAATTTTACAAACGGGTCAGGCTGCGCTTCTTTAATGGCAAAGTTGCAACCATCAATCTCGGTGCGCGCCCACTTCTTCATTTTCTTGGCATCATCGGCCGCATAAATTTTCAAAAACCGTTTGAACATAGGTATGGCATCTCCATACTTACCCTGCATTTTGGTGGTCAGCCCGGCATAATAAAGTGCCAGTGCATTATCCACCGAATCGGCTTCATAAGCTTGTGTAAAATAGGTGGCCGCATTTTCATAGTCGCGTGCCAGAAAATACGATTGACCTAAATTGAACAAAACCGATTTGGTGTTCGGTGCATTTTCCAAAATCTTTAAATACAAATCGGTAGCCGAAAAAATACTGCCTTCTTTAAACGCATCGTTGGCCGCTTTCAGGTATTGTTTTTTGTTGAACTTGTCTCCCGGTTTAGCGGAGAGAATATTAGACCACAGACCACAGAAGATGGACGACAGGAATAACAGGACCAAAGTTCTGTTATTTGAAGCTGTGCGAACAGCAACTTTATTTTTTTGTATTAACTGTGGGCTGTTGTCCGTGGACTGTTGGCTTTCTCTTTTCATTCTCTGATTTCAAAATTGAATTACATCATCGGGCAAGGCACTAAAATAGGATAGCTCACTTTCTTCGATGCCAAACAGCCCGTATAAATAAGCGCCAGCTCAAAAGCTCCCCGGTTGGTGGTAGAATTCTTTAGTGTAGATACATTGATATCGTAAGCAAACAAACCACGAATGTGCATGTACTCTAATCCTGCGCTGATAATAGCGGCATCATTGCCCGTGGCGCGATACCAACCGCCCAGGCTGGCAACCACTTCCGATTTAGGCACCATAATATGATACTCAAATGAACTGCCGAAGTTAAGTTCCATCGCTTTGTTCTGATATTGGAAAATGAAATTAGGATTGATGTAGAAGTTCTTCATGGCCTTAATGTGCAAGCCTTCGTGCACCGTAAAACGCATAGGCAGTTTATTTTTCTTATCACCAATGAAAGATTCTTTTGGTTGAATCAGGTGATAGACGGTAACACCCGTCATCATACCCACGATATCGTTAAAGGTAGATTGGTGAAGAAAGCCCGCCTGCAAATCGAAATAACCTTTCGCCTTTTGAAAACTCTCTCCGTTAGGAATACTGGTATTGAAATCAACTCCTGAAAACTGATCGGGGAATGTAAGCTGTTGCCATTTTAAACTTTTCTGGGTATAGCCTAACTGAATACCGAGACCTAAAAAATGACGATGCTCTTTATCCAATCCTTTATGAAACGAGGCCGAAACCATTCCGCTGCTCATGGTCAGTTTTCCGTCTCCGCTCTTATCACCCACAAACATCCCTCCCACTCCAAAAATATCATTCGGCAATTTAGCACGTAGCAATCGAATGTCGAACGAAGCTGAATAGGTAGTGAAGGGAGTAGAAACAGCGCGCCATTGATTACGATAGATTCCCGCAATACGATAGGTGCAATCGTTTACACCTGTAAGAGCAGGATTCAGATTGAGCGGACTGGCATAAAACATACTGAAGTGAATGTCCTGCGCAGATAGTTTGTTGGATAGAACTCCAACAACGGCTACAATGATTAATAGGCAGCGAGTAAAAAGTTTCAAACGGTTAGGGTTTTGTTTTCGGAATGAAAATAGAAAAAAAAGAACCTAAAAATCAAGAACAGAAAAAATCAACGAATTAAACCACATCAAACAACTTTTTCAACTCCTTCGATTCATGTACCTTCAACCTTCCGCCCAGCACTAAACGAAGTTCTCTGCGCGCCAAAGCCGAATCAAACATTTTTATTTCTGCTTCTGTTTCAGGAACTAAGGGAGTGCTTTTCTTGGGTTTCCCGTTGCTGTCGAGTGCTACAAAGGTGTAATATGCTTCATTGCATTTGTAACGGGTTTGTGAAGGCAAATTCTCTGCCCATACTTCAATATGGGTTTCCATAGAAGTATTAAACGTCCGTGTTACTTTAGCCGTAATTGTAACCACATCGCCCAGTTTAATCGGATTCTCGAACGATACATTATCTACTGATGCAGTTACCACTACTGCATTCGAATGTTTACCGGCAGCTATTGCTGAAGCAATATCCATCCAATGTAAAATCTTCCCTCCGCGTAAATTACCTAAAGCATTTGTGTCGTTTGGCAACACAATTTCGGTCATGATAATAGTAGATTCCTTAGGCGTTTTTGAGTGCGTCATTTTTTGCATATTTATTTAAATTATTCCTTCTTTTTACCATAATGAAGTTCATATAAGGAGGGCAACTTCCGCTGCTTATTGAGTGTTATGGTACACTTGGCATTATCAATGGCTTCCTGTTTAGTAGCCGATGAAAATTTCATACTGGTGCCGGATAAGCGTTCAGGAGCAATCCCCTGTTCGTAGAAATACTTGACCAATTTCATCGTACGCATCATTTCAGGTCGAAGATATCTCTTCTTTACCACCTCCGGCATAGTTCGTTTAAAGGCAGGCATTGAATCAATGAACATCATTACCGAATCATCAAAAGTTTTCCCGAACTCGCTTTCATCCGAATATCCGTTTATCTGCATATTTACATCGGGATTAATTCTTAACCACTGCAACAGGTTCCTTAATTGGATGGAATCTTCCTTTGTTGTGAGGTCGGTGATGTTCTGGTGATAGGTAAAAACATAATTCTTTACACTGTCGTTCAGTTCTGTAAAAAGCGAATCTACATTTAACTCATTCCGGTCATGTTCATTGATAAGTAAACCGGTCACATACGGATTGCGGTTCATATAGAACGAAACAAAATCCTTCATATCTATCTCCCTTACATCCATTATACTGTCCTCCAAACCGGGAAAGTAGGTTTCATCATTGTCTACCCAATATTTCACTAATTGTTGAGGATACTCTTTAGTATTTTTCAAAAACTCGTACCCCTTTTTAAACTGCACTTTGGCCGCAATCAGCATCGATTCGTTTGCCAAGGTCTGGTCTAAACGGGTCAGTTCTTTCACCACAAAGGAATAGGTATTAAACCAGTTTTGTTTATCAGGCTGAACAACCACCCGAAGTACCCCACTAAAATTGTTGGATTGGTAATCAGCCACCAATTTCCGGCAATTCATTTTAGCCGCTTTTACCTGAATGAAATTATTTTTATCATTTAGCATGGTAGTGAGCAAATGAGCACAGTGGCTCGCCTTTTCATTAGCCGCAGCACCCGTAAACTGCCAGCAGATATGAAACTCAGGGTTTGCGATAGAATCTTCTACTATAAACTGAGTGTTATACACCATGGGTTTAAAATCCACAATTTTAGTAACGGTTTCAGGATTAAATTCTGCCTTCACCATACTATTGAATGCAGATTCGAGCTGTTGTTGAACGACAGCAAAGGAAAAGTTACCAGTAGCAGTTACTATCGTATTGTTAGGTACATAATACTTATGAAAGAAACCAACTAAAACAGAAACCGTGATATTCTTAAAATCTTTAGCATCTCCATATACGTCCATCTTTTGATAATCCTGGCGGTAGATACTTTTCGTCAACCTTGCTTCAAACAACATATGTTTGTCCTTTCGAGCCAATTCAATTTTGTTTTCAACGGCTTTCTTAGCATCCATCAATTCCGATTCGGTAATAGTAGAATTGAAAACTGAATCCCTTAATAAATTAAAGCAATAGCCAAGGTTATCAGAATTTGTAGTGAGCTTAAAAATGGTGCGCTCTGTATTCGAAACGGCTTTGAACTTTGTATTCGCACCGGAAATGGAACCGCTACCTCGTTGTAAAAAACGATCTACCTTGTTGGAAAGAATCTGTTGAAGCAGATTCGAAATGCCACTTAGCGAATCTATTTCAAAAATACTTCCTGCCTTTATGTAAAATGAGATTTCAATATCCGATGCATTTGTGATTGGCATTAAAACTGCATTCATGCCGTTTCCCAATTTCACATAGAGCAAATTACCCTCCTTAATTGCTTCTGATTGCGCCTGAGTTTGATAAACAGTAAAAAATGAAAAGAGAAAAAGCGCTAAAAAGGGGCGAATTATTTTCATGGGGCGAATTTTGCAAATACAATCGGCTCTTTCAAATTTCTTTAAGCACATTCCAATGCTAATTTCGCTTCTCAAACAATTAACATGGCACTTACACCTTCCAATATGATTCCGCTCGGTACCTTAGCGCCCGGCTTTGCTTTACCAGATACTGTTTCGGGAAATAACTTGTCACTATTGGATTTACGAGGAGAAAAAGCCACCGTGGTTATGTTCATTTGTAATCATTGCCCGTATGTAAACCATATTAATCCCGAATTGGTAAAGTTGGCAAATGATTATTTACCAAAACGAATAAAATTTATAGCCATCAGTTCAAACAATGTCCTTTCTCAACCCGAGGATAGCCCTGAGAAAATGAAAGAAGTAGCCTTGAAAGAAAAATACCCGTTCCCTTATTTATATGACGAATCACAACAGGTAGCCAAACTTTATGATGCCGCCTGCACGCCTGATTTTTACATTTTTAATGAAGAAATGAAATTGGTTTACCGTGGGCAACTGGATGATTCGCGACCATCAAATAAAGTCCAGCGAACAGGTAAAGATATTCGTGCGGCTTTGGATAGTATTGCCTCAGAAAAAGAGGTATCTCCGTATCAAAGACCAAGTATTGGATGTAACATTAAGTGGAAGTAATCAGAATGAAGTTCCCATCTTTAAATAAAATCCGGTTCCGTAATATTTGCCGGGAGAAAACAAGCCAATTAGGTTAGGACTACCTAAGGAAAAATCAAAGAACTTCCAACTCTTAGCCAATTCAAAGCCGAGGTTAAACTTACTGTATCCTCCGGCACCACCGCTTAAACTTACCACTAGATCACGTTGAATAAAGTAGTTGGCTTTTATAAATCCGTACACATTGTAGTGAGGTAAATAACGATACTGCAAGCCGGCCGTAAGCACTAATTTATCGTGCAACAAAGGTTTTGAAAAGACCACCGCAAAACTAAACGGCATGAACAAGGAATATAGGTTGTTCGATTTAACAGGCAAATACGACCGCACAGCGCTATCCAAATTCAGGGTGTCAAAAGTCTGGCTACTGAAGGTGGTAAGGTCCGGCAACACAATGCCCGTGAAGTGCACATTTTTAGTACCGGAATAATTTACGGGATTCTTTCTATAGGTCGTATATCCCAAATCAGAAACATCAAATGTCAGCTTCCATTTGTTTTTGTTCATAAATCCCAAATGAAAATCACCCGAAGCACCTATTCCGTTTAATGCACCAAATTTAGAAGCACCTTCATTCGAAGCATTGAACGTAAGGTCGTAGTTAATGTCCAACCATTCTCCATCCGGTGCGGTATAAATAGACGTTTTGTTAGTGCGTATTTCCTGCTGGTTGAAAACCTGCAATAAAGATACGCCTAAACCCACATCCATTTGATAAGACCCATAATCAAACTTCTTTTTTACACCAAATGCATACTGGTTATACATGTAATTATAAAACCGTAAATTGCTTAAATCAGCGGTATCATTCTCGAATCGGGCATTACCGAAAAAAATCAATTCAAAGGCTTGCTTACTGGCATTCAACTCCCGCATTTCACGATGGTTAAAGGTAAAATAGAAGGTGCAATCCAATTTCTTTACATAATGGCGAAGGGTATAGCCTGTTTTTAAATTATCCTCAAAGCGCAATACATCCTTTATGCGGCCATCAACTCGGTTAATTAGAGCACGAGAAATATTCTTTTTAAAAATCAACCCAAATCCTAAACCTGCGGGCATAGCATTGGAGTTATTGGTATAATCGAAAGTGAGGGTACTTCGCCAAGTGGCACCTTCTCTAAAATCTTCATTGAAGATATAATTGATAGTCGAGTTGGTAAAATTGTACAGCCGCGCATTAGAACTATTGTCGCTGAACTTAATCTTTGGTTTAACTACCTCTGTGGTGTCACTGGCTGAAACAAAAAGTGAGGCTGCAACAAAGAAGAGTAAAGGAATGAGCTTACTATGAATAGTTCTGTATTGATATGTTACTGGCTGCATCCGCAATCGTAATTTGTAAAGGGCAATTATAGTTCGCTTTTTGATAGTTTGAATGCCTATTAAAAATTCACTTTGTAATTAAACCTGGCGCTAAATGCAATACCCAAGGTATAATCGCTGTAAATCTTAAGCGGCACACCGTTGCAGTTGGTAGAAGATACACTCGAAAAATCAGCTGTAGCCACGGCATGTTTCGCCAACTTCACCTTGTTCATTCGCGTTTCATTTATAAAAAGAGGCACCTTACTTTTTGAAGGTTGTGAAACGATACAATTGGCATCCGGAATCCCCCCTGCTATGCGAGTGTTGGAAGTAAGCGTATCCACTACTACCCAGTTTTCGTCATAGAGCAAAATAGAAACAGTAGCATCAATAGGATATTTATTCTCTGTTATCAAATTCAAAACACCATCACTAATACCGTTAATATTGGTATTGGTTTCACCAATATTAAAATCAAAGGTATCTACCAGAACGAGGTTATTCGCAATCAAAGCCAAAGGAACTTCAGCATTCAGGCCAATTTTCAAGCCGCTTTCCAGATAAGCGAAGTCGCGATACTGCCCATTATTGCCGTTTACATTCGTTCTAACCTCAACATCATACTGCAATTTATTCGGGAGAATGCCCAACAGCTCATTAATGTTCGAATTATTTTTGTCAATAAGAAATTCACTGTGTGCCGGAGTTAGCGGAAAATCGGTAGCTCGATTAATTACGAAAGGTTTGCCGACAACTGAGCCGGAAAGCGCTCGTGAACCATTGTTTTTGCTTAAGGCAGTAAGCCCGTTTATTTTCACTTGTCCATCTACTCCTATCCCGTTATCCACCGTAAAAGTCATTTTCACATCATTAAGTCCAATCGATCCACTTTTAAAAATATTGAGGAAAGAAAAATCAGCACTGTCCTTGGTAGAGATAGTATCGCGTCCTGCATAACCCTTAATATAATTAGGAGCCACATCGGTTATTTCGTATCTTATATTGATACTGTCAGCAGTGGTAATGTGATGAGTAAGCCCATCTGAATCAATATGCGCCACAATCCTTTGCGTATAAGCATTAAAATTAGAGCCATCCTTACCTGTTAGGTTGATAGCAAAGCCTGCCATATCCACTATCTTATCAATAGTAGCCGGTGAACCGATTGTAGCTGCAGGCACCACGGTATTTTCTGTAAGTGGATTTCCGTGATTATCAAAAGCCCCTACCAGGGTATAAGAAAGATAAAGCTTCTGTGGAACCGAACTTGTAATGTAAATATGTAACTGACCGGAACGCGCTTCCACATAAGTAAATTTACGATCAGCAATCACTTGAGCCAAGTCCTCCGTAAGATCGACTACATTTTGAGAAGGAAATTTTGCCCAGGCTTGAGAAGCTCTCAAAAAAGCAACAAAGACTTTTAAATGGACATCATTACTGGTATCAATCAAAATGGAAGTACCATTACTGCCAGGTGTACTAATATTATCAATAACGAAGTCAAGGCGGTTTGTAATTCGCTTCCCTGCGACTTGTATGGCGAAATAAGTTGAATCATGAGCACCAAGCGGAGGACATGCATAGGAACCGATTAGGGTGTGATCATCTGTGTTGTATAACGAAATTGTAGCGCTGTTTATAGGTACCGGTAAATTATTGACCGCCCACACTTGAACCTCCCCCGAGTTTAGATAAGCACTATCGAAAAGATCAGGTGCAAAATAATGAAAGGGTGCCATAGCCAAGCCATTTATAGGCGGGAAAACAGATTGAGTTCCATTCAAGGCCAAAATAAGTTGGCCCAAACCAGATGTACCAGGAGAAAGCAAAGCATTTTGCGCTAACATTCCCAATGATAGTCTGATATCAAGTCGCTGGTCGGGAAGTTTTAAATCCGCAAGGTTGAATTTCTGACCAATAGCTGTATCGGGTATATGGATAATCTGCTGGGCAAGATTGAAATTGTATAGCTCTGATTTGTAAGCCAACATCATCGAATGGTCAGGATTAACTTTCAGCATGGTATCTTTCACCAGATTCTGAAGCGACAAACTTGTAGTAGCTATGGGTACTAAAAGCTCTGTATCCCAAGTTGTTTTTGCATCTTTTTTGCAAGAGGAAATTATAAGCGCAACCGCTGTAAACAGAAAAGTATATTTGATAAGATTGAACAACTTCATTCGATGAATCTTTTATTTTCGGTTCTAAAATAATAAAGGTTATTGGTTTAGAGTATATAGTAAATTGTGGGTAATATGTTTTCCATTTTAATTCCTACCTGGAATAATCTTTCTTACTTAAAGTTATGTGTTGAAAGCATCAACCAACACTCCTATTTACCGCATCAAATTCTTCTACATATCAATGATGGGTCTGATGGTACACTTGACTGGGCTAAACAAAATGGATTGGAGTATACCCATTCTACTACTAACATCGGAATTTGCAAAGCCGTCAATCAGGCTTCTAAACTAGCAAAGAGCGATTACCTAGTTTTCATGAATGACGATATGTATGTTCTTCCTAAGTGGGATACAATTTTACTGAGTGAAATAGCAAAGCTAAATACGGATTGCTTTATGCTTTCGTCCACCATGATAGAACCAAGAGATACAGGAAACAAATGTGTGCTAGTGGGCGACTACGGAAATGGAGAAAAGGATTTTCAAAAAGAAAAATTATTAAAAGAGTTTAAGGAATTAAAGAAGGCTGATTGGAGCGGGAGTACCTGGCCTCCATCTGTAGTTAAAACACAATGGTGGAATAAAGTAGGTGGTTATAGTGTAGAGTTTTCACCCGGAATGAGCAGCGATGATGACTTCGCTATGAAGATGTGGAATGAAGGTTGCCGAATTTATAAAGGGATTGGTGAAAGCAGAGTCTATCACTTCATTTCAAAATCAACTGGAAGAGTAGATAAGAATGATGGACGAAAACAGTTTCTTCAAAAATGGAAAATGAAGCAATCAACCTTTCACCAATTCTATACCAAAAGAGGAAAAGTGTATAAAGGTGAATTGAGAGAACCTGCGTGGTCCCTGAACTTCGGGATAAAACTTATAGCCGACAAAATGGCTTTACTGTTTTCCTGATTTTAACTAAGGCACAAAATAACTTGGCTTGAGATTCCCGAAGTTGTCTAAATAACCGGCATAAGCAACTAGCCCTGTAATAAAAGCAAACTCGGTTGGCTTCTTGATAGGTGTGTAACCATAGCCACTTAGCATAATACCATTGTTATGTGCCGGAAAAATAGAAGGGTCAATCTTTCGCTTGGTTATATTCAATACAAATGTTTTGTTGTCTTCTGTAAGCGTGTATGAAGGAGCCAGATTCTCTACAACAGTACCGGCTTCATTAATATCAAAGTAAAACCCGGAAGTAAACCCTGGAATAATTTTGCTTTCATAAGCTTCATCTTCGAAATAATATCGCTGTGCCCGGATTAGTGCAATTGTTTTCTTCCCCGACAGTTCATAATTTTTAAAGTGGCTGAAGGCGGAAATTTCGTACTTACCTTTATAACTGGAAGGATCGATAGTGATAGTCGATGTAATCAAATTCAACATTTTATTGTCGGCTGTGTCAACCTGAGCCGAAGAGGAAGGGCTTACCTCAGTTACGGTTCCGTTTACAGTTACCATAAAATCAATATAAGAACCAAAGGCATGTGCATTGTCGGCAATTATACCCGTTCCGGTATTCAGATAGTGGGGACCGGGAGCCAATTGGAAAGTCTTACTTCCTTGAAAGAAAATGCCGTGTCCATTGCTGTCTATCTCATAACCACCAAGATAAGCACCTGGGTTGATGGTAATAGAAAAGGTTTGAGAAAATACCGAAAGGACTAGAAGGTGATGAGATAATATTAGTAAAAGTGTTTTGGGCATCGACATGAATTTCGAATGCTAAATTAAATGTTTATTCAAAACAGTTTTCACACATAAACATTTGCATAGGCTTTCATTTTTACAATCATAGAACTCAAACCGTTAGAGCGCTGCGAAGAGAGATGTGCACGCAAATTTATTTTATCAATAAAAATTAGCGAAGTATTCAGTATTTCTTTCGGGTGCTGACCGGAAAGCACACGAACCAGGAGGGCAACAATTCCTTTGGTAATAGCGGTGTTTGAATCGGCTTCGAAAAACAACTGCCCTTCTTTTTCATAGGCATGAAGCCACACTTTACTTTGGCAGCCTTTTACCAGAAAGTCATCGGTTTGGTATTTCGAATCGAGGGCAGGAAGCTTCTTCCCTATATCAATAATGTATTCATATTTATCCATTTGCTCATCGAAAAGTTCGAACTCTTCGACAATCTCATCCTCAATTTCAGCTATTGACTTTTGCATGATACAATGCTACGAAAGTATTTTCACAGCACGTTTGAGTGCGCTTACAGTTGCATCGATTTCCTCCTTAGTGTTGTAGAAAGCAAATGAAGCACGGCAGGTGCCTTCAATCTTTAATCTATCCATCAGAGGCTGGCAGCAATGGTGGCCTGTGCGAATCGCAATACCTTGCTCATTCAGGAGAACACCTAAATCATAAGGATGAATATCATCTACCAAGAAAGAAATAACCGATGCCTTTTCTTTAGCTGTTCCAACCAATCTCAAACCCTCTACTTCAAAAAACCTGGATGTTCCATATTCAAGCAGTTCATCTTCATAGACCGAGATATTATCTAAACCGAGTTCGTTGATATAGGTAAACGCAGCCCCTAATGAAATTCCTCCTTCTATATGCGGAGTGCCAGCTTCAAACTTATAAGGTAAATCGTTGTAGGTAGTTCCTGCAAACGAAACGGTTTTAATCATCTCACCACCTCCCATGTAGGGATTCATGGCTTCGAGTAATATCTCCTTCCCATACAAAATTCCGATTCCGGTTCCTGCAAACACTTTGTGACCACTAAAGCCAAGGAAATCGCAATCCAATTCTTTTACATCTATTTTTTTATGCGGTAAAGCTTGCGCCCCATCAATAAAAACTACAGCACCTACTTTGTGCGCTTCGCTAATTACCTCTTTAACAGGATGAATAGTTCCGAGTGCATTGGAGATGTAAGCAATCGAAACAATCTTTGTTTTCTCCGAAAGTAATTTCAAATACTCCTCAAAAATTATTTCTCCTGAATCGGTAATCGGGATGACACGAAGAGTCGCACCCTTTTCTTCGCAAAGCATTTGCCAGGGCACGATGTTGCTGTGATGTTCCATTTCACTGACAATAATTTCATCGCCTTCTTTAATGAATTTTCTTCCATAGGAGATGGCAACAAGATTCACAGCTTCGGTGGTTCCGCGAACAAAATTTATTTCCTGCTCGCTGGCATTAATATGCTGAGCAATTGTCTTTCTCGCATCTTCATATTTTTCGGTAGCGATTTGAGCCAAGTGATGCGCTCCGCGATGAATATTGCTATTGTAATGCTCGTAGTAATCTTTGATAGCATTGATAACGGCTAAAGGTTTTTGTGAAGTAGCTGCATTGTCGAAATAAATAAGCGGCTTGCCGTTTACATTTTGATGCAGAATAGGAAACTGATTGCGAATAAAAGAATTCATCAGAAATTCACTTTTAACTCATCCTTCAACTTATCACACAAGAACTGACGAATAGGTTTGCTGTGTACATGATCGATAACTTCATGAGCAAAAGCATAAGTAAGAATCTGAACAGCTTCGAACTTAGTGATGCCGCGGGCGCGTAAGTAAAACAAGGCGTTTTCATCTAACTGCCCCACGGTAGCTCCGTGACTGCATTTGACATCATCTGCAAATATTTCCAATTGTGGTTTGGAGTTAATACTTGCATCATTCGAAAGCAATAGTGCTTTGCTTGATTGAAATGCATTTGTTTTCTGCGCATCGGACTTTACGAAAATCTTACCGTTAAAAACACCCACTGATTCACCGTTTAAAACACCTTTATACAATTGATTGCTGGTGCAGTTGGGGGCAACGTGGTCCACCAATATGTGGTTATCAATATGAGCATTCTCTTTTCCGAAATACAAACCGTTTAAATCGGCATGGGCATTTTGCCCAACTAAACGAGCAGTAACATTGTTTCTGATTAACGGTTTGCCGGTTCCTGTATTTGGCGAAGCAAAGGTAATTGTAGCCGCACTGAATTTTCCATCGCGCTCTACCTGACTTTCTAAAGTGTGAATGCCTATAGCATTGTTCAATTCCAACTGCAGTTTTACCACATCAAGATTGGCATTCTTTCCAATATACATTTCAGATACATGGTTGTACTGCACCATAATATTGCTGGCATTCCGGAAATCTTCGGCCAATTCAATAGAGGCACTTTCTTCGACTATAACCAGATTTCTGGTCTGTGTAAAAGCGTTTACATCAGATGCGGTGAAAAAGTATTGAATGTAGATTGGTTCTTTCACCACTACATTTTTTTGCACATGAATAAATGCTCCGTCATTTACGAAAGCAGTATTCAAAGCCGCAAAATGTTCCTCGTTATAGTTAACAAGCTTACCGAAATATGTTTCCACCAATGTGCTATGCGAAGTAAAAGCATCTTTCAGGCTGCAAATAGTTAACCCATTTATATCGGGAACAATACTTAACTCGGGATGAAAAACTCCATTTAGAAAGATAATACGGAAGGCATAGGGTGGTAAACTCGCTATATAATTCTTAACGGCTGCATTTACCTGCGAATCGGCCGGGGCAAGACTAATGTCTTCGTTCAGTTTTGTTTTGATGTTGGTGTATTTCCATTCTTCGTGGCGAGAAGTAGGAATGCCAAGTTTTTCGAATGCGGTGAATGCACTCCTTCTTAAATCAACCACATTGCTGTTGCTGACTTCAGCAAATTGCTTTTCTATGTTTTCAGTGAAACTCATTCGTTCAGTTCATTCAATTTACTAATTGGCCAGTTCGCCTACTTCTTCTTTAATCCAATCATACCCTTGCTCTTCTAATTTCAGCGCCAGTTCTTTTCCTCCACTCTTTACAATTCTTCCACCATACATTACGTGAACAAAATCAGGAACAATGTAGTTGAGCAAACGCTGATAGTGGGTAATAACCAGGAAACTTCTTTCCTTGCTCTTTAATTGGTTTACTCCATTGGCTACTATACGCAAGGCATCGATATCTAAACCGGAATCAGTTTCATCGAGAAGGCAAAGAGTAGGTTCGAGCATAGCCATTTGAAATATTTCATTTCGCTTTTTTTCACCACCGCTGAATCCCTCATTGATAGACCGGCTCGTGAATTCTTTATTCATTTCCACCAAGGCCAATTTTTCTTTCATCAGTTTCAGAAAGTCCTTAGCATCCATAGGCTCGAGGCCGTGATGCTTGCGTTTGGCATTTACCGCTGCCTTCATAAAGTTAGTGGTACTAACGCCCGGTATCTCTACCGGATATTGGAAGGCTAAAAACACCCCTTCGCGGGCGCGTTCATCGGCACTCATTTCCAACAAGTTCTTTCCATTGAAAATAACCTCACCGGATAGCACCTCATAATCCTCTTTGCCAGCCAAGGTAGAGGCAAGTGTTGATTTACCAGTTCCATTCGGGCCCATTATGGCGTGTACTTCTCCCCGTTTAATTTCGAGATTAAAATCTTTAAGAATTTGCTTTTCGGCTATTCCTACGTTTAGGTTTTTGATTGACAGCATTGTTCTTTTTCTTTGTTCTATTTCTTGTTCTTTTATCGTCAGATGCATAGGCATCCTTTCTTAACTCTTCATAAATGGGTTTGAGAATACGTTTATATATCGTTTTGCCGGTAGAGTAGATTTTGAATATTCTGAAAATCATTTTGCATTGTTTTTTTTGCAAAATTATTAACCTACACTACCTTCCAAGCTGATTGATAACAGCTTCTGCGCTTCCACCATAAACTCCATTGGCAATTGTTTAAAAACTTCTTTACAATATCCATTGATAATCATGCTCACCGCTTCTTCGTTGGTTAATCCGCGCTGATTGCAATAGAACAAAAGGTCCTCTCCTATTTTGGAGGTCGTGGCTTCATGTTCTACCTTGCCGGTCATGTTTTTAATTTCTAGATAAGGGAACGTATGCGCCCCGCATTTATCGCCAATCAATAAACTATCGCACTGTGAAAAGTTGTAAGCATTGTCGGCTGTTTTGTGCACCTGCACTTGTCCTCGATAAGAGTTCTGCGATTTGCCTGCACTAATTCCTTTGCTTACAATTCGGCTTCTAGTGTTCTTTCCGATATGAATCATCTTGGTGCCGGTATCAGCTTGCTGATAGTTATTAGTAACCGCTACTGAATAAAACTCACCAATAGAGTTATCCCCCTTTAAAATACAGCTTGGATATTTCCAGGTGATGGCACTTCCGGTTTCCACCTGCGTCCAACTTATTTTAGAGTTTTTTCCCTTGCACATACCGCGCTTGGTCACGAAGTTGTAGATACCTCCTTTCCCTTCTTTATCGCCCGGATACCAGTTCTGAACCGTAGAGTATTTTATTTCGGCATTATCAAGCGTAATCAATTCAACCACTGCCGCGTGTAATTGATTTTCATCGCGCATAGGTGCAGTGCAACCTTCCAGATAACTTACATAACTTCCTTCTTCGGCAATGATTAAAGTGCGCTCAAATTGGCCTGTGTTTTCGGCATTGATGCGGAAGTAAGTAGAAAGTTCCATCGGGCAACGAACACCTTTAGGTATAAAAACAAAGCTTCCATCGCTAAAAACGGCACTATTTAGAGCAGCGTAGTAGTTGTCGCGTTGGGGCACTATACTGCCTAAATATTGTTTAACTAATTCCGGTTGTTCGCGGATGGCGTCAGAAATGGAGCAGAAGATGATTCCTTTTTCTTTTAGGGACTCGCGGAAAGTGGTGATAACACTTTCGCTGTCCATGACATAATCAACTGCGACACCAGCCAACATTTTTTGCTCCTGGATAGGGATACCGAGTTTATCGTACGTAGCGCGAATCTCAGGGTCAACATCATCAAGGGAGTTGATGACCTTCTTCTTCTTTTGTGCCGCGTAGTAGTAGATACTTTGAAAATCTATTTCGGGAAAGTGAACATTCTGCCATTTAGGTTGCTCCATTTTCAACCAGGCACGATAGGCTTTCAATCGCCATTCGAGCATCCATTCAGGTTCGTTTTTCTTGGCAGAAATAAAACGCACCGTATCTTCGGATAAACCAATGGCAGCAAACTCCTGCTCAATATTGGTGGTGAAGCCGTACTTGTAATCGTTTGCGACTACTTCGTCAATAATTTTGTCGTTGTCTGCCATAAACTTTGTAGGCGCAAATGTAATTGGTTTTGCGACAATTTAGATAGTGTCTAAACAAGAACCCATCCCGATTCTTAAATATTGCCTCAGTACAAATCACCATCCGACCTACTTGGTCGAGAATAATGCCTAACAAGCAACAGAACAAAATCTACAACTACAACAAGAATCCAAAATGCCTGGATAAAGTCTGACCAGAAAATGTTTGTCAAGTTTTATGGATTTAATGGCAACAAATATTCGCCTGGAGACTAAGTATCTATTACCGCATAAGCAGTCTGATATTTATTTAGCCGTCTTTCCACCCGTTTCGCTACCTGCATTATAAACTGGTTCCCAAAGTTCTATTTTATTTCCTTCCGGATCAAGTATGTGGACAAATTTCCCGTAGTCGGAATCCGCAATGCTGTCAATTATTGTCACACCTTTACCCCTAAGCTTCGCTACAAGTCCTTCAATATTCTGAACCCGATAGTTAATCATAAATTCCTTTTTCGAAGGCTCGAAATACTTACTCCCTTTTTTAAAAGGAGACCATTGGAGTTGGTTGATTTCCTCCGGCTTTTTTAGATTTCTGGATTCGAAAGTAGAACCATAATCATTAGTTTCGAGTCCCAGGTTCTGATGATACCATTCTCTCGTTTCTTTGGGATTGTCAGAAAAAAAGAAAATTCCTCCAATTCCGGTTACCATAGGGGTTGTGTCGTTAGCTGTAGGGTTGTTTTTTGTTTCATTTTTTAGGTCTTCCATTTTGTTTGATTTTTTGTTTGTCGAGTTGCAATCTGTAAGAACTGTTACAATCGAAATGGCTATTATTAGTCTGTTCATTTTGACATTCTTTTTTTTGCTGTCGTATTATCTTTGCTTCCGCTAATGTTCGGACAATATGCCATTTTTGTATTGGTTTCGACTATTTTTGAAATTATACTAACCTGTCTGAGTTATCACTGAAGAGCAACAATTCCAACTAAAAATATCCTGTCAAATGCTTATGGCTTAATGGCCAACCGGGCTAAAGCAAGCAGAAATCGCTTGCCCGCATTTCCTCTGTTTCCGTATTTACTGCCATTGCGGAAGCTGTTGAAGTAGAGTTGAGAGTATGTTGAGGCAAACATAGCACATTTGTTGTGACCGTATTTCTTTCCGCCTTCAGCAAGGGTAATATGCCTAGCACCCAGTTTCTTCATCCCATCTCGGGCTACAAATGAATTCAGATAGGTTACCTGTTCGTCTTTATCGCAGTAACAAAATTGAATCGGGTTTTCGGGTTTCCAATAACAAAGAGAGTTGTCGTTTAGTGCCTTATGAAGCAGAAAGTCGGGGTTGTGAAGAAACAAATCTACAAAGGTATCGCGAAGCATATCTTTGGGAATTTCGGGCAACACATCGTCTATTTCTTTGAAACTGTGTTGGCCGTCAAGTATAGCGGGTATAATGGAATCATAAGGCGATTTGTAAACAGACCGAATGTCGGGTACGATATGATATACTTCATTCAGGCCTTGAAGCAAGAAAGGTAAATAATGCGGATGGCCATACTTTCGGAACATAACTTCGCTTTGCACTCCGGCCATATCATAGGCTCCGCTGTTGCCTGCAGTAGCGGTTACTTTAATGTCGGGATAGCTTTCCTGAATATATTTATTGGCTGCCACCGCTGCATAGCCACCTTCTGAGTAACCTGTGAGAAATAATTGTTGATTGAGCCGGATGCGAAGTGTGTCGTTCAGTTCACGCACAGCATAAATCATATCCACGGTAGCTTGTCCCAATGATTTATACTGCTGATACAAATGAAATTTATCGCCATGACCCAGCCCTATATAATCGGGCTGCAGAACGAGATAGCCATCTACTGCTAATCCGAGACATAAATAATCTACCCCGCCAATTTTATCCTTCCTTCCTTTTTCTACACGAGTGCCATGGTGGTAAACTACTTCAGCCATTGGTTTGCCTAAGTCTCGCGGCACAAATACTAAACCCGATGCCAGTATACAAGTGCTATCGTGCCAGAAACTTTTATAAGTTATGTCATAAATATCTACGTCATATCTTGGGTTAAGTATTGCTTTAGGAACATGATTCTTCTTCATTTTCTCGCGTAGTTCCTGCCGTGTAACTGTTTTCCAAAGTTTGTAAGAAATAAGTTTGTTCCCTGCAAAATCGAGCGCAATGCTTTGGATATAAATGCTGAGTAAAGCGAGAAGGAGAATTTGTTTCATTATTTATAGATCGGTGATTTTATAACGCAAACGGAATGAATATCAGCAAGAGCACGCGATACCGGAGTAACATACAAGAAATTGGCTACCTATAATTAAGGGGTTATAGGCAAAGTTTTCAAGGATAACAAAGTGGCACCCCTTATCCCGATGTATCTGGACAAGGTAATCTTGATTACCAAGGAAGGTTTCCTCAACGCTAAAGGAAAATAAAAATGAAACAGTCAACTGCCGGGTCTTCAAATTATAGCTTAATCTCGTTTGTCATTCTTTGCAGGTTTGTTCTGAAAATCAGTGCAAAGACTTCGTCCTGCATATGAACAGCAAGTTCAGGTTTAAATTCCTCCGCCTTTTGGGTTAAGGCTACTTTGGTCTGCTGGTTTTCAACATTGCGGGGGTATTTGCTCTGTGTGCGAATTACTTCAATATAATTATCCATCCATTTATCATAGCGCACCATGAACTCCAATTGACCGGGGCTTAGCTTGCGGATTTCTTCATCATTGATAGTGTTTTCCATTGAACCACCATTGAGCAAGGTGCCTCCGGCAGTTAAACCAATATATTGGAGGAATTTTTTGCGGGAAGAACTTTCATTGTCCATTCTATTTGATTTTATTTTGCCAAAGGTAAGTTTTCTAAGATTTAGTGCAACGAATGCCCGGGTTGAAGTGTTTGATTGTTGACGTTTCTAGTGATGCAAAAAAAGGATGAAGGCTATCCACCGGGTGCCTAAAATCTTAACTGGCCGGCATCCTGCCTGTGATAGCTAAAAGGTACAAGGCAAAGACCCAGGAGGCCATGTTAACGTGCTGTTTAGCGCGTTATCTCAGTTTGTCTGAAGGCAGGCAACATGAGATATTTTATCTGGGACGAAAGATGTCTTCTGCTATATATTTGAATAGCATTTGAGCCGTTGTACCATTGTTCATCTTTTTTGTCATAAGCAGTAATTCATCAACGGTAATTTTACTGCTTTCCAAACTTATCAAAGACGACAAATCATAATAAGCCATCGTCCAGTCTGCAAAAGCCCGTTCTTCAATTGGACCTTGAGAAAGTATGTTTAAATTATAATGCCGGGGGTCTGTTTGTAATTTCTTATATAAATCCTTCACGACTTCCTCCTGACCTTCCAGTATTTGCATAAATTCTGTTTGGTGATAAACCAAACAGCCTGTTATTTGGTTTTCGCTGTTAAAGATGCGAGCTGTAATCAAAATATCCCGCAGGCTATTTATGTCAAA
>CANJVG010000066.1 GCA_947478005.1 Bacteroidota bacterium
AAAAGAAAAATTTCGCAATTCAGTATAAAGGATTATTTTTGATTAAGTTTTAGAAAATAAATCGTTTGTTTTTGTAACGGAGCTTCCAACCAAAGCAACAACAAAAGACCAATTTTTAAAGCAGATTTTTTTAATAATTTATTTTTAAACAATGAACATTTACGTAGCAAACATTAGCTTCCGCGCATCGGAAGGTCAGTTGAAAGAACTATTTCAACAATTCGGAGAAGTATCTTCAGTTAAAATTGTAACAGACCGCGATTCAGGTCGCAGCCGCGGATTCGGCTTTGTAGAAATGCCAAACGATTCAGAAGGCACAGCCGCTATCGCTCAATTGAACGGTACTTCATTTGCAGAAAGAAACCTGGTAGTAAACGAAGCTCGTCCGCCAAAATCTTAATCACTTACAACATTCGAAACTAAAAGAAAGCGCTACCGGTTTTCGGAGCGCTTTTTTCTTTTTATACCTTTTTTTTTAACCGTTTTTTTTAATCATTTATTTATTTTTTTATGAACATTTACGTAGCAAACATCAGCTTCCGTGCATCGGAAGGTCAGTTGAAAGATCTTTTTCAACAATTCGGAGAAGTATCATCCGTTAAAATCGTAACCGACCGTGATACAGGTCGCAGCCGCGGATTCGGCTTCATCGAAATGCCAAACGATTCTGAAGGAAAACAAGCTATCGCTCAATTGAACGGTGTTGATTTTTCTGAAAGAAACCTGGTAGTAAACGAAGCTCGTCCATCTACTAAGTAATAAATCTCAACCATAGATTTAAGACAAAAGCGTCCCGCAGCAATGCAGGACGCTTTTTTATTTTAACGCAATGGTCCTTTATTTTTTCAGATAAAGCGGCACATCCAGATTCAGAAAATACATCGGATGAAAAACCACCTGCCCGAGTGTATTAAACTCCAGAGCAGGCATCGGCAGCTTCACGATATTTAAAATGCCCAGCACCATCTTCCCCGCCTTTGAGTTGGTTTTGAACTTCGTAAAGTCAGCATCCAACGAAATGAAAAACTTGCGGTAGCGCTTCACATCATTGCGGTTGTGGTACACACCCGCCTTGTCGGTCCAGGTATTGTCAAACCCGCCATACATATTGCCCGCGCCATAACCAAAAGCCAGATTCAGCCAGGGCGCTTTTATTTTGTGGTTGAATGAATACAGATTGAAACTCATCCACGTGGTAATGCCGTTATAATCCTTCAGAATCTTTTCAAGTAAGGTCGTGCCATACAGCTCATCCGCACGCTTGCGCAATTCACCATTCGGATAATCTACCGAGTGCAGCGAATATTTAATGCTGATGCGCTGCTCCTTCCAAATTAAATATTGCGCGGTCGCAAAAGCCGCCCCACCAAAATCAAAAACAATATCACTCCAGCTCGCTCCGTATTTATTCGTTAGCCCATCCGGTATTTCGATAGCGGCCAGAGATAGAAAACCAAAAGCACCGGCCGTAAGTGCGGCAGGTGTATTCTTCATCCCACTCCACCGCAACATATTGTATGAAAAAACAGTGGTGAAATACGGCACATAAAGATGTCCGGCCTTGTCAATCTGATTCCATTCGCCCGCATCACTAAACCAGTGAAACTTGCCCATGGGTTGTTTGCCGTACCATTCAAATCCGGTCGCGGTCATAAACCCGGCATACAAACCCACTGCACCTACTGAAACACCTGTCAGCCGTCCTCTATTAATATGTTCAGGAAAATCGAGAAAACTTTTTTTTGGAGGAAAAGTGATGGTAGAAGAATCTTGGGCAGAAGAAAACAACACTCCGACAACGCAGATAGTTAAGATGAAAGCAGATTTAAAATCATCATAAATCCTATTCATCTGCGTCATCAGCGTGCTATTCAAAATTTAGCCCAACAAGGTATCGCGCACCTTGTTCAGAATAATTTCTACGCGCTCCTCCGTAGACGCTTCCACATACACACGCAACAACGGTTCCGTTCCGCTGGCGCGAATCATCACCGTTTCCTCATCTACCAGATAAAATTTATAGCCATCAATCGTTTCTAGTCCGTTCACTGGTATTTCACCGAAAGATTTATAGAATCCGTTTTTGCAGTTTTCTATAATCTGCAGTTTCTGCTCTTCTTTCAAATGCAAGTCTAAACGATTATAAGAGAATGGACCAACCACCGCATAGACTTCGTCAATCAATTCGGTTAAGGTCTGTCCTTGTTGTACCAAATGTTCAACAATTACTAAGCCATCCCAAATACCATCGCGCTCAGGAATGTGGCCTTTCACCGCAATGCCTCCGCTCTCTTCTCCACCCACCAATACATCTTCGTTCTGCATAATCTCGCAGATATACTTAAAGCCAATCTTCGTCACCTCATAAGGAATGCCGTATTGCTCGCATAGCTTCTTCACCTTGTTCGAAACCGAAAAAGCAATCACCACCTTACCGGTCATCTCCTTATACTTATGCAAAATATGAATCAGCAAAAGGATAATGTGATGCGCGTCTACAAATTTTCCATTGCCATTATAAAGGCCAATACGATCGGCATCGCCATCTGTGGCAATCGCAATATCCACGTGCTTCATTTCTTTTAAATAGGCTTCCAACTCGCGAAGGTTCTTAGCGATTGGCTCCGGTGCCTGTCCATAAAAACTTGGATTGTATTCGCAGTGCAGAAAATCAGCATGAGGCATAATTCGAGGAAACACACTTTGCCCTGCACCATACATGGCGTCATAAGCCACCACTAACTCCGAATTTTCATTCATTGTTTCCAGGTCGAAATAATTATTAACGTGATCGAAGTACATAGTTTCCAAATCCACGATTTCCAGCAAACCCTTCTTCTCCCATTCTTCCAACGACAAATCTTCGGTTTCAAAACTATCCGGAATCAAGGCTTCTACCTCTGTAATATATTTCTGAATAAGCGGCCCACCGTGTTTCGATTTCAACTTATAGCCATTGTAAGAAGGAGGATTATGACTCGCTGTTAATATCACCCCAAGTTCACAACCCAATGTTTTTGCAGCCAACGAAATCATGGGAGTAGAGACAAAATGCTTATCGTAAAAAACCTTCATTCCCTGTTTGCAAAAAACATTAATAGCAGCTTCTGAAAAAAGCGAACCGCCAAAGCGGCAATCAAAGCCAATCACAATTTTGGCATTAGCATCTTGTTGCTGCGCCCAATCAGCCGTTGCTTTCGCAACGCGCTTCACGTTGTCCACCGTAAAATCTTTGGCGATAATTCCACGCCATCCATCTGTCCCGAATTTTATTTTTTCCATCTGAAAATTTTGAGCGGTAAATGTAGAAAAAGCGGTGACGCTGGCAGGACTGTCCTATTTGTTTTTCGCCTTATGAATTTGTGAAAAAGAACCGGCATCCTTAAAGCCCTAAAATGTTTGGTTTGTTCTCAGATGTTACAGCCCGATACCTACCAACATAAAGGATTAAGAAAAGAATTAGTAAGCAAGCTTCGCGAAAAAGGCATTACTGATGAAAACGTGCTGACGGCTATTGGGAGGATTCCACGCCATATTTTTTTTGGCCACGACACGGTATTCCATGAAACGTATGCTTACGATGACGAAGCATTCAACATAGGCGAAGGGCAGACCATTTCCCGCCCGCACACGGTAGCCCGTCAAAGCGAATTGCTGGAAATACAACCCGGAGAAAAAGTATTAGAAATTGGAACTGGCAGCGGATACCAAGCCTTGGTTTTAATGTTGCTGAAGGCTAAAGTTTATTCTATCGAAAGGCACAAAATATTGCATGACCGCACTTCTAAATTTCTGCCGACCGTCAAAGAATATTTGGTGAAAAAAATAGAAGAAGAAAAATCAAAAACTGCTACCCCAAACAAACGCACGTGGAAAAACGAACCCGAGTATTGGAGTATAAAATGCTTTTACGGTGACGGCTTTGAAGGTTTACCACAACATGCACCTTTTAATAAAATCATCATCACGGCAGCAATTTCCGAGTTGCCGAAGAAACTTCTCGGTCAGCTTTGCGTAGGAGGAAAGATAGTACTGCCTTTTGGAACAGAAAGTGATTGCGATATGGTTCGTATCACTAAACATGGAGAGGGTCAATTTACCGAAGAGGTCTTCGGCAAGTTTGCGTTCGTACCCATGCTCAAGGGCAAGGTATCTTAAAACACACGTATGAGCCAACTATTTACTTTGCTATGCTTTGCCGGCATTCTCTCTTGTGCGGCACAAGAAATTCCTTTTAAGGTAATTACCTACGATAAGATTCAGCGGGCCCCTGTTTCGGGCGCACAGGTAAATTTTCATGACATGAACTCCACCCGAGAGTATAAAGCAACAACAAACGAAGCCGGGATAGCTGATTTTAAATTAGAAAAAGGAACCCGTTATCGGTTGGATGTAAGTAAAAATGCTCAAGGATCAAGTATAAGTTATCTAAACTACTCTAATACCCTTTCCGAAAACGACATTGCAACGAAAAAGGTCCTTGAATTAGAACTTGAAAAGGTGAAACACAGTGATGTGGGAAATCTAACGGCCATGTATTTTGAATATGATCAAGCAACATTGTCAGTAGACAACGAAAGTTCGCTCGACAATGCGGTAAAAATCATGAAGTGCTTCCCAACCCTTCAAATTGAAATAGGCGTTTATGCTGATTGCAGGGAACACAAGGATGTAATATCAAAACGAGCTTCGTACGTTGCTGATTACCTTGCTAAAAAAGGGGAATCAAAACGTGTTACAGTTAAAGAATATGGTGCCTCACGGGCATTGAATCAATGTGATTGTAGCACACAGGCTACCTCCTGCAGCGAGGAGAAATATTTGGAGAACCGAAGAGCGGAATTTAAAGTGATTGCCTTTTAAAGACTACTTGGCATCTAAAATCACAGGGCTATTTCCTTTGCCCATAATGATGATTTTAGTATTAGGCGATTTTGCTAACTCATATTGCGCCTTAATATTTTCGTATTGCAGCTGTTTATCAGTAAGTCCTGTGCTGATGATGTGTTGGTAATCGGCAATACCCTGGGCCTCTACCCTTTTACGTTCAGCTTCCTGCTTTTCCTTCTGCAAAACAAACTGCATTTTCTGCGCATCCTGTTCGGCATTTATCTTTGATTCAATAGTCTGTTTTACACTGGCAGGCAAAGTTATATTGCGTACTAACAACTGTTCGAGAATCAAACCGCGCTTCTTAAAATCATCTTCAATACTCTTGTAAATACGCGCCTGAAATTCATCGCGCTTGGTGGAATAAAGGGCTACTGCGTCATAATAAACAGCATTATCGCGAATCTTGGTCCGGGTAATAGGCCGAACGATTTTGTCTGTATAGTCAACACCCGTCTCACGCACTAACCGTGGTGCTTCTGTGGGAATCAAGCGAAATAAAACAGTAAGATCTATAGTTACCTCCAATCCATCGGCTGCCAGTACACGTATGGCATCATCCCCGTCTTTCTGACCCTCATCATGCACACCGCTCATAGTATAATTTTCGGTCTTTACATCCATCTCTGTAACTTTCACCAGCGGATTAATAAAATGCAACCCGCTTTCAAGAATATCATCTTCCACTTTTCCGAATAAGGTTTTCACGCCTATTTGTCCCGATCCTATCTGGACGAAGCAGGAAGTTGCCAGACCGATGACAACGAGAAGGAATCCAATTCCCTGAGCAATAGGCATCGCCCGCTTTAATTGTTCGAAACTTCCTTTCATAAATAGCGATGAAATCATGAGCAGAATACCAAGCGCAATGAGAACCATAGTGTTTATTTTTTGTGAAGCTAAATCAATTTTTAACTACTTATACTTCTTCATCGCTCTGTCAATCTCGCGCTTCGTGTCTTGTTGTTTAAGACTATCGCGCTTGTCAAACTTCTTCTTGCCTCTTCCCACTCCTATCTCAATTTTGGCAAAGCCCCGTTCATTTAAAAAAACGCGAAGCGGAATTACACTCAATCCTTTCTCCCGAATTTTAGAATCAATGCGATCGAGTTCTCTTTTCGTTAGCAGTAGCTTGCGCATGCTATCAGGTTTGTGGTTTGAATAGCCACCATGCGAATATTCAGGAATGTTCATGTTCTTGATAAAAAGCTCCCCATCATTCATTAAACAATAAGCCTCACTTATGCTTCCACCACCATTTCGAATCACTTTTATCTCACTGCCTCGCAAAATAATACCCGCTTCATAGCGGTCGATGATTTCGAATTCGAAACCTGCCTTTTTATTCTGAATATTTATTTTGCTTGCCTCAATCATTTCTCTATCTCTCTAAATATTTTTCCAATCCTTTCCTTTGTCAAAATCTTCTGCCCTGTTTTACCTTCGGCTATCAACCGTTCGCCAACCTTAGCCTGGAAAGAGCAGTTGACCTCATTCCCTTTTATTTCATCTATCATGGCTTCAAACAAAACTTTCTCGCCAATCAAAGCCGGTGCCAGATGTTTCACGTTTACAAAAGTTCCGATTCCCTCTTCATGTTCTTCTTTCATTTCTAAAACAAACAATCTCCCGCTCCACTCTGCATCGCGGGTAAGTGCAAAGGTGGCATAAACTTCGTGAACCGCCCCGCTTTCGAAATTGGCAGTGTCTTCTTCGCTAACTATTCGTTCAAACTTTTTTCTATCTCCGACTTGAAATTTGGGAAGCATAAGAGTGAGCAAACATAAAAATCTAATTCGGCAGTCGGAAAGAAATGCCAAGGCCAGTGAACCAAGCAGGCTGTTTTCTATCAATGCTTACCCCTGCTGATATGTCCAGCATTATATTCTTTCTGGGGGTATAGCAGAAACCTCCATCAAAACGATGGTCTTGTTTTTTAGCAACAAAACCATACAACTCCAAATAACAACAAACATCCTCGGTAATTGAATAGCCACTGGTGATAGTATAAAGGCCAAACAACTTCTGTTGCTGACCATCCCATAATCCACCAAGATTATAACTAAATGAAAACTTGCTGCTTAACGTATGTTGAAATGTAAAGCGAATTTGAGGAGTCGGGTAGTCTTCTTTCAGTTTTTCAGATGCAAGAATCGGAAGACTCATCTTTAGAATGACGGATATCTTCGGAACAGTTTTCCTTTCATCACAAATTTTCAATTTCATTCCAAAGTTGATGGGGCTAATTCCATGAACCAAATGCCGCCCGTCTTCTTCACGAACCAGGCTGGACGTGTTTTCTATTTCTACTCTTATTTCAGCAATGTCTCTGATGCCATATTTTAAAAGGTTGGAGGGATACACAAATCCCTTTTCATCCTTATTCTCATGAGCATAATAGAAGCCGCTCTCGAATTGGAAACATCCCGCAGGAACAAGCGAAGGTGTTTCGGTTTGGTCCGGTCTGTCGCATTCAATTTTTTCCTGCGAATAAGAATAGGTTGAAAACTCCACGAGAAGAAAAAAAAACAAATAGCACCTTTTCATAACAGCGATTTAAACCACCAGTACGGCACATTTTACTTTATGTCGCACCACCGCAATCGTTTCACCAAAAATGAAATCCATTATGCCACCATGACCATGACGGCCAATTACCAAAAGTTGTGCGTTCAGTTCATCCGTAAATCGAGGAATCTCATTCTTGGGGTCTCCAAATCCAAGTTTTTCTATGACCTGGTATCCTTGTTGGCGCAATTTATCTCCGTAGGCATGTAGTTGAATCCAGTCTTCATTTGTTTCATGGTCCTGAATCTCATCCCCCACTGTTCTAGCACCTGCGGTTTCCACCACATGTAGTAAGATAAACTCGGTTTTTTTATCGCCATGCGAAACTCCTTCAGTAATTGCTTTTATATCACTCTTGGAGAAATCGATACAGATAGCAATGCGATCATACACCTTCTTTTCAATGAATGGAATTTCGTTAGCTTTCCCATGAGGACTTGTCGTTTCTTTTTCAATGCGTTTGCCGAACAAAGCACAGTGGATGATATACACGAGCAACAACAACGAAAGCACTACAATAGGAAGTATAATAAAATTGAAAACCCATTCATAGCCAACAAGTGCCATGCGCCAATCGCTTAGTGTTTGTATAACTAACTTAATATTGAGCGATACAATGATGACTGCCGAAACCCAGGCAAGCAGTTTGACTAAATTGCCGATGGCAAACTTTCCCATCCTCTCTTTATCGCTGACAAACTGAATCAAAGGAATAATGGCAAAGCCGAGCTGGATGCTCAAGATTACCTGCGACAGAATCAGCATGTCGCCAATTTTTTCTTCGCCCAAAAACCAGATAACCAGAAAGGCAGGAACCACGGCTATCAATCGCGTAATTAATCTTCGTAGCCAAGGTGCAATACGCAAATCGAGATAACCTTCCATAACAATTTGGCCAGCTAATGTACCTGTGATGGTAGAGGATTGGCCGGAAGCAATTAGCGCTACTGCAAAAAGGATAGGAGCCAGTTTTTCGCCAAGCAAAGGTTGCAACATCCTATGCGCATCCTGTATCTCCACAATATCGTGATAGCCGTTCTTAAAGAAAACAGTGGCCGCTAAAATGAGAATAGAAGCATTGACGAAAAAAGCGAGGTTGAGGGCAATGGCTGAATCAATGAAGTTGTATTTCAGGGCCATCAGGATGCCTTCATCGCCTTTTTTGTTTCTGCGTGTTTGCACCAGCGAGGAATGCAGATACAAGTTGTGCGGCATTACCGTAGCGCCAATAATTCCGATTGCGATGTATAACGCTCCACTATCTTTTAAGCCCGGAATAAACCCGGTAATTAATTCAGCCGCATTTGGCTTGGCAAAAAACAATTCGAGAAAAAAGGATGCACCGATGATTGCTACCAAGGAAAAGATAAAGGCTTCCATGTAGCGCATTCCTTTACGTTGCAAATACAAAATGAGAAAGGTGTCGAGAATAGCGAGCGATACTCCCCAAAGAATAGGCAGATGAAATAAGAGATTTAAACCAATGGCCATTCCTAAAACTTCGGCAAGGTCACACGCGGCAATGGCCACTTCAGCCAAAATCCATAATGAATAATTGACGGCAGCCGGATATGTTTCGCGTGATGCCTGCGCCAAATCTCTGCCACGCACTATGCCCAACCTCGCACTTAATGTTTGGAGCAAGAGGGCGATTAAATTACTCATGAGCAAAACCCACAAAAGCGAGTAGCCGTATTTACTTCCCCCCGCAATATCGGTGGCCCAGTTGCCCGGGTCCATGTATCCCACTGCTACTAAAAATGCAGGACCGGCAAAAAGAAAAAAGCGTCTCCAGCCTGTTTGTGTGCCGGTGGTATCTATCGTTCCGTGAACTTCTTCTAACGATTTATGTGAAGCCATTGTTTTTTAATTTTAGACAAATCTAAAATTATATTTTGCATCAACGAAATACTTTTTTGCAAGTTTTTGCATTTGATTTGAAGGATGAAAAGAATACAAGGCTTTGCGCTCATTCTTATTTTCGCTCTTAATACATCCTTCATGGCCGAACAAAAAATACATACGATGCTATGCCTTGGCGATTCTTATACGATTGGAGAAGCTGTGGAAGAAACCGAACGCTTTCCGATGCAAACGGTGGAATTGCTTAAAGCTGCGGGAATTCATTTCAGCAAGCCGGCTATTGTGGCGAAAACAGGTTGGACAACCGATGAGTTAGCTGTTGCCGTAAAAGAGGCGAAGCTTGAAGGAACTTATGATGTAGTTACATTGCTCATTGGTGTAAACAATCAATACCGCGGAAGAGATTTGGATAATTACCGAAAAGAATTTCAGGCACTTCTTCAAACATCAATTGACTTTGCACATGGTAATGCTGCACATGTTTTTGTTGTTTCTATTCCCGATTGGGGAGTAACGCCTTTTGCAGCCAACGATAAGCGCGGAGAAAAAAAGATAGGTGAAGAGATTGATTTGTTCAACGCTATGAATAAAGAAGAAGCCCTGAAGGCGAAAGCAAACTATATAGACATCACACCAGTTTCCCGCGAAGCGAAAAATAATTCTTCTTTAATAGCCACCGATGGTTTGCATCCGTCAGGCAACATGTATGCAGCCTGGGCAAAGCAGCTGCGTAAAGCCATTCTTGATACTTTTCAGTCAAAATAATTTGTGTCACGCTCTGCTAAATGAAACAATCCAAAAACTTTCGCCAGCAAATTATTACGAAGAAGAAAACCATCTACCCGGTTAATGCAGAACTGCGCAGTTATCTCGAAGAAAACAGACGCGAAATAAACCTGCCCGTAAGCTATGCCGACCTGCGGCATTTCAACGGCAGTATTTCTATTCGCGATAAAAAAGGTCGCGACACTTTGTGGGAGGCCGCGCTATATGCGCAGAACGAGCTGACACATATTCACGAAGGGTTGAAGCAGATTTATTCTATTCTGAAATCGGGTGGTGATAGTTCGGTGCACACTCATTTGTCGGTGGAGCGAATTGACTACTGCACCTTTGGCAATTCCAATCCTTTTCGCATTAAAATCGTGAATGACTTTAATGATAACTACGACTACTTCTACATTAAGCAGGCCGATGCTTCGCGAATTTATGGGTTGGAGTTGGAGCATATTCTTTCGCCTTCGCGCATCAACTATTTTGTGAGTGAAAACACACTGGTGGAAGAACATATTGCGGGCATTCCCGGTGATATGTTTATGAATCTTTACCTCGAAAATCCCGAGTTTAATAAAGTGCGGATAGCTAAAGAATTTGTGAAGTTTAATGAGCGGTGTTTTGTGCGATTGCTGGGCGATATGCGCTCCTATAATTATGTATTCGACATTACCCCCGATTTTGAAGAAGTGCAGTTTCGTATTCGCCCGATTGATTTTGACCAGCAGAGTTATGAAGGCAAAAAGACCTTATACCTGCCGCAGTTTTTTAAAGAGAACTCCGTGCTAGTGCAGCTAACGCTTAGTTTGCTTACGCCCGAAACCATTCGCCAATATCAAAAAGAAGAACGTACGCTTATCGGGCGCAGAAGTATTTCATCGCATCATCGGCTTAATCATCTGGTGGATGTGATGGACCGCGATCTAATTTCGCCTAAAGAAAAAGTAGTACAGTTGGGAAAGGAGCTGGCGGTGCATTACAAAGACGTGTCGTTTTTAGATTGCACCAGTATGGGTGAAATTGTGCGCAATAGTTTGCGGATTATTTCGGAGGATTTGTAACCCCTAAATCCCCTAAAGGGGACTTGAACAGCCGCTTAGGCGTTTAAGAACGCAATACCTGCCGCTTCATCGGCTTGAAAAGGGAACATAGGTTCGAGCTTAATCATTTTAATAAGCTGCTTGGTTTGGTCGGGGGCACTGCATAATGCGAGTTTGCCTCCACCTCCGCGGATGATGCTTGAGGCACCAAGCAAAACGGCCAAACCTGTGCTGTTTATAAACTTTACATCGCGCATACCTATCAGCACTTTTTTAGTGCCCTCGGATAAGTTTTTTTCCAACACTTCGGCTACAGGCTTTCTAAGTTCGTCTGTCAGTAAGCTGCCGCTTAGGTTAATTATCAGTACTCCTTCTTTGATTTCGTGTGTCATAAGATATGGTGATGTTGCTTTGGTATAATAACAAAAGTAAAAAATAGTTTAAATTTTCATCGTCTTATCCTTGAAATTATATACGTGACAAAACCCGTTGCGTAGTTCATCATCGCCTGACAAATCCCATTACACGATTATAGCCGTCATATCTCCTACCAAAAACCATTCACCATCAGGCAAAGGCCGTCATGCGTTTTTGCAGTTTAGGATACCTAATGCCGGTGTCTTTTTTGTGCCGCAATTGGGTTTCGGTCCGCACCTTGGTTTGCAGTTCAAACAGTTCCTGATATACCTCTATCTTCTGCTCCATTTTGGCATTGACAGCTATTAATTCCTGCAATGTTTTTTTGCCGTATTTATGCATGGTTTCTTCGGTCACCGGCAGGTCTTCGGACAGCAGGTAAATCAGTTCGATGCCCATGACATCGCAAAACTTTTTGAGGGTGTCGAAACGGGCCACGCTGCCTTCTTTTTCGAGCACGCTGTAGGCTTGCTGAGTGATGCCCAGCGCCATGGCTGCGGCTGATTGTTTCCACGCTTTTATCTCGCGTATTTTCCGGATTCTTTGTGCAATGCTCATAATGTTCATGTTTTTGTTGTTAATGAATTTGGTGGTTATGAGGGGGAATCGTTGTTTTGTTGTGCCTACTCTATTTAATTCCAGCTTTTCGACATTCGCTGTTTTTGTAAATGGTCTCAATTCATTGGTCTGTCTATTTTCCCGATCCTTTTAATGTCATAACTTACCCACCCATAAATTTCTCTACCACAGCCCGAACATGTTGTTTTAATACATAACGAACACGTTCGTTGCATACAATAATCACATTGATAAATTGAGTCTCCGTTTGTTGTGTTTTCGCAGTTAATGCACTTGGAAAATATTTGTTCTTCTGGGTATAGCATTAAATTGTTGTCATTTTACCTGTCCTATCGCAGCTTTTCGGCATTCGCTATTTTATGGTTTGATTAAAGTTCTATTACTACGGTCATGGGTATTGATTCGACAATCGTAATGTCCAGTGTGGCATTGGGGTTGCCGTCATAGCCCGGCAGCAGGCGCACTTCTACGGTGGCGTTACCAACTACCTTGGTGTCGAAGACTACCTTGCCCTGTGTATTCGTTATCAGTTTTTTGCCTGCGGCTTCTACCAGTTTCACTTCTATGCCGGCATAAGGAGAGCCGTCAAGGTGGTTTACCTGCACTGTCACCAATGTATTGCTGCCCACCGAAATATAAATGACACCCCATTGACGACAAGCCTCGCGCTGCGCTGGCGCATCCAGTTCATTATAAACTGCTTCGGCTTCGTCATATATTTTCTTAATCACCTTATCGGCTTCTATCACCTGTTCGTTCACCTGCGATTGAGCCGCAATAAGTGCCAAGGTGGCTGTTTGATGGTCGGTTACAAATTTGTTGAAATCATCGCTCAAGGCCGTTACATCGCCAATAGATGGATTGGTCATGGGAGCTCCACCGGCTGCTATTCGGTCGTCTTCACCTTTTTTAAGATGCAGCGCCACTGCCTTCAACTCATCTTCGGTATTCATAGATGGCAACTTGCCGGTTTCTTTATCTAAGCCATAAAAAGTGCGGGCATCTTTTGGAAACACATGCCGCTCAACAGCAAAGTTGAATACCTGCATAAAGTGCGAGCAGGTCATGTGGAGTTTCGCGAAGTTCTTTGCTTTATTAGTAGAAAGCACACCTAATTCTTCCTCGCGGTCTTTTACGGCTTCCAGTTTTGATTGAAACAGGGGCTTAATGGCATCGAGCCGGGCAGAGGTAGCGGCAGTGAAAATATTATCGCCAGGAGGCACAGCCGCTTTTTGATTAAAAGCATCTGTTAATACCTGAAGGCGTTTGGTGTTGCTGTTTGGTAAGTCGCGTGTTATAATAGTCATAGCAAATTGTTTTTGAGTGGTTAATTGGTTTTTGTTTCCCGCCTTCACGGGTTCATGTTTTTTAGTTTTTTTGATACTGCCAATATGGGCAGCCCTTCTTTTTTTAATTTTTATGGTGTTGCCGCGTTCGGCAGCATCTACTTTTTTACTTTTTCACCCCCTGCCGATGTCGGCAGGAGTATATTTTTTAGTTTTTATCCGGTTGCCATACTCGGCAGCAGGGCTTTTTTTACTTTTTGGGCCGTTGCCGAACTCGGCAGGGGCTATTTTTTTAGTTTTTTACCTGCTGCCGAGTATGGCTTTTGGGCATTTATTTGCCGAAAGGAGGCGAATGATTGTGTTTTGGTGCATTTTTAAACATAAAAGGGGCTTTGGTTTATTTCTTACTTATTGTTACTGCTTTAAAATCCTCCCATTAATTTTTAGCTCCTTTCCCTCAGGCCGCCCTCACTATCATCAATTCGTTACTTTTTTTCTCCCCTATAATAGCGATGGGCTTCTTTTTTCTTTTAACTATTTGTAAATGTTCGGTTCTTTTAGGCGCGGGCTTGCGCACCACCACCGCTCCATCGGGCTGCGGCAAGGCTATTATTATAGTATTCACCCAAAACCGCGTTTGCTTGGCAATTGCTGCTTCCATTTCGGGTTTGTGCTCCCCAATTATCCGTTCGCAGGTGGCCTTGGTGTCGGCCGAAACCAGGCGGTAGCCATCGGCTATTTCCAGAGCCCCATGGTGGTGACTATGCTCGCTGCACAGTGGCACTATATACAAGGCGCGGTCGTTGCCCTCGCCTTTTTGTACCAAGGCACCTTGCAAATCTGTTTCCTGGCAGTTTTTGTGAGCACAGAAAGTGGGCGCCTGGTGGCTAAACCATTTCCAGTGGCTCAGCCAGTTGCCGCAGGCGCAGTTGCGCAATTCAATTCCGTTTATGTTTTTGATGGTTGTCATAGTTTCGCTTTTTAGTTATCCGGCTTATTCGTTTTCGGTAAGTTACAAGTGATAGATTGTTATGCGTTTGAACAGCTATCGTTGTTTTACCTATTGCGAAGCTACAAACGCGGTAAAAGGAGGCAAGGACAGATTTCGGCAATAATTACATAAAAAGACTTGTTTTTTACCGGGGTATTTTACTGCCAAACAGGCTATTTAGCTATGAAGGCACTATTGCAAGGGGGCGAAAAAAAGGGGTCAATAATTACATAAAACGGGGCAAAAAAAATGGCCAAAATGTTGAAAATCCGAAATTGACCGATATATTTACCGAGTATTTAAGCATAAAAAACACACTAACCATGCACTTACTTAAACTAACAAAGGTCTTACAGGCCATCGATAATTCCACCCTAAAGCGACTGCAGAAATATGCTCATTCGCCTTATTTCAATGTCTATTCCCCATCGGTAGAATTGCTGGATTACATGGCCTCCATCCATCCTTTTTTTCTCGAACGCAAATGCACCGTGGAGTTTATTGCCAGTCGCTGCCAATCGCTCAATACCTACTCACATCAAATGGCCGCCAGCTCGCGCCTCGTAAAAGCCATCGAACATTTTCTGGCTTTAGAAGAATGGCAAAAAGAAGGAAACACCGTAACGCGCTATAAGCTAAAAGCATTTCAGGAGATAGGCCACATGGAAGAATTTACCAAGGGCATGGCTCGAAGGATGATCTATCTGGATTTTGATACAGAACAAAACATCGACACCTTTTTCGACCGGCATCTGCTCACCGAACTATCCTTAAACGGCTTTCAGGCCAAACTAAAACGCACCACCCAAAACGATATTATGCCCGTGGTGCATACCCTCGATGCCTACTATGCCATTAAAAAACTGCGCTACCTGTGTGAAGCCATCAACCGAAAAAATAACCTGGGAGCGAGTTACAAAGATGAACACGTTCCGGCTTTGCTTAAAACGCTGGAACCATACACCAATGCCAGATTCCCTTATGTCTATCTATTTGTAAATGTTTATCACCTGCTTTCAGCCGACAACTATGAGGATTCGGAACTATACTACAAGCTTATAAAATACTTTGTCGGAAAACTCGGCCCAACTTCTACTGTAATTGAGGCCATGTCCTATGCCGTTAACCAAACTGTACATTGGAACAATAAAGGCTTTGAGGAAGCCGGAAATGAATACCTGTGGTGGATAGAATGGAAAATGAAACACGACCTGCTTCTGGAGAAACAAAAGCTGATGCCGGTTACTTTTCGGAACATCATAAGCATAGCTACCACCAATGGGCATAAACCCGAAGACATTAAAAAGCTTATCAAAAAATATAGCGATTACCTGCCCGAGGAACAAAAGGAAAGTTATGTAGCTTTTGCCAATGGCCTCTATTTCTATTCGCTTAAAAATCACAAACGAGCTATTCAAAACTTTTTAACCGCCCAGGAAAAAGAAGAGCCCACTTTTAGCAGTGTAATCAGGCGCTGGCAATGGATGAGTTTATATGAGTGTGACCGCAATGATATAGACACGCTTTTAAATCATCTCCTCTCCTTCGAAAAGTTTTTACATCGACACCGCAAAGAAATGCAACACACCAAACCGGTGTTCGAAATATTCCTCAAATACAGCACCGAGCTGGTAAAATCATCTTCGCGCGAAGATGTTGACAGGCAACTAGAGGCATTGGGCTACGAAGTCCATTTCCCCGGCAAACCCTGGTTGGTTGAGCAGTTCGCTTTAAAAAACAAAAATACCCGCACGCAAGGCGCACGGGCAAATGTTTTGAACAACCGAAATTAGTTTTGAATATACACTACTTCATTATGCACTATCGCACCGGTTACCACCGTAGAGGTATAGAAGCCTGAAGGCAAATAGCTCACATCGGTAGCGTAGCTGTAGCCACTGCACGTTTCCTTAAGCACTGTTTTGTTGGCACTGTTTACCAGCTTCACACTTTTCAGCGATCCAGACAATACATCAGAAGAGGCAAATAACACACCTGTTTCGATAGTTACGTCCACAATGCGTTGGTGCGCCTTGGCTGCTGCAGTTGCTTTGTTAGTTAAATTTCCCTTTGCTGTAATTGTAGTTGAAGGCAACAGCACACCTAAGCCTAAAAGGCAAACGATTAAGATCTTTTTCATGATACAATGGGTTTTTTAATCCGCTCCGGGTTTACCTTATATGCCGAAGCACTTTTTGAGAAGGCAAAACCAAAACGGATTTGGTTAATGAATCAGAGTTTACGTAGGGAAAAGCTTTTTTGTTTTTAAAAACCTTTACCGTTTCATAAATTCTGATGCAAGGCTATGGCAGAGGAGAACTGCCTGCAAAGACAAATTTTGCCGATAATTACATGATTTGGAAAGTCATTTTACCCCCAAAAAGGGCCTAAAAACGAATATTTACCTACGAAATAGCGCTTTCACTCTCTTTAAAATGGGGTAATCATAATTACATAAAAACAGGCAAAAAAAGTTCCTAAAACAGGGTGTTGAAGCTGGTAAAATACCAGTTTAAGCTTGTAAAATTCTCGACAAACATTTATAGAACAGTTCCAAAAACCAGAAAACATCTTGCCTGAAAACAACATTTTGCTTTTTACTCCGTTAATAGTTTCTTCGCGCCCTTTATTAATGGAAGCAGCAAAACATAAAATGCCCTTGTCGGTGTTATCGTTCAGAAATACACTACGGAAAAAACTCCGGTTGTATAGTCTGTTGTCAGTGGTATGCTGTTTAAGTTCAATTACTTCCCAGGCGCAGATACACGAGATTGGTATTTGGGGCGGCATCACCAATTACTTTGGTGACCTCAATACCAAAAGCTCATTCAAGTTTGTTCGCCCGGGTGGCGGAGTGTTTTACCGCTACAACATAAAATACCGCGGTGCATGGCGAACCTCCTTAAGCTATGGCATTGCTGAGTTTAAAGACCAGGCCAATTCTGATGCCTGGAATCAACAACGTAACCTTTCGTTTAAAACAGGCATTTTTGATTTAACCACACTTATCGAGTTCAACTTCTTTAAATACGACAAAGCCGATTCGAAAGGAAAACATTGGTGGACTCCTTATATTGGTACAGGGCTAACCCTCTTCTTCTTCAACCCACAGGCAGAATACAAAGGCAAGTGGTATTACCTGCAACCTCTCGGCACCGAAGGACAAAATGACCCCAGCTATTCCGGAGTAAAAAAATACCGTCTTTACAGTTTTGCCATTCCCATTGTAGGCGGGTTCAAATTCTCCTTCAAGCGAAATTGGAACATTGCCATCGAAGCCGGTGTGCGCAAAACCTTTACTGACTATTTAGATGATGTAAGCGGAAACTATCCGAGCTATGCGTCATTGCCGGGTGGCTCTACGGGTTTAGCGGCTGCTTTATCCGACCGTTCGGGAGCTAATGGCGGAGAGAAAATAGGCACACCCGGTTACCAACGCGGCCAGTCGCCCAAAAAAGATGATTACCTTTTTGGAGGAATAACCCTTTCATATACTATTATGAAAGAACAGTGCCCAAGTCCCAATGGCACCTACCGGTAAGGGGTAAATCAGTAGATTAGTACATCCGTAATCGGTTACTAATCACCAGTCACTAGTCCACTAATCCTCTCTCAACTATTTAAATATCTTCGCCCCCGCTTTAAAATGATATTTTGCAACAGGTAGAAAATAAAAGTTTTAAAAAGCGTTTAATCGGTCACGCGTGAGTTTAAAAGAGCAAATAGATTTAAATCGTTTACCACAGCATATTGCGGTCATTATGGACGGCAACGGGCGTTGGGCAAAACAACATGGCAAGAACCGGATATTCGGTCACACTAACGGAGTGAATGCCGTGCGCGAAACAGCCGAAGCCTGTGCGGAGCTGGGTGTTCCTTACTTAACGATGTATGCTTTCAGTGCCGAAAACTGGAATCGTCCGCAGATAGAAGTGACGGCTCTAATGACACTGCTGTTAAAAACGATTAACGGAGAATTGAAAACTCTTCTGAAAAATGATATTCGCCTCGGAGCCATTGGCGACATTGATTCTCTACCAAAAAGTGTAGCAAAGGAATTAAGGGCTTCAATAGAAAAGACTGCACACTGCAAACGGATGGAATTGATTTTGGCATTGAGCTACGGAGCTAAAAATGAAATAGTGCGAGCGGTAAAACAGATTGCCCTAAAGGTGCAAAATGGTACTACATCTTTGCATGATATTAATGAGGATTTGATTAGTGAAAATTTATACACCGCAGGAAGACCCGATCCGGAATTGCTGATAAGAACAAGCGGTGAAAAGAGAGTGAGTAATTTTTTGTTGTGGCAATTGGCTTACGCTGAATTTTATTTCACCGATGTATTTTGGCCCGAGTTTAACAAAGAAGAATTGTATAAAGCAGTGATAGATTTTCAAAGCCGTGAACGTAGATTCGGCAAAACAAGTGAACAAATAAACAACCGGTAAGGCATACACCATTCTTACATTAAATTTCATCCTCTGAAAAAGTTTCTTCTTCTCCCCTTACTGCTGCTCCAACTCGCTCTATTCTCTCAGGACGAAAACTCTTTGTTCGATTACAGCAAAGGAGGTGAATATGAAATTGGCGATGTAAAAGTAGAGGGAGCCAAATTCCTCGATTCGCATATTCTTGTAACGCTTTCGGGTTTAGCCAAGGGCGATAAAATCAAAATTCCCGGAGAGCAAATACCTAAAGCCATCAAGGCCCTTTGGCGACAAAAACTATTCACTAATGTTTCAGTAGATGCCAGCAAAATTGAAGGTGGTAAAATCTTTATTGTAATACATGTTGAAGAGCGCCCTCGTATTTCTCGTTACTCTATCAGGGGTATTAAAACCAGCGATGGAGATGAGCTGAAAAAGAAATTAGACCTGCGTGCCGGTAGTATTTTTACCGATAACATGCGTGCCATCACCATCAACACGGTGAAAAACTATTATATCGACAAGGGGTTTCTAAATGTAGATGTAAAAGTAGATGAGCAAAAAGATACCCTGCTGGTTAACAGTGTTCTTATTCGCATTCGAATTGAAAAAGGACCTAAGGTAAAAATTGACCACATCAATATTTACGGAAACCACGAAATACCGGAAGCCAAACTGAAGCGTCAATTGAAAGAAACCCATGAGAAAGTAAAGTTTGACTTAGATGGATTGTTCAGCTTTAGAAAAAACTTTGCTCGTGATTCAATCAAGGTAAAATGGTATCAGATTATTGGCAACCTTTCGGTTATGCGTGCTAAAGATTATGCTGAGCGTCATATCAACTTAAACGTTTTCAAAACATCTAAATTTAAGAAGGATGACTATGAAGAAGACAAGCGTAAGCTGATAGAGTTCTACAATAGTCAAGGATTCCGTGATGCCAAAGTTGTCAGCGACACTATTCGCATCGCGGATGGGAAAAACATGGATATTGACATCTATGTTAACGAAGGTAAGAAATATTATTTCCGCAACATCTATTTCAATGGCAACACTAAGTATGCCGATTCGGTTCTTGCGAAGATAGTGAACATCAAACGTGGCGAGGTTTACAATCAGAAGATATTAGACGAGCGTATCTTTATGAATCCAAACGGAGGTGACTTAAGTTCCCTGTATATGGATGATGGTTATTTATTTTTCAGCGTAAGTCCGCTCGAAGTTAAAGTAGATGGCGATTCTATTGATCTGGAATTGCGTATAAACGAAGGAGCCCAGGCAACTATTAACGAAGTGCGGATTTTGGGTAATACCAAAACCAATGAGAAAGTTATTCGCAGAGAGTTAAGGACCCTGCCCGGAAATAAATTCAGCCGTACCGATTTAATTCGCTCACAGCGGGAGATAATAAACCTCGGTTATTTTGACGCCTCTCAATTAGATGTGGTTCCTATCCCTAACCCTGAGAAGGGGACCGTAGATATTGAATATCGCGTGGTTGAAAAGCCGTCTGACCAGTTAGAACTTTCAGCGGGTTATGGTGGAGCTGCTACCTCTTCCAATTCAGGAGGATTATTCGGAACGCTGGGAGTTAATTTCACCAACTTCTCTTTAAAAAATATTATTGATAAAAAGGCATGGACTCCGCTACCTTCAGGCGATGGGCAGCGTTTGGGTATTCGGGCAAACTCAAACGGAAGAGCATTTCAATCTTACAGTGTTTCTTTTACAGAACCTTGGTTGGGCGGCAAAAAACCTCAATCCCTCAGCATTGCTTTTAACCGTTTAAGAGCTAACTCATTGAACCCTTACGATTACTCACAAATCACCGGTAAGTACTTTTCTACCAGTTTATATGTAGGCTTAGGAACTCGTTTGAAATGGCCTGATGATTTCTTCACTGCCGAAGTTGGGTTGGAGTTTCAACACTACATCCTTCAGAACTACAGTACCTTCTTTGTGTTTACTAACGGCCGTTCGACCAACCTGAACTTACAACTAACGCTCTCCCGAGATTCGCGTGAATTAGCGGCACCTACCTTCTATAACCGCGGTATCTATTTTATGGTACAAGGCAAATTTACCTTGCCTTATTCATTGATGTTCCCTGGTCGTAAGAATATAAATTATGAAGACCCCGGTCTCTCAGCTGCAGAGCGCTATAAGTTTGTAGAGTTTCATAAATGGAAATTGCAGTTTGAGTGGTATATCCCTATCTGGAAGAACTTGGTGTTCAAATCATCAGCTAACATGGCTTTCCTTGGTTTGTATAACAAGCGCGTTGGATTATCACCCTTTGAGCGTATAGAGTTTGGTGG
>CANJVG010000067.1 GCA_947478005.1 Bacteroidota bacterium
ATCTTCCATCGTCACCAAACCTATGTAGCTATTGCCATCCACCACCGGGAGTTGACTCACGTTGTGTTCGTGCATAACAAACAACACTCGCTCACCTGTATCACCTAAATGAAGCGGAGGAATGGAATCGGATATGAGTTCTGGAGCTATCATATTTGGCTACTTAATTGGTTAGACGAATAAAACACACAAAAGGTTAGCTAAGTTTCTGGTTTTCCTTGTTTTTTACAATTCTATGACAATTCGATACTTGTACTAATCATTCGTTATTCCTTTTCAAAAACCCGTCCAAAATTTTATTGAACTGCTCAGGCTGTTCCATCATAGCAGCATGGCCGCACTGGTCAATGGTGTGCAATTCTGCATTTGGTAATAGCTTTCTGAACTCTTCACCTACAAAGGCAGGTGTAATATTGTCTTCCTTCCCCCAAATTAAACATACCGGCAAATTCATCTTTAGGATTTCATCGCGGAGGTTATGGCGTAAAGCTGATTTTGCCATCACTACTAATCGAATGGCTTTAGCTCTATCGTTCACTATATCAAAAACTTCATCGGTTAATTCTTTGGTCGCCATCGCGGGATTGAAGAATGTGCTTTCAGTTTTCTTCTTTATATATTCATAATCGCTTTTGCGGGGATAGGTATCACCTAATGAATTTTCAAACAAGCCCGAACTACCCGTGAGAGTCATGGTCTTTACGTTCTCGGGTTTGCGCAGGCAATACATTTGGGCAATGTGTCCGCCTAAGGAGTTGCCGATTAAATGAACCTTTGTGTAATTCTTGTATTCGATGAATTCATCTATGTAATCAACCATACCGGTGACGGTGGTTTGATCTAAGTCTAAATCATAAAGGGGCAATAGCGGAATAGCTACTTTGTATTGAGGGGAAAAGTAAGTGATTAGCTCATTGAAGTTACTGAGGGCCCCGAACAAACCATGCAACAAAACGATAGCTTCGCCTTCCCCTTCTTCACAGTAATTGAAACGTTGCTCGTGCTTTACTTCAAATGACATTCATGGAATTTCGTTCGGAACGAAAGTAATTTTTTGAGGAGAAAACAAAATTCATTTGGAAGAAAGCAATGTGAACAGCAATCTCTGTTTGTCTGAATAACTACCCAATGTCTTCAAACCAATTCTTCATTATCTGCAAACCGTTCGGAGTAAGGATGGATTCGGGATGGAATTGAAGGCCTGCAATCTTTAATGTGGGATGTGTTATCGCCATTACTTCGTTTTCTTTTGTCGAAGCTATTACCAGTAGTTCTGTTTTCTCCACCTCTGTCAGAATTAACGAATGATAACGCATAACGGCAAATTCGGCAGGCAGGTGGTTGAAGAGTGGACAATTGAGGTGTGTGATAAGCGATGTTTTGCCGTGCATGGGTTTGTTTGCTTTTATCAATTTGGCTCCGAAGAATTCTCCTATTGCCTGATGGCCTAAGCAGATTCCCAAGATTGGTTTTGTTTGATGAAAGCGTTCGATGAATTGCATCGTGATGCCTGCTTCGCGGGGAGTTTTGGGGCCGGGGGAAATGATGGCAGATGTGAATGGAACCTTTTCTACTTCCTCCACGCTCAATTCATCGTTCCGTAGGACCCGGCATTGTTTGCCGCATTGCAGAATGTAATCACGCAGGTTGTAGGTGAAGGAGTCGTAGTTGTCGAGTAGTAAAACCATAAGATAAGTTCAAAGACCAAGATTCAAAACAGAAAGATCAAAGACCAAAGCTCAAAGCTCAAAGTAACAGCCACGCCTCTTTTGCATTTGTATTCCCTTTGATTTTTGATCTTTGGTTCTTATTATTTGATTTTATTTAATGCCGAACAACTCATCAAAACGTTCAAAGGTATCTTTGAACATAGGCACTACCTTGCCCGTAACTTCCATGACCTTAGGCGCCAGGTTGCCGATGTAGGGATAGACATGCGAGGTATCTTTCTGCTTGGCCGGAATGACATCCAGACGATTGAGAAACCAGATGAACACGCACAGCACATACAGGCCAACCAATGAATGCAGGATGCCTCCGAAAATCTGGTTGAACAAATTCATCGAGAATGATTTCAGGATTTGCTCGAGGCCCCAGGCCATTAATTTCATCAGTCCAACCACGAGCGCGAGCACCAGCGCGAAGGATATGATGGCCAGTGTTTTCGGTTCGAAGTGAACGAAACCGTGTAGCAGGTTCACCATCATAAACGAAAACTTGAGTGCGGCTACTATGCCCAGGAACCAGCCGAGGATAGAGAAGATGGAATAGATGATTCCATTCTTATACCCCTGATAAAAACCAAGGCCGATGAAAAGCAAAAAGAGAATATCGAAAACCATCTGTGCAGTGGGTTTAGTTTACACTAACAAACTCTTAACGGTGTCTGCCACCAGTTTATTGTCTGCTTTGCCGGCTAATTGTTTGCTCACGATGCCCATCACTTTGCCCATTTCTTTTTGTGAGGTGGCTCCGGTGGTGGCTATGGCCTGTTTCACTATTTCAATAACTTCCTCGGCACTCATCATGGCCGGCAGATATTTTTCAATTATCTCTGCTTCCTGTTTCTCTTTATCTATTAAATCCTGACGGTTGGCCTTCTCGAATTCTGTGATTGAATCTCTGCGCTGCTTTACCATCTTCTGAAGCATCTGCACTTCTTTCTCGGGGCTGATTACACCATTCGCACCTTTCTCGGTCTTGGCTTTTATTATTTCGCTCTTAATCGCACGCACTGCTCTCAGGCGCGCTTCGTCTTTAGCCATCATGGCGGCTTTAATGTCGTTGTTGATTGTTTCTTCTAAGGTCATAATTGAGAATTTATGGGGCGAATGTAGGAAAGTGATTCAATTACCCGATGCCCGCCTGCTCAATCCATTGCAGCGACAAAGGCGTGAGGGAAAATTTCTGAAAACCCGTGCGCTGAATCAGCCCGCGCTTTTTCATATAATAGATGGTCTTGGCGATGCCGCTATGAGTTAGGCGGGTGAGGTGGGCAAGGGTGCCATGAGAGCCACTTCCATCGTTCAATATATGTAGAAGAACGGACGCGATGGTCTTTCGCCCGCTAGTTCGGCCTCTATATGGCACTTGCGCGGCCAGCAGTTGGATGTTTTTCTTATTCAGCGCGGCTTTTATTTGGGAAGGATTTATCCCATGGTTCCCTGTTCCGGGCGAAAAGTCGGAAGGATAGGAGCCACCCTTCCCTGTTCCATCAGAGATATTGGAATCCTCTTTCCTATACTTCCTATATTTGGCTGAGATTTGGGAAAGCTCGGTCATAAGTATTCCTGATTCCGCCCCGATAAAGGAAGGATTGGTTCTAATCTCTTCTATCTTCTGCAAAATATTGGAATTATCTTCCTTCAACTGTGCATTCTGTTCCAGCAACACAGTTATAATTTGTCTCTGGCGGTGGTTTTCTTCGCGCAGCGCCAATTGCTCTTGCTCGTTCATGGCTGTTTTGTTTCCCTCAAATATATAGAAGATTCCAGTAACCATAGTTTTCTTTTTTTCTTACTTTTGATAGCACAAAAACCAATGTCATGGAGCAGCTAGTTGTAGATATTTCTTCCGCCAAAGATGCCACTTTAATAAAAGAATTGTTGAAGCGTTTCAAGGGCGTGGAGGTGAATAGTTTTTCTACTTCGCTTAGCAGCCGCCAGGTGCAGCAGCGCATTGCAAAGGGTTTGAAAGATGCCGATGAAGGCCGCGTGAAACCGTGGAAAGAGGTGAAATCGAAATTGCTGAAACGCATTCAGGCAAAGGCAAAATAGTATGTGGCATTTGGTGCTTACGCAAAGGGCAGAAACGTCTTTGGAAGAAATTATCGACTACTATCTCACGCAACATTCGGCTCAACGAGCCACTAAAGTTATTGATTCGATTGAAGACGCTTTTGAAAAAATAACCGCTTCTCCCAAATCCTATCCGGTTTGTTTTGATGTAGCGCAACCTGCCGAACATATCCGGCAAATAATTGTTCATCATACATTCAAGGTTGTTTACCGGTTGCAAAAAGATAAAATCGAAGTGCTAGAAATATTGCATGGTAAACGCAATCCCGAATTGTTGGCCGACATTGATGAGTAACTTCACTTCGCATCGTCCTAAAAATCTTCAACTTAGCCGCCAAATATTTCTATGCAAAAAAACATATCCATCGTAGGAGCCGGTCTCGTGGGCTCGCTGCTTGCCTGTTATCTCAGCAAACGGGGTCATAAAGTAAATGTGTATGAACGCAGACCCGATATGCGCAAAGCCGGCTACGTGGGCGGGCGCTCGATTAATCTGGCGCTGAGTTATCGCGGCTGGAAGGCCCTGAAACGAATCGGGCTAGACGAGGCCGTGAGCAAAATGGTGATACCAATGCACGGGCGCATGATTCACGACCGCGCGGGCAACACGCAATTGACTCCTTATGGCAAAGACGGGCAGGCGATTTTCAGCGTGAGCCGTGGCGACCTCAACCGGCTGATGGTGGAAGAAGCCGAGAAATTTGCGGACGTGAATTTTCATTTCGACCATCGTTGCGCGGCTATTGATTTTGATAAAAACAATATCAGTTTCAGGAAAGAAGAAGATGGCGATGTGACGGTGCAAAATGCTGATATAATTTTCGGAGCCGATGGTGCCTTCAGCGAAGTGCGCTACAAAATGCAAACCACTCCGGGCTTCAATCTGCACCAACAATATGAGCCCTATGGTTATAAAGAACTTCATATTCCACCGGGCGCTATGGGCGAACATCAGATGGAGAAAAACGCGTTGCACATTTGGCCGCGCGGCAGTTTCATGATGATTGCTTTGCCCAACCTCGATGGCAGTTTCACAGTCACGCTCTTCGCTCCGCTGCAAGGCGAGGGTTCCTTTGGTTCTATCCACAACGCTGCTGATGTACAAGCCTACTTCATCGAACATTTTCCCGATGCCGTGCCGCTGATGCCCGAGCTCGCGAAAACTTATTTCGACAATCCAACTTCATCGCTGGTGACCATTCGTTGTTTTCCGTGGGTTTATAAAAACGCAGCGCTGATTGGCGATGCTGCCCATGCCATTGTGCCGTTCTATGGGCAGGGAATGATTTGTGGTTTTGAAGATGTGAAGGAGTTGGACGAAATCTTAGATGCCACCAATGAAGATTGGCCCGTGGCACTCGACAAATATCAACATCAGCGCAAGCCAAATGGCGATGCGATACTCGACCTGGCGCTGCATAACTATGTCGAAATGCGCGACCTCAGCGGACGCAAAGATTTTCAACTGCGCACGCAAATTGAGAAGAAGATTGCCGACCATTTCTCGCCTCGATTTATGACGCACTACAGCATGGTAGTTTTCAGCGACCTTAGTTATAATGAAGCAAAGCTGCGCGGAGAAAAACAGAATGAGTTGCTCGACAAAATAATGGCCATTCCCGATATCGAGAACCGCTGGCAAAACGAAGAAGTGATGAAAATGGCGGAAGATTGGATAAACAATAATTGAAACAACGCAGCATCAACTTCTACGGCACTTCCCTCGTCTTAAATAAAAGAGGCAAATTTGCATTTGAATAAAACAATGAAAAGACGAACGATAAATATGGGTAAGCCGTTGCCGGTATTCTCACCTTCAACATGGATGATAGCGTTAATCATGCTCTTCTCTCCAATGATTTCATCAGCACAATTGGAAGAAGAAGACAACCGCGTGTTGAATCAATACATCGTCATGCTCAAACCGGCTCACTCCCTCGATGCCGTGTTGCAGAAATTTCCTTCGCTGATTAACAAAGAAGTTCTATCGCCTCGCATGGGTATCTTTCTGGTGGAAAGAAATACAACAGCATCCTCCGAAGAATTTCTTTTCACTCTTCAGCACAACGAGCACATCAAACTGGCGCAGTATAACCATCGTGTAAAACCACGCTCACTAATCCCGAACGATGCCCAATTCTCCAACCAATGGAACATGCTCAACACCGGTCAAAACAGTGGCACTCCCGGTGCCGACATAGAAGCCACAGAAGCCTGGGCCATTAATCATGATGCAGTAACCTGTGCCGGAGATTCGGTAGTCATTGCCATTATCGACAATGCGGTTGATTTAACGCATGAAGACCTACACTTTTTCACCAACTACAACGAAGTCCCCGGCAACAGCATTGATGATGATGGCAATGGATATATAGATGATGTCAATGGCTGGAACTCGTATCAAAACAACGGTAGCGTACAGGGAATCGACAATCACACCATGGCATGTGCAGGAATTGCAGCGGCTATAGGCGATAACAATGTTGGAGTGGCGGGCGTATGTTGGGGTGCCAAGATAATGCCCGTTCGATATGGCACAGCCACAGAAGCTGCGGTAGTAAAAGCATATAACTATGTGCGCGAAATGCGCATGCTTTATAACACCACCTTCGGAACAAAGGGGGCATACATTGTCGCCACCAACTCTTCCTTTGGCGTTGACCGGGCAAATCCTTCCGGCTACCCCATCTGGTGCTCAATGTATGATTCCATGGGTTATATCGGCATCCTCAGTGCAGCAGCTACGGCCAACCTGGGTATTGATGTAGATGTCGAACACGACATGCCCACCGAATGCCCCAGTAATTACCTCATCACCGTAACCAACACGACCAATAGAGACATCCGCAACCCGGGTGCAGCTTATGGCAAAACAAGTATAGACCTTGGCGCTCCCGGCACTTATTTCCACTCCACGTTACCTGGTAATACTTATGGTACTGATGGTGTGGGCACCTCCTTCTCCTCGCCCCATGTAGCCGGAGCCGTTGCCGCCATGTATTCCGCGGCCTGTTGCGGACTGATAGATTACTCCTATGAGCATCCCGATTCGGCTGCCTTGCTCATTCGTCAATACATTTTAGATGGGGCAGAATGGATTTCCTCCCTCAACAACATAACTGCCACCAACGGAAGACTAAATCTCAGCCGCGCCATCCAAAATCTGAAAAGATACAATTGCGATTCATGCAAATTCGATTTGCGCATTGATAAAATAGATATCAGTTGTTCCAATGCAGAAGACGGTGCCATGGCCGCAGTATTCAGCCCCGGTAGTTTTGATGACTTCAATATCCTCTGGTCAAATGGACTGACCGCTCCCGAATGCCTGAATCAGCCCGAAGGTTTCTACAATGTAAGTGTTACCGACACCTCTGGTTGCCGAAGAAAGTTTACCACCGAACTTCACCAGCCCGATAGTGTCATCATTTCTACGGTGCACATCATTTACCCAACCGACACTACCAATGGCAACATTAGCATCATTGCCAGCGCAAACCACGAGTCCCTGACTTATTCAATGGATGGAATTACTTTTCAGCAATCCAATATATTCAGCATTGACTCCATGGACAGCTATACGGTGTATGTAAAAAACAGTACCGGCTGCATCATTCAACAAACCATCATCGTCAATGAAATTAATGACATGAGAAATCCTGCTTTCTCTTACTCCGTAAATCCAAATCCTGTGAACGATGAATTGAATATTTACTGTTTAGGCTTTACTGGACAGAAAACATTGATTGAGGTTTTTGATGTAGAAGGAAGAAAAGTATTTACCACCACACCAACAACCACCACCTGCCAACTATCCACTACCAACTGGGGCAACGGCATCTATTTCGTGCAAATAAAAGCAGGAAATATTTCTATGGCGAAAAGAATAGTGGTACTGCATTAAGTCATTTTCTCTTCTACTTTCACTATACAATCCAAATTGATTGGAAATCTATCAAAAAAAAATAACTTCGTAAAAAACAACTATGAGCAACACAAACAGAAAACTCCAGGACTTATTAGTTTGTCCATATTCTTTAGGCCCACTGACATTTACCGGCAATAAAGCAGAATCAGAAATTACAAAAGAGGAGTATCCTATAGTAAACGGGCAAATTGATTTAAGATTGAAAAGGAGTAAAAAGGTTCATGTCGATTTTGTCGTTGGCGAAGAACTCAATCTAAGTAGCATAAACTTTAACCCAATTGAAACGAATAAAGAACAAGAAGTTGACTTTAGTAGTTTGGCAGTGCCGCAACACATGTCAAGCGAAATTCTGAGCTACTTCCCGAAAGCAAAAAATACAGATTCATTTGTTTTAGATTTAGGTTGTGGAACCGGTCTTCATCGCCAGGTGTGTGAAAAGGCAGGTTATAAATATATCGGCTTAGATTATCGTTCGCGGGGTGCCTCCGTATTAGGTGATGCCCATTCACTGCCCTTTGCAGACAATAGCATCGACTTCGTCATTTCAATATCCGTAATGGAACATATTCAATACCCCTGGATAATGGCCAAAGAGGTGATGCGCGTTTTAAAACCAAATGGGCGATTTATTGGTATGCTTTCCTTTTTAGAACCATTCCATGAGATAAGCTACTATCATACCACCCATGCCGGAGTTTTGACTAATTTAAAGATTGCAGGTTTCGAAAAAATAAAAGTCTTAGCGCCAAACAAAGGTTGGGAGGGAATAGAGGCTATGTCTAACATGCACTACTTCTCATCACTTCCTTCCATCCTTATAAAAGCCATCAATTTCCCTTACTATATACTGCACCGGTTATGGTGGAAATTTGCAGAGCTAACAAAGCGAATACATTACCATCCATTCAATGATGCCTATAGATTACTAGCTTCTAGCGGTTCATTTATTTTTGTGGTAGATAAATAAGGGACACTACCTCTTACCTTCAATAATTGGCTCCCACTTACTAGGATAAACACACTTGGTTAATTTATTAAGGTCAGGTTTCAAAAATTCAGCTTCTTATTATGCAAAAGCGCTGGGCAATCAAACAAACCGATGAACTAAAAGTAAATGCACTTCAACAGGAGTTGAAAGTGCATCCTGTACTTTGTCGCCTATTAGTGCAACGAGGAATTGAAACCTACGAACAGGCAAAGAAATTCTTCCGCCCCGAGCTAAGCGATTTGCATGACCCGTTTCTGATGAAGGATATGGACAAAGCCATCAATCGAATCAACGAAGCGATGGCGGCTAACGAAAAGATTCTGATTTACGGAGATTATGATGTGGATGGAACAACAGCCGTAGCTACTGTGTTTTCATTTTTTAAAGAGTTTTACCCGAACATAGATTACTACATACCTAACCGTTACTCCGAAGGCTACGGCATTTCACTCAAGGGCATTGACTTTGCTGCGGACAATAACTTATCCCTCATCATTGCTCTTGACTGTGGAATAAAAGCCAATGATAAAGTTGATTATGCTAATGAAAGGAATATTGACTTCATCATTTGCGACCATCACAATCCCGGAGAGGAAATACCCAATGCAATGGCTGTGCTTGACCCTAAGCGAAGCGATTGCAATTATCCATTCAAAGAATTGAGTGGTTGCGGTGTTGGCTTTAAATTGATTCAAGCCTTCAGTTTGCAGAACGGAGTGCCGATGGAGAAGTGCTATCAGTTCCTCGATTTGGTTTGTGTGAGCATTGGCAGCGATATTGTTTCAATGTCAGGGGAAAACCGAATACTCGCCTGGTTCGGTTTGCAGAAACTGAATTCCGAAAATGCCAGCAGCGGATTAAAACGACTCAAAGAAATTGCAGGAGTGCAAAAACAAATGAGCATTGATGATGTGGTATTTATTATCGGGCCGCGCATTAACGCAGCCGGAAGAATGGATGATGCTATGCACGCGGTAAAACTATTGATAAGCGATGAGGTAGATTTAGAAGGAGAAGAAAAAGCCTTTCAACTCAACCGCTTCAATAACGACCGCAAAGATTTAGATAGAAGTATAACTGCTCACGCCCTTGAACTAATTGCCCGTGATGAAAATTTAATTAATCGTAAAACAACGGTGCTTCAGCACCCCGATTGGAACAAAGGAGTAGTTGGTATTGTAGCCTCCAGACTCACCGATACGTATTACCGTCCGACCATTATACTTACAGAAAGTGATGGGAAACTCGCAGGCAGTGCGCGCTCGGTCAAAGGGTTCGACTTGTATGAAGCCATCTATGATTGCCGCGAACATCTTATTCAGTTTGGCGGGCATAAGTTTGCTGCGGGCATGACTATGCATCCGGAGAACTTTGAAGCCTTCTCCAATCAATTTGAAAAGGTAGTGAGTGAAAGAATCACAGCTGAACAACTGATTCCTGAATTAGAAATTGATGCAGAGTTAGAATTGGAAGATATCACTCCAAAGTTTTACAGCATCCTGCAACAGATGGTTCCCTTCGGCCCTGATAATATGAAACCCGTTTTCGTAAGCCGCGGAGTGCGCGATGGCGGCTGGAGCAAAATTGTAAAGGAAGAACACATCAAATTTTCCATTCGCAAAAAAGACGGCACCAATATGGATGGTATAGGTTTCGGAATGGCAGATAAATTCTCCTTAGTAAAAAGCGGAGCATTCGACATCGCTTACCAAATCAGCGAAAACGTGTGGAACGAGAAAGTGAGCCTGCAGATGATGGTAAAAGACGTTGCCTAGCTCTCAAACCCCAACCTTGCTTTCAACTCATGTGATAGCTGAGGTAGCTTGTTTCGTTCAATCATAAACGAAGTGAGTTCGGCAAACTCCTGAAAGATATAATGCTTCAGCAAAGCGCCTTGCAAATAATCCTTACCGGTGCTGCCACCTGTGCCGGTGCGATTGCCTATCATGCGGTGAACCATGTTTACATGGCGAAAACGCCAGGCCGAAAGGCAATTATCTATTTCCAGCAAAAGATTAGTCAGCTGAAAAGGAGCTTGCAACAATGGATAATCGCGGTACATCATTATGAACAAAGCTGCACGTCTTGCCTTAGAACTCAAATTCCATTCTTCCTTTTTCTCATCGCTAAACATTAACTCCTCAAAGCGAATGAGGTTGTTTTTTTCTCCATCTACTAAACTCGCATCGTAAGCTGCAGAGTAATTTTTCCAAAACGGATGCTTGCCTGCTTCGATGCCAATTCCTTTCCAATATTCTGCTTTATCAAAAAAGGGCATGCGCTCTAACCACTCGTTGATGAGCACAATCAAGGGTTTGGTTAGCTCGGCATCCTCAATAATTTTTTTGTCTTCGGGTTTCAACTGGCTGGTGTAATAGGCTTTGCCATGGCGGTTATCCATACGCAAACCCAGATGGGCTTCCAACAACTTGAACTGAATACTCTGAAAACCAGAAGCCGGACGAAGCCGATTTCTGAAATCAAGAAAGTCGAGCGGAGTCATGGTTTCCATGATGTTTATCTGGTCAACCAGAACACGTAGAATGGTAACTACTCTGCTCAACCGGTGGTTGACCGTAAACAGGTCGGGTGAGTTGTCCGAAATATTCGGCTGGCTCATTATGTTCATCACCGAACTTACCTCGAACAGGATTTGCTTAAACCAAAGTTCATAGGCCTGATGAATGACGATGAACAGCATTTCATCATGGGCGTGGTCACCGGCTTTGTCGCTCTCCAGTTCTTGTGCTCCTAAGATTTTGTCCAGTTGCAGATAGTCGCTGTAATACACTCCGTCTTTCATAGGGTTGCTGTTTTTTCGAACGTAAGATTAAAACTTTGCGCAAGAAAGGAGGAATGATTTGAGTCAATTCGTCCTTCGGCTTTTATCGCGCTATGTGCCTGGCAGCTGCTGCTTGGTTTGTACGGCTGAAAAGCAAGCGCAACCAAGCTTGTGAAATGAATGATTTGCTGATGCATCTAGGCGTCATAAATAAAAGCGCGAATGAAAGCATTTGCTAAACCGGAAAAGGCGCGAGTTGCCTTCGGGTACTTATTTCTAGCGGCTGAGTATGAATAATGAGCTGGTGACTGGAAGGGAGGTGAAGGAATAAAATCACTGAACTTTTGATGGGGCTAAAAAACGGAATGACGTTGCAGCTTTAAAAACTACAACGGCATTTTTATTGATAACAATAGAATAATGACGAAAGACCGCAGGATTATTATGATTGACCGTAAGGGAATGATGGATGGAGTTGTTAAAATGATAGGTGGCCGCTTAAGAATGATGGAGAACCGCCCTAATTTGATGAGTAACCACGCAATTATGACCGATGACCACGCCTCAATGATAAATAACCGCGCCTTTATGACCGATGACCGCGCTCCAATGATGAATGACCGCGAGTGAGGGTAATTTGGAGTTTTCGCCCCAGATGGTGGCCTTTTTGGTATGAAGGGTTGATTGTATTTAAATATTGGAACCCAGTAGGGGTGGAACCTTTATTCATTATCATTTAAAATGAAAAAGTGATGAATGAAGGGCGGCTGTTGGGTTAGCGATAGTAGTTTTGCTGTGAGTGAAAGACTAATACATCCACCTCTGTCTCGCTCAGAGCAGCGAGACACCTCCGCCAGCGGAGGACAAAATACAGCAAAAAAAGAGCGGGAACGGATAGCGCGCCCCGAGGCTTTGCGAAGGAACCCTCCCGTCCTTCATTTATCATTCAGGTCGGGACAGGCATAATCATTTTGTTTTTAAACAGCCGAAGTAAACTGCTTCAGAAAACGAATATCATTTTCGAAGAAAAGGCGCAGGTCGTTGATTTGATATTTGAGCATGGTGACGCGTTCGATGCCCATGCCGAAGGCGAAGCCTGAATATTTTTTGGGGTCGAGTTTGCAGTTTTCGAGCACGGCAGGGTCCACCATGCCGCAGCCGCCAATCTCCACCCAACCAGAGTACTTGCAAACCGGGCAGCCTTTTTGGTTGCAGACAAAGCACGAAATGTCCACCTCGGCACTCGGCTCGGTGAAAGGAAAAAACGAAGGACGAAAGCGTATCTCCACATTTTTACCAAACATCTCCTGCGCAAAATAAAACATGGTTTGTTTCAAATCGGCAAAAGAAACCTGGTCATCTATATATAAGCCCTCGACCTGGTGAAAGGTGCAATGCGCACGTGCTGAAATAGTTTCGTTGCGGTAAACGCGCCCCGGAAAAATATAACGCAGGGGCGGTTTCTCGGTTTCCATCTTGCGTATCTGCACCGAGGAAGTGTGGGTGCGCAACATGAAGTTTTTGTCTTCGGTTAGAAAGAAAGTATCCTGCATATCGCGTGCGGGATGGTCCTGAGGCGTGTTGAGTGCGGTGAAGTTGTGCCAGTCATCTTCAATCTCCGGCCCCTCGGCTACTACAAAACCGATGCGCGAAAAAATTTCAATGATTTTGTTGCGAACTATACTTAGAGGGTGTCTCGAGCCCAACGGAATATCAACCCCCGGAGCGGTTAAATCAGGAATTTCCTTAGCAGCAGATTTGCCCGAATCGAAATTCGATTTCATCTCCTCGAGTTTTGTTTCGGCCGTTGCCTTCAGGGTGTTCATTAACTGACCGTATTCCTTTTTACGTTCACCGGGCAGTTGCGCCATGGCGCTAAAAAGGTCTTTGAGAATTCCCTTGGTGCCGAGATATTTAATACGAAACAGCTCCGCCTGTTCGGCATTTTCAGCCGCAGCGGTTTTAATTTCTTCCAATACCAAATTCGCTTTATCAAAAATTTCCTGCATGGGGGCGAAAATAAAAATTGTGAGAGGATATTAAGCTCAGTGCAACAACAGTTTGACCGATTGAAGAACCGCCAGCAGAATCAATAAGCCGCCAATCATGCGGTTCAGAAAATGCGCATTGAGGTTCAATCGAGCCACAAATTTCTTGCCGGCATAAGCATATAACCAAAGCACCGCGATAGTGCCGACAGAGCAGAGTAAACTAAAAACCGCCATCGAGAAAATCTCTTTCCTGACCCAACCTTTCTCCATCACATAAATTCCCCACACCAGCCAAAACGGAATTTGCAGGGGGTTAAAAATGGCAATCAGCACTCCACGTTTTATGCCCGAAGAAAATTGTTGCTCTGTATCGGCATGAACTTTATGCAGAATGCTGAATAGGCCAAGCGCGAAAAATATAACCACCCCCGCCCAGTTTAAAGTTGCAATCAAACTTTCTTCACGCAGCAATCGTTCCAAGCCATAGAGCGAGAAAAAGCAGTAGATAAATTCCATCAGCGCAGCAAAGAGAATAAACAACCATACGCGTTCATGCTTATCACTCACCGAAAGCTGAACTACCGTCAGGTTGATATTGCCCACAGGCAGGTAACCGATAAAGCCGAGCAGGAAGCCGATGAAAATCATTTTTATTCTTTACGCCCGAAAGATGTTTCTTTTACTTTGTTCTCAAAAAACAATTTTATTTGGCCGGAGAAATTTCACACAAACACGTATGTCCGTATTTCAATCAAAAATAAACCGCAACTCCGAAAGCTATCAGCGCAACCTTGCGCTGATGAAGGAGAAAATTGTTGAGCTGGAAGCCAAACAAAAAGAAGCTCTTTTTCAGGGCGAAGAAAAATATCTGGCACGCACCAAAAAGGCAGGTCGCCTTTTAGCGCGCGAAAGAATTGAAATGCTGCTTGATGTAGATTCTCCCTTTATGGAGCTCTGTCCGTTTGCCGGTTGGGGTACCGATGGATTTGGAACCGGTGGAACTGTAGTTGCCGGACTCGGTTACGTAAGCGGCAGAATGTGCATGCTGAACTCAAACGTGGGTACTATAAAGGGCGGAGCCATTGATTATGCCACTTTGCAAAAAGGTTTGCGGATTGGAGAAATTGCTACCGAGAATCGCTTGCCGATGATTAACATGGTAGAAAGTGCCGGGGCCAATCTTCCTGACCAGGCGAAGATTTTTAACTATGGAGGAGCAAATTTTCGGGGTATAGCGCAACGCAGCCAACTGGGCATACCTACTATTTCCATTGTGTTTGGCAGCAGCACTGCGGGTGGTGCATACATCCCCGGCATGAGCGATTATGTAATCATGGTGAAGAATGAAGCCAAGGTTTTTTTGGCTGGCCCACCTCTTGTAAAAATGGCTACCAATGAAGTTACCGATGAGGAGAGTTTAGGCGGAGCGAAAATGCACAGCACTGTTTCCGGAGTTTCTGATTATATGGCGGAAGATGAAATGGATGGAATAAGGTTGGCGCGTGAAATTGTTTCGAATTTGAAACGTGGACCGATTTACTATTCGCAAGAGGAAATTCCTGAACCCAAATTTGAAAATGAGGAAATTCTTGGAGTGGTTTCTGCCGATGTTCGTATTCCCTTCGACCAGCGCGAACTGATTGCGCGAATTGTTGACGGAAGTGAATTTTCTGAGTTTAAGCCTGCTTATGGAAGTACCCTGATAACCGGTTATGCTAAAATCAACGGTTATCAAATTGGCATTATAGCCAACAATGGAGTATTGTTTTCGGAAGCTGCTAATAAGGGTGCGCACTTCATTCAACTTTGCAATCAAAATAATACACCGCTATTGTTTCTTCAAAATATCACCGGCTTTATGGTCGGCAAAAAATATGAGGAAGAAGGAATTATAAAACATGGCGCAAAGCTTATTAACGCGGTAAGTAATTCTACTGTTCCCGCTATCACTATCATTACCGGTGCAAGTTATGGTGCGGGTAATTATGCTATGTGTGGCCGCGCCTACAAACCACGTTTTCTTTTCAGTTACCCGCATTCTAAAATTGCTGTCATGGGACCCGACCAGTTAGCCGGGGTCATGCAAACCATAGGCAGGCAAGCGGCTGAGAAATCAGGAATTCAATATGACGAAGAACAGGGAAAAGCAATGGCAGGTTACATGGTGAAAGAAGCAGAGAAACAAAGCAATGCCTGGTATGCCAGCGGACAACTTTGGGACGATGGAGTCATTGACCCGCGCGAAACCAGAAATTATTTGAAGTTGTGTTTAGATGTAATTCATCAAACAGAATTTAAAGGAGCCGAAGGCTTTGGAGTTTTCAGAATGTAAAAATCAAAACGTTTTTCGTTCGTGGTTTGTCGTCTTTCGTTGAAATACAAGGGCGGCTGTTCAACGACAAACGAAAGACAACAAACGAAAGACGAACATGAAGACGATTAAAAAAATATTGATAGCCAATCGTGGAGAGATTGCCATTCGTGTTATGCGCACTGCACGTGAAATGGGCATTAGAACTGTAGCTGTGTTTTCCGATGCCGACAGGAAATCCTTGTTTGTAACAATTGCGGATGAAGCCGTTTGCATAGGAGGAAATGCCGCCAGCGAATCTTATCTCGATCAGAATAAAATTATTGAAGCGGCAAAAAGAACAGAAGCCGATGCCATTCATCCCGGTTATGGTTTTCTTTCTGAAAATGCCTCATTTGCACAGCGCTGTGCTGATGAGGGAATTATTTTCATAGGGCCTTCCGCTGAGGTTATTTCAAAACTCGGGTCGAAAATAAAAGCCAAAGAAATTGCCATAGAGGCCGGTGTTCCGGTGGTACCCGGTTATAATGGAAAAGAACAGAGTGCCGCACGTTTGAAATATGAAGCGGAAGAAATCGGCTATCCGGTATTAATCAAAGCCAGTGCCGGTGGCGGAGGAAAGGGCATGCGCATTGTAAACAATGCTGAAGAATTGGAAGCTGCTTTCGATAGCGCAAAGCGCGAAGCAGAGAAAAGTTTTGGCGATGGAAGTTTGCTGCTCGAAAAGTATTTTCCGAAAGCGAAACATATAGAGTTCCAGATTTTTGGAGATGAGCATGGCAACCATATGCATTTCTTTGATAGAGAGTGTTCTATGCAAAGACGCTACCAAAAAGTAATTGAGGAAAGTCCATCGCCATCACTCGATGAGGAATTGCGAACTCGAATGGGCGAAGCCGCTTTGTCGCTCGCTAAGGCGGTCAATTATACCAATGCCGGAACAGTTGAATTTCTTTTAGATGAGCAGAAGAATTTTTATTTTCTGGAGGTAAACACCCGCCTACAAGTTGAACATCCAGTAACGGAAATGGTCGTTGGCATTGACCTGGTGCAAATGCAGATTGCGGCATCAATGGGCGTTGAGTTGAGGATTGAGCCGGAAATGCTGATGCAAAGAGGTCACGCTATCGAATGCAGAATTTGCGCTGAAGACCCGGAGAACAATTTTTTCCCTTCCACCGGAAAAATTCTTTTTGCTGAAGCACCCTTCACTTTTTTTACAAGGATAGATTCGGGAATAGAATCGGGTTCTGAGGTGAGTATGTTTTATGATTCCATGTTGGCTAAGCTGATTGTTGTGGCGGATAGCAGAACTAACGCGATACAAAAAATGGAGTTGGCGTTGGATAGCTTTCCTATTCTTGGCATTACCACCAATATTGGTTTTTTGAAAGAACTGGTGCAACATCCGAATTTTGCAGATGGGACTTTCGACACTAAATTGATAGAACGCGACTTTTCTTCTTATAAAAAATTGGTTTCGGAAACTGCTTTGCATGAAACCACGATAGCAGCGATGTTGTATGAATGGGCTATAAAAAAGGAAAGAGAAATGTTTTCTCATTCACTTAACGGCTGGAGAAATATTCCTTATCAGCCACAAAGTTTTGAAGTGGAATTCGGTACCGGCAATGTAAAGCTCGAATATCGCTACAGGCAGAATGGAAAATTTGAGGTAAAGGCAGGGGAGGAAAATTATGATATTAAGCTTTCATCCGTTGATGATAATCTCTACGTTATAGAAATAGATAATCACCGAATTAAGTTTGTGGTTACCAAAAATGAAACCGAGTATTTTATACAGCATCCTTCAGCAGGCACATTCCGCCTTAAAGAAGTACCGAGATTTACAGAACCGGGAAATGCCGCAGCCAAAGGTGGATATATTGCTCCTATGCCTGGAGAGATTGTGAAACTATTGGTAAAGGCAGGTGACAAAGTGCAGTCGGGCAAAGGTTTATTGGTGATGAGTTCTATGAAAATGGAGACTACCATAGAGGCCCACAGCGATGGAGAGGTGGAGGAGATTTTTGTTGCGGAGAAAGGGTTTGTAGAAGCAAATACTCTTCTTCTGAAGATGAAAGATTAGAGTGTTTTTTCGCATAATCTGATTCTCAAATTATTTTACTTTCGCCCGCTATGTTTATAACCGTTTACAAATCGAAACTTCACCGCGTGACCGTTACGCAGGCTGATCTCAATTATATTGGCAGTATTACCATTGATGAAAATTTAATGGAAGCGGCAAATCTGCTGGAGCACGAGCGCGTACAGATTGTAAACGTGAATAATGGTGAGCGTTTGGAAACCTACGTTATCAAAGGAGAGCGCGGTTCCGGAACTATTTGTTTGAATGGCCCTGCTGCCCGTAAAGTTTCTGTGGGTGATATCATCATCGTAATTTCTTATTGCATGGTGAGTACGGATGAATATAAAAATCACAAACCTGTTACGGTTCATGTAAATTCTTCCAACCAAATTACGGCTTAGGCTAAAGATTCGGAGCCAGACACCATTCGCCACAAAATGAAAAAACATCTCGGCAACATCATCAAACTGGTTGTATCACTCGGAATAGGTGTAAGTCTTGTCTATTGGTTTGTTGGGCAGATGAGTGCAAGTGATAAGCAACATGTAGTTGACGACATCAAGAGGGCAGATTATTTTTGGGTAGCCCTTCCTCCTATTATCGGTTTAGTCAGTAACTATTTCAGAAGCGAAAGGTGGAGATTATTGCTTCGCTCCTTGGGATATAATCCGGGCTTCTTAAACACATTTTTGAGTGTGATGATTATGTATTTTCTCAACCTTTTCTTTCCTCGTCTTGGTGAAGTAAGTCGTTGCGGAGTTTTATCTCGTTATGAAAAAATCCCTTTGGATAAAGCGATTGGCACGATGGTGCTCGAACGAATACTGGATGTCATATGTCTCGGCATTGTGGTTCTAATACTCATAGTTGGTGAGCACGATACCTTCTTTAAACTATATACTCAAATAGTACAAAATGCACAAAAGGAATTTGGTGATATTATTCAGAAGAACCAAATTAACCCAATGTTGAAATTTGGTGTGTTGACATTGGTTACTTTAGGGCTTGTAGTTTTTATTGGAGCACAAATTCGCGCGAAGGGTTTTGAAAATATTGTGGCGAATGTGAAAGAGCGATTAAGTGGCTTTGTTCATGGTATCATTTCCATTAAAGATGTAAAGAATCCCTTTTTGCTCTTGTTCCACACGGTTATGATTTGGGCTTTGTATTGGCTTATGGGCTATTCTGGTTTTCGTATGTTCCCTGAAACAGCCGGGTTAAGTTTTATGGCCGCTGGTATTTGTTTGTTCTTTAGCGGTGTTGCTTTTTCACTAACACCGGGTGGTCTTGGGCTATATCCTATCTTCATTCAAATTGTGCTGGGGCTTTACGGAGTGGTTGGCAGTGCGGCTATTTCTTTTGGCTTGGTTCAATGGACAGCTCAAACTGCCTTAGTAATGGTAGGCGGGGTATTTTCTTTGATACTTCTCGCAATATTGAATCGCGAACCTTCGTTAGAAGAATAACCCTTAAAAACACAACCTTGGTTTTATCTGAAAAAATCGAGTCGAAGATTCTATCTGCCGATGCGCTGCTCAAGAGAATTGAGTTTTGGCGAACACTCGGGGATAAGATTGTGTTTACCAACGGGTGTTTCGATATTCTTCATCAGGGGCATATTCATCTTCTTTCCACCTGTAATGAATTTGGCGACAGGGTGGTTGTAGGCCTGAATGCGGATGCTTCTGTAAAAAGGTTGAAAGGGAGCTCAAGACCGGTAAATGATGAACGAAGCCGGACAGTAATTCTTGCTTCGCTTCAATTCGTTGATGCGGTTGTTTTGTTTTATGAAGACACTCCCGAAAATTTAATTCATTACCTGCATCCGGATGTTTTAGTGAAGGGTGGTGATTGGAAAAAAGAAGAAATTATAGGCAGCAATTTCGTTGAGGGGTACGGAGGAAAAGTGAAAACCGTTCCATATCTAGAGGGATTCAGCACCACCGAAATTATTGCCAAGAGTAAATGATTTCCTATCTCCCTGCAATAATCCTCTTGCACCTCCAGTTCATATAATTTACCAGGAACCAGAAGTTTTTAAAAGCAGGGTTAGTTGTTTGCTTATGGTAATAGCGATAGTAAATCTGTTGCATAATAACTGCCAAGCGAAAAACGCCATACACTTCATAAAAGGTAAAGTCTTCGGCTTTGAAATTCATTTTGTTGCAGTAGTATTCTATGACTTCTTTGCGGGTGAGCATACCGTCTAAATGTGTGGGCTGCCGCCTGGTTTGGCGCGCCACAAAATCATCATCGGCCTGCACCCAATAGGCAAGTGAGTTTCCCAAGTCCATCAAAGGGTCGCCTATTGTTGCCATTTCCCAATCGAGCACGCCAATTATTTTCATTGGGTTTGCGGCATCCAGCACTACATTGTCAAAACGGAAATCGTTATGAATCAAACCGCTTCTTTCTTCGATAGGGATATTTGCCTTGAGGTAATCCATCACATAATTAAACGAAGGCACGTTCCACGTCTTTGCTTTTTTATATCGCTCAGTCCAGCCGTCAATTTGCCGTTTGCAGTAACCTGTGCCTTTCCCTAATTCCAGCAAGCCGGTTGATTGAATGTCTATTCGATGCAGTTCAATCAACTTGTCAATAACATTGATACAAAGAGTTTTCACTTCGGATTTACTCAGTACTAATTCTTTGGGAAGATTTGCTCTGGGGATAATGCCCACCAATTTTTCCATAATGTAAAACTCGCGGCCAATCAATGACATATCCTTACAAAACGCCAACATTTTCGGCACAGTATAAACCGGTTGCAACTTTTGCATAATACCAAACTCCCGTCCCATATCGTGCGCACCTTTTGCTTTGGTACCTTTAGGAGAAGTGCGCAATATGTAAGAGACGTTTTCGAAATCCAGTTGATAGGTAAGGTTAGAAGCCCCACCGCGGAATTGTTTGATATGCAAGTCCCCTTCGGCTGCGGGCAAATGTTGTTTTACAAACGCTGAAATGGTTTTTTCATCCAGCTTGTCCTCCTCCCTAACCTCCTTGGGTTGGTCAATAAATGCAGATACCATATCGTGAAATTAGAATGTTTTTTGAAGAGCCAGTAGAAGTTCCTTAAACTTGTTTTGGATACTGAAACTAATCATTATCATTACAAAACTAAACGGAAGACCTAATTTCAAAATCAATTTTTAATCATGAAAAACTTCTACATCCTTTTCACTGTATTGATGCTGTTTGTTTTTTCGTCACAAGCGCAAGTGATGAACGGCAAGCTGGA
>CANJVG010000068.1 GCA_947478005.1 Bacteroidota bacterium
AATCTATCATGAAAAAAATGGTTCTTGCGGCTGTGGCAATCGGATTTATCGCGCTGTCATCGTGCGAAAAACATACTTGCCCTACTTACTCTAAGACTGTTGTAAAGACAGACCGAGTAAACAGCTAAAAGCAAATAAAAATACATAGTATTTAGGAATAACTGCAAGAATAAACTGAAGCATGAACGAAAGTTCGTGCTTTTTTTATTTGGATGTGGTAGAAAGTGAATCCTGCTTTGCTTTCTCTTCAAACTCCTGAATTAATTGCTCAGGGGATTTCCCTAAGTTATTCAAAGTTACCCTCACATCTTTGGCAATGGGATGAGTAGGATATTCGGCCAGAAATTTTTCATACACAGATTTGGCAAGTGTTGGATTACCGACCTCGTTTTCGAAAATAAAACCCTGCAGGAATAAAGAGTAAGGACGTTTAGCCACGGCAGGGTACTTCTCATAAATCTGCTGATAAATGCCAATGCTTCTTAACGGCTTATGCATGTAGCGATAGAAGTCGGCTGCTTTGAAAAGATAAGCTGCTCCGATGGTATCATCGGGATATTTGGTGGTGTAGGCTTCATACTCCGCCAACAAATCGCTTACCATGGCAGTATCCACCTTACCGGCCTTAGCCTGTTCCATCAAAATCTTCTCCTGACTTTCAATCGCGTTTCTTTTCCACGCTTGCTTTGGGTTACATGCTCCAAACAACAAGAGAGCAACGATGGCTACAAATACTCTTTTCATTCTATCAAATTTAGGCTGCGAATATAAAAGGGTTAATGATTTAAGCAGAGGTGTTATATCAGTTATACAGCATTAAAAAATACTTTTTTGGTAAAATGCATTAAGGGGTTACTTTAGTTTTCTCCTAATATGCTGTATCAGTTTCTAAAACCTATTGTTTACACTGCAGTGCGCATTTTCTATAAGAAGATTGTGGTTGTAAACCGCGAGCAGTTAAATCAGGATGGGCCAACGCTGATTGTTTCGAATCATAACAATGCATTTTTGGACGCCTTGCTGGTGGCCATGTTCGCCAGGCCGAAAATATATTCGATAGCAAGAGGAGATATTTTCAAGCGTCCTCTTCTCAATGCCATTCTTACCAAACTTTGCATCATTCCTATTTTCAGAAAGGAGGAAGGGCTTGAACTGATGCACAAGAACGAGGCTACTTTTGAAAAATGTATCGAGCTTTTGAGCAACAAGCAAACCATCATCATGTATCCCGAAGGAGACTGCATTACCGAAAAGCGGTTGCGTAAACTACGAAAGGGAGCAGCCCGAATTGCATTGAGGGCCGAGGCGCAGAACAAGTTTGAACTGGATGTGAAGATTTTGCCCGTGGGCTTGAATTATTCAGCGGCTAAAAAATTCCGGAGCAGCGTATTCATAAATGTAGGGCAACCGCTTTCGCTGAAAGAATATAAAGAGAAGTATGCGCAGGACAGCGTGAAGGCCATCAACCAACTCACGAACGAGATGGAAGGAACCATGCGCCAGCTGATTGTGGATTTGCAACTTCGCAGCAATGATGGCTTATATGAAGACCTGCTGAAAATATATAAGCCGCAGTTGATGTATGAGCTGCACCTGAACCCTGACAAACTGCCACAGGACTTTAAGGCCAATTGTGAAATGGCGAATGCGATTAATTATTACAGCGCAGAAAAGCCGGAGCTTATAGAAAAATTGAAGCACAAGATTCGCGATTACATGCAGGGACTTCAACTATTAAATCTTTCGGTTAATCTGCTTAACAAACCCATTCAAAATTCAGGAGAGATAGCTGAGCCCAATGTACTTCATCTGTTTTTAAAGGCAATGCCACTTGTCATTGGTATGCCCTTTCACTTGCTTGGTCTTTTGTTCAATTATGCGCCTTATCGTTTAGCCTATCGCACAGCCGACAAGATGGTAAAGCAGCCGCACTTCCATGCCTCCGTTAACTTTGTTATCGGCATGTTTGGCTGGATATTCTATTACCTGTTTCAGCTTGGTTTAATTGCGCTGATTGGGAAAAACAATTTGGTTACTCTCATCAGCGCCATTGCAATACCGGCTTTGGGTTTGTATAGTTTAGAGTTTTATTCGTTCCTACGAAAAGCCACGGCCTATTATCGTTTCTTCCAAGTATCACGAACGAACAAACCAGCGATTGAGCAACTCATAGTGCAACGGAATGAAATTCTGCAATTGTTACAGGAAGCTCAACGCGATTATTGCGCAGAAAAAAAATAATTATGGAAGAATCAGCTAACTGACTTCTTATAATTCACACCACGCTCTTTCAGATAATTCAGAATAAACAGAAACGCATTTTCTTCTTCTCCAATCATCTCGGGAGCAATAATACCTTTGCGGGTAAATTGTTTGTTCGCCACTAAATTGGCTACGGCTGTGCAGGTATAGCCCGTGGTGCGTGCCATGCTCGAAAGTTTGGTTGCCGCATCATATCTATCGAACAAATCGTAGGTATACATTTTCTTTTTCCCCTTTTCCTTTCCACTAATGATAATGCGCATGACAGTAAACTCTTCTTCTTCAGGTTGCAGCTTCCATTGTGGTAAAAGTATTTTAGAAGTTACATCCAGGGGACGAACTTTCTTACCGTTTACTTCTACTTCTTCTGTGCCGAACATACCTGCATCGCGCAGGTTTTCCATAAGCAAACGATGCCCCGGATAGCGCAGGGTTTGCTCCTTCATATTTCTTACGCGCATGGTGTGCATCAGCGAACGCAAACCATCCGTATTAAAAGCTTCGAGCGTGCCGATGTTTTCAAACTCCACCAAATCGGGCTCGCTGAGAGCGGGCTTGGTAACCATTTCGTGGTTTTCTATCAGCCGCGCGGGGCGGGTGTATTCTTCTATCACATCAATTGGCGAAAACGGAGCTTTGTATTGGAACGGCAAGGTGCGCTTGAACGGCAGGCCTCCCACCATGCAGGTAAACGAGTCCACCTGCATGCGACTGAAATGATAGCCCAGCAAAATATTATCCATTCCCGGAGCTACACCGCAATCTACCACCGCAGTTACCTTTTTCTTTTTTGCCAGCGCATCCAGCTCAAAAGCATCTTCGGGAAAGAAGGAAATATCAACGATGTTTTTCCCTGCCTCTATCACCGTTTTGCAGGTTTCGAAACCCATAAAACCCGGCACGGCTCCTATCACTAAATCGGCTTTGGCAATAGCCGATTGAATTTTCTTTTTGTCTTTCAGGTTGGCCACAATCGTATTTACTGCGAAATCCTTTTTGAGAAAATCCAGCGCTGTTTTGTTCAGGTCCACAGAGGTGACGCTGAAATTCTTGGATAAATCGCGGGCAATTGCACTACCCACCATGCCGGCCCCTAACACCACTATATTTTTCATTGGACTGATTTTGGGCGAAAGTAAAATTTTGAAATTGTTGGCATTTTTGTTCCCGCTTGTTGGAGAAGAACGTTAAGAACGTTGAAGTTTTGAAAAGGAAAAATACATTTGCACCGTTGTTCTTTTGTATTATGGGGAATTAGCTCATTTGGCTAGAGCGTCTGCATGGCATGTAGAAGGTAATCGGTTCGACTCCGATATTCTCCACTCCTACAAAGCCCTTCGACATTTCGAAGGGCTTTGTTCGTTTATAGAGGTACCACTTGGTGCCCCGGTATAAAATATACCAGCCTTGGTATAAATTATACCAGTTTTGCCATTGCCAATGTGCAGGAATTTCCTATGCCCTCCATGCAATAATCTATGATTAAATGAATACTCTTTTAGTTTACATTGTTTAACGAAACACACATATAGCTGCAAACTGTTAAAACGTTTTCCCCACTAAAAGTATGTCCCATAGTTTTAGCTATATTTTTGACTTATCTGTAATCCTATAAATCCATTACATGAGAAAGTATCTAACACTTTGCATATTAGCCATCATTGAATTTATCGCTTCTGCGCAAGTACCGCAATCTATCAACTACCAGGCAATAGCTCGTTATGCAAGTGGCCAGGTGTTGGCCAATCGCCATGTATCTCTAAGGCTAACCATCAACACAGGTATTAATCCTGGGTTTGCTGTATATCAGGAAACTCAGAATGCCACTACGAACCAATTCGGTCTGTTTACACTGAAGATTGGCCTCGGAAATCCCCTAACAGGAAATTTTTCATTGATAAACTGGGCAGGAGGAAATAAATATTTATTGGTTGAATTTGATCCGAACGGTGGAACCAACTATGGCAACATGAGTTCCAGCGAGCTGGTAAGTGTTCCGTATGCATTATATGCTGAAACATCCGGAGGTACGTCTAACACCGGAGCCACAGGACCTACAGGATCTAATGGCCCAACCGGTTTGAAAGGAATGACTGGTGCAACAGGTCCTACTGGTGCGAACGGAACTACCGGAGCTAATGGCGCAACAGGGGCTGGAGTGACCGGAGCAACGGGACCAACAGGTGTAAATGGAAACAACGGAAATACTGGTGCAACGGGACCAACTGGAGCGAACGGAACTACCGGAGCCAATGGCGAAACTGGTATAGGTGTGACAGGGGCAACGGGACCAACAGGTGGAAATGGAAACAATGGGAACACAGGTTCAACCGGACCAACAGGAGCGAATGGAACTGCCGGAGCTAATGGCGCGACTGGCTTAGGAGTAACGGGAGCAACAGGACCTTCAGGTGTAAATGGAACAAATGGAAATACTGGTGCAACCGGGCCAACGGGTTTAGGTGGTGGTGCAACAGGACCTTCAGGACCAACTGGCGCAAATGGAACTACGGGAGCTAATGGTTCAACAGGTGCGGGAGTGACCGGAGCAACAGGACCTACTGGAGGAAACGGAAACAATGGTACTACAGGTACAACTGGGCCTACTGGTGCTGGAGGTGGGGCGACTGGACCTACTGGTCCAACTGGCGCGAACGGAACCACAGGAGCTAATGGCGTAACAGGCGCGGGAGTGACTGGAGCAACAGGACCCACAGGAGGAAATGGAAACAATGGAACTACAGGTACAACTGGACCTACAGGTGCAAATGGAGCCACCGGAGCTAATGGTTCAACAGGCGCGGGAGTGACCGGAGCAACAGGTCCAACTGGCGCGAACGGAGCTACGGGAGCTAATGGTTCAACGGGCGCGGGAGTGACCGGAGCAACAGGTCCAACTGGCGCGAACGGAGCTACGGGAGCTAATGGTTCAACGGGCGCGGGAGTGACCGGAGCAACAGGTCCTACGGGTGGAAATGGAAACAATGGAAACACAGGTTCAACAGGACCAACTGGCGCGAATGGAACCACCGGAGCCAATGGCGCAACAGGCGCTGGAGTAACCGGAGCAACAGGCCTCACAGGTGGAAATGGTAACAATGGAATCACAGGTACAACGGGACCAACAGGTGTAGGCGGTGGTGCCACTGGACCGACCGGTCCAACAGGCGCGAACGGAGCTACGGGAGCTAATGGTTCAACGGGCGCGGGAGTGACCGGAGCAACAGGTCCTACAGGTGGAAATGGAAACAATGGGAACACAGGTTCAACAGGACCAACAGGTGCTAACGGAACTACGGGAGCTAATGGCGCAACTGGCGCAGGAGTGACCGGAGCAACGGGGCCTACAGGAGGAAATGGTAACAACGGTACTACAGGCGCAACTGGACCAACTGGCGCGAACGGAGCAACTGGTGTAGGTGTGACCGGAACAACAGGGCCTACAGGAGGAAACGGAAACAATGGGAACACAGGTTCAACCGGACCAACAGGCGCGAATGGAACTACAGGGGCTAATGGTGCAACAGGAACAGGTGTAACCGGAGCAACAGGGCCTATAGGTGGAAATGGAAACAATGGAACAACCGGTGCAACGGGACCAACAGGCGGAAATGGGAACAATGGTTCTACAGGCGCAACAGGACCAACTGGCGGAAATGGAAACAATGGTACTACAGGCGCAACGGGACCTACTGGCGCCAACGGAACTACGGGAGCTAATGGCGCAACTGGAATTGGTGCGACAGGAGCTACGGGACCAACAGGTACTAACGGTTCTCAAAATGCTTGGGGCTTAACCGGAAATACAGGAACTGTTGATGGGACTAACTTTATCGGCACAATAGATAATGTGCCATTTACTGTTCGGGTGAATAATGAGAAAGCAGGGCGCATCGACCAGATCAATCACAATTATTCAATTGGATACAGAGCTTTGAATGCGCTAAGTTCAGGGCAGGATGTTATAGCGATCGGAGACAGCGCAGGGGTTTCTAACACAACCGGTTCTGCCAATATTTTTATCGGTCGAAAAGCCGGAGCTAACAATACCACTACATCTTACAATGTAATGATTGGAGATAGTGCCGGGGCAAGGCATATTACTTCTACACGAAATACCGCGTTGGGCTATAAAGCAGGCACCAACAACGCCAACGCTTCAGATAATGTTCATGTGGGATACATGGCAGGATACAGCACAGTCAATGCAGGGTCGCAAACGATGGCAGGAAGTGAGGCAGGACGATACCACTCTGCCAGTAACTCAACCATGGTCGGAGCGCAAGCGGGCTACACGGGGGGCGGTGTAAACTCAGTGATGGTGGGCTATCAGGCGGGCTATGGTATGAATAGTGCGGCTGCTCAAAACAATACTTTCATAGGAACCTCCTCGGGCCGCAATACCACCACGGGAAACAGTAATACCTACGTGGGTTACCAAACCGGATTTGGAACCGGCACCGGCTCTTTCAATACCATCATGGGTATAAGCGCGGGTTATGCCAATACCGGCACCACCAATACTATGGTAGGTGCTTTTGCGGGAGTTTCCAATACGACCGCAGTCAGCAATACCTTTATAGGCGGAAACTCCGGTTTAGCTACGCTCACCGGCAGCAACAATACGGCCGTTGGAGCCTGGAGTCTGGAGCAAAACTCGACCGGTTATTCCAACACGGCCATAGGGTATAGAAGCGCTACAGTAAACGGGACCGGCACACGGAATACGTTGATTGGCGATAGCGCCAATGTGGGTGTTGACGCACTTACCAATGCCACCGCCATCGGCAGCAATAGTCAGGTGAATAGCAGCAACAGTCTGGTATTGGGTAGTGTGAACGGAGTAAACGGTGCTACTTCAAATGTAAACGTGGCTATAGGCAATAATGCACCGGTAGCCGGTTTAGACATGGCCGGTGACCTGGCCTTGAGGGCCGCTAATCTGACCTTGGTAAACGGGGCGAATAATAATGTGAATACAACAGCCACGCCCCGATCGTTTTATAGAATGACAGGACCAACAGCTCAGTACACTATCAGCGGCTTGACCGGTGGGGTGGATGGAAGAATAATCACGCTGTTCAACGCCACGGGTTACGGTTGCACTGTTTTGAATGCTACTACTTCGGTAGCCGCCAATCAGATTTTAACCAGCAATGGTTCTATTGCCTTATCGGATAGCGGTGTTATCACGCTTCAATACAATGCCACCGAGGCAAAATGGTTGGTGGTATCTTTCAGCAATGGGGTTTATGCCAGTTCACTGATTGCCACTAACTGGACATTAACCGGCAACAGCGGAACAGTGGACGGCACCAATTTTATAGGCACCACCGATAACGTGCCGTTTAATATTCGGGTGTTTAATCAAAAGGCGGGCAGAATCGAAGGTAGCGGCTCTAATTCCAACACAGGATTAGGGTATCAGACCTTAAACGTAAATGCAGGTGCTGCTAATTCGGCTTTCGGTTTTCAGGCGCTCAACTTAAACACCAACGGAGGTGGAAATACAGCCACGGGATTAGCTGCTCTTAAAAACAATACGACCGGCTCCTATAACACAGCTAATGGCTATGTTTCGCTTACCAGCAATACCTCCGGATTGAATAATGCCGCTTTAGGTAGCCACACTTTGTACAGTAACACAACAGGCAGCGGCAATGTGGCGGTGGGGTACTCTAGTTTGTACAACAGTACCACCGGATATTCAAATACTGCAGTAGGAATTTATTCGCTTTATTCAAATACAACAGGAAGCAATCTGGTAGCACTCGGTGATTCCGCATTGTATAGTAATACCACCGGCAACTACAATACCGCGTTGGGTTCTGAGGCGTTGTTAAGAAGTACTACCGGCAGCAGCAATGCCGCATTTGGTTATGCCTCACTCCATAGTAACGTAGATGGCTTTACGAATACCGCATGCGGTGCTATTTCATTAGGCAGCAATACTTCAGGCGATGGAAACACGGCCATGGGTTATAATGTACTTAACCATAACCTGACCGGTAATTATAATACAGCGATAGGGCTGAGTAGCATGGAACAAAACAGTACTGGCGATTACAACACTGCTGTGGGTAGCAATTCAGCGGCACACAATACCACTGGTGCCGCCAATGTAGCCATTGGCCACCTTGCGCTATTTAATAACCAAACGTCCTCCCGTTTGGTAGCTATAGGGGATTCTGCATTATATAACTGTTTAACTTGCGACTCGAACACAGCGATTGGCTCTATGGCCCTTTTCGCAAACGATACAGGATCAGAAAACACCGCTATAGGTTACCGCGCTCTTTATGCCAACGAAGGTGATTATAACACTGCAGTAGGTAGTATGGCTCTTACTTCAAATACCAGCGGTTATGGTAACACCGCCACCGGCCGGGTGGCTTTATATAACAATACAACCGGCTATATAAATACGGCTACCGGAAGGGCTGCGCTTTACAGCAATACCACCGGTTATGAAAATACAGCTACGGGAAGGGCTGCGCTATATGAGAATACTACCGGTTATCAAAATACTGCAACCGGTCGTTCAGCGCTTTACTCTAATACCACGGGATATGAAAATACGGCCACCGGAATGAATGCTCTTCACCTCAATACTACCGGCTACTATAACACGGCCGCGGGATTTAGTGCTTTAGAGGCAAATACAACCGGCTATGACAATACAGCAACCGGAGTGAATTCATTGCTGACAAATACTACGGGTTATGAAAACACAGCCACAGGTCGTGCTTCGTTGGGCTTTAATACTACAGGCTATTACAATGTCGCTTATGGGAAAAATTCCTTGCACCTAAATACGACAGGACACCACAATAGCTCCTGCGGTTATACAGCTTTAGCGGCAAATACTACCGGCACCTACAATTCGGCATTGGGCTATAATGCTGATGTGGCAACCGCAGCATTGACCAATGCTACCGCCATATGAGCCAATGCACGGGTGGATGCCAGCAACAGCATGGTGTTGGGCTCGGTCAATGGTATCAATGGAGCAACGGCTAATACAAAAGTGGGGATTGGGGTAAATGCTCCCTTAACTCCATTGCATATTGATGGCGGCAGTGATGCCACGCTTGCCGGCACTACCTCCGGTTACCTGCTTATGGGTGATGCCGCATCTTTAAACATAGTGATTGACGACAATGAGATCAATGCCCGGAATAACTCGGTCGTATCACCTTTGTATCTGCAGACAGACGGAGGCGCTTTGTCTATTCATACCGCTATGCCTACCGCCAATGAAATTTTTATTACCGCAACGGGCGAGGTAGGTATAGGAACTATTACTCCGTTTTACAGCCTAGAGCTGGGTGCCAACAGTGCGGGTAAACCGGGCACGAATACCTGGATAGTAACTTCGGATGCGCGCTTCAAGCAGGATGTAAAACCATATACCGAAGGATTGGCTCAACTCATGCAGATTAAGCCGGTGAAATATCACTACAATAAAGTTTCGGGATACAATACGGAGCCTGAATATGTGGGAGTGATTGCGCAGGAACTGCAACAGGTAGCGCCCTATATGGTGGGAACTTTTAAAAGAGAAGGAACAGAATATCTGAACGTGGATAACGGAGCCATGACCTATATGCTGATAAATTCGGTAAAGGAACTGAAAGAAATAATCGAGCGTCAGCAAAAGGAAATTGACGAGCTGAAAAAGAAATAAAATACGGCCCTGTAAAACGGAAAGAGCCTGCTTCAACTTTTAGCGAGGCCATAAAGATTCTTTCCGCACATGGAAAATCAACTCTGGTATAAAATATACCAGCCTTGGTATAAATTATACCAGTTTTACCATTGCCAATGTGCAGGAATTTCCTACGCCCTCTTTCAAATCCACTATTATTTCCGCAGGCTCATAATTGGCGCGGGTGGCCAGCAGGTTTTGTTCGTGCATCAGATTGGTGACGAGCGAAAACCGCCCGTTTGAATCAGTGATAGTTTTGTTTTTCCCGTTGGCAAATTTTAGTTTCACTCCTATCAATGGCAAACCCGTTTCGGCATCGGTGATGATACCAGTAACGGTCTTCTCCCCTCCTTTGCGCGCATAGTGCACACCCCACGGGCGCGCCTTTTTGCGCATCCGTTCGCGGTCGCCATCGTTGTAATAGGTCTCCACTTCGCGCCATATTTTCTTCACCACCGCGCGACCCTCCTTATGCAGTTCACGCAGCTCCTTTTGAGTCTCGGCCAAAGCAAAATCGGCAATGGCCGAAAGCTGGTCGAGCTGCATAAACAGATTATACTCCACTTCCAACTCGGCAGCCGAAGGATTGCTGACGGCCGTTTTTCCATCGGCAATCCGTTTCGCTTCGCCATCTATCACCTGCTTGGCTGCCCGCTCAATATTAGCATCGCCTTTCAGCGAAGGCAACGCCTCGGAGTAACCATCCATGCCAAAAAGCACACGGTCAGCAAAACTATACTTGCCGCGTTTCAAGCCCATATTGAACACCTGTAAAAAATGAGAAGTGAACATAGCCGTGTCGGTGCGCGCCTTTTCTTTTTTCGTATTGATGCCCGCCCGTTCGGCTTTTCGGGCTCCCAGAATCGCTTGCTTTTGTCTAAAAATGGGCTCTACGGCATTCAAACGGTCGCTGGTTTTTGTGCTGAGTATGCCTGCATAAGCAGGATTATCGTTCATCATCTTGGCAAGCATCAATGCTTTGTAAATAGTTAGCTTGGTAGAAGGATAAAACTTAGCTTCGGAACCTTTTATCGCGTTTTCTGACATAACAGATGGGTTTTGGTTTAAAAAATACGGGTTAAAATAATGATATAGCAGGCATTCTTATATGAATGATTACTATATCAGTTGATAGATTAAAACTTCTTACACGAATATTTAGTACATCATTTGATTAAATAGATATTCCTAAAATAATTTTGACTCTATCAATTGATATTCATATAATTCTTTAGAGAACTACTTATATATCATCTGAAAGAACAAATATTCCTACAAATATATAAACTATATCAGTCTGCAAAACCCTGTTTTGAAAAGATTTTTAGGGTTTGCAAGTCTGCCATTTCGTGTTTTAATAAGAATAACAGCCTTTCCAACCCCGACAATGAAGGTTTGGAAAATTTTTAGAAGGTCTGCTACATTGCTGGGTCGTGTTTTGCAGTTGGTTTATTGCCTTGTAAGGTTGGTAGGGAGGGTTTGGGAAAAAGCTTAGGGGTTGGCAGGATTGTCGGTGGGGGGGGGTGGAATGGGAATCTTTATATTAAACGAAAAGTTGTGAGCGTAACTGAGTGCGCGCTCCAATTCATTTGCGTATCTTTTTTATGAGGTTTTATTTTCCCTTCATGTCTTTCACTTCCCTGTATAAAATCAAAAGTGCTAGTAAGCCAAAGAATACAACTCTCCCCGGTTTGCTATCCCAATCTTGAATTGCCAGATAAATGAAAGAAGCCGAAACCATTATTAGTATCAGGTAGGAGTATGCTTTCATGGGTAATAAATTAACTGTTGTATAAAATATAAGCACTTGTCTGTATCGCTATTCAGCACGGGCCCATAAACCAAAAGGAGATGGACACAACCTTACATCATCTTCGTGCGCTTGGTCAAAAACGGCAGCAACACCTGGCGGAAGTCTTTATTAATATCAGCTTCTACAAAATCAATTTTGTATTGGGCGCAGCGAAGTTTCAAACTGCTTTCGAACTGCTGCATCTGGCTTACATAAAACTCCTTCACCTCGTTGGCGTGCAGTTTCACCTTGTCGCCTGTTTCCATATCCACAAACTCATAAGGGCGGTTTTCAAATTCAAACTCCAGTTCCTTGCTTTTGTCCACCACATGAAATAGAATGACCTCGTGCTTATTGTACTTTAAATGTTGCAGGGCCGAAAACAATTCATCGGCATCGCCCTTATCCATATTCGAAAACATATCGCTGAAGATAATGACCATGCTGCGCTTGTGCACCGCTTCAGCTATTTCGTTCAGGCACTTAGCCGCATTTGTTTTTAGGTTCAGCGGCTTTTGATTCAGCAGGTTTTCTAATTGCGCAAAAAGAAGCTGATGGTGTTTGGTGCTCGATTTAGCATCTGAATTAAAGATTACCTCATCGGTAAAAATACTCAGACCCGCAGCATCGCGCTGGCGCTTCAATAAATTAACCAGGGCAGCGGCAGCCGTTATGGAGAAACGAAGTTTGTTGGTCTTCGCCTCTGCATCGTTTGGAAAATACATAGAAGAAGACGCATCAATCACCAGCTGGCAACGAAGATTCGTTTCCTCCTCATAGCGCTTCACAAACATTTTGCCGGTGCGGGCAAAAACCTTCCAATCCAAATGGCGCGTTGACTCACCGGGGTTATACAAGCGATGCTCGGCAAACTCGACCGAGAAACCATGAAAAGGAGATTTATGCAACCCGATAATAAATCCTTCGACCACCTGTTTGGCAAGCAGTTCAAGATTTTCTATTTCGGGAAAGTGATGCTGTTCTAACAATGGTTATTGTATGATTGGTGATGGAAGCTCGATAGCTCTATCCGTCAAAAATAAAAAAGCGCAGCAAAGAAAATTGCTGCGCTCTTATATTTAGTCTGCTTTAGCGATTTAAGAAAGATGTTTGTTTAGTGTAGCTACCAAACTTGCCTTAGGCACCGCACCTACTACTTTATCTACTACCTGTCCGTTCTTTACAAAAAGAATGGTTGGGATATTGCGAATGCCATACTTCATAGCGGTTTCGGGGTTGCTGTCCACATCCACCTTGCCTACTACTGCCTTGCCTTCAAATTCTTTCGAAATTTCTTCAATCATAGGGCCAATAGCTTTGCAGGGTCCACACCACTCTGCCCAAAAATCGATAAGTGCTACTTTGTTGCCGTCTAATACTGTTTCTTTGAAATTGCTGTCTGTTAATTGAGTTGCCATTGTTTTAAATTTTAGTTGAGATTAAAGTTGCTTTGTTTTTTAAGGGATTACAAATGTAGTCGTGCTTATGTCAATTTGCGAGCCACTACTTCTTTTTGTTTTCAACAGGCGCTGTGTTCAGACAATTTTCGATAGCTTCGGTTATTTTGTCATCCAAAGGGTCCTTTTTGGGATTAAACCAGTCCACCACCTCGCCATTTTTTCCTATCAGATATTTCTGAAAATTCCATAAAGGATAGTTTTTACCCAAAATAGTGCTGGTTTCCTTAGCCAGGAAGTGATAAAGCGGCTGGGCATCCTTACCGCGCACCTTGCCCTTTTCAAATATCTTGAAATCAACTCCGTAATTGACGCTGCAAAAATCCTCAATAGCGCTGCCGTTCAAAGGCTCCTGCCCCGCAAACTGGCTGCAAGGGAAACCCAAGACCTCGAAACCCTTTTTGTGATACTTCTTCTGCAACTTCTGCAAACCCTCCAACTGCGGAGTAAGCCCGCATTTGCTCGCAATATTCACTATCAATAGAACCTTTCCTTTGTAGGCAGATAATTTAACGGGCTTTCCGTCTAATCCATTCACTTCAAAATCATAAATAGTCTTACTCATTTTGTTTTTTGTATAACAACAGACGCACCAGGCGAAAGTTTATTTTCTCAGTTTAGAAACTATATCCCACACCACCACCCCCACACTCACCGAAATGTTCAGCGAATGTTTCATTCCGTATTGAGGAATTTCAAGTACCATATCGGAAGCACTCACCACCTCCTGCTCCACTCCTTCCACCTCATTGCCGAACACCACGGCATACTTCTCTCCTGTTGCCGGTACAAAATCGTTGAGCATCACCGCGTTTTCTGCCTGCTCTACCGACACAATTCTATAACCTTCCTTTTTCAAATCTTTAACAGCCTCCATGGTGGATGGAAAGTGTTTCCACGAAACTGTTTCGGTAGAACCCAATGCTGTTTTATGAATATCGCGATGAGGAGGAGTGCCGGTAATACCGCACAGGTAAACTGCTTCAATCAAAAAGGCATCGCTAGTTCTGAAAACAGAACCCACGTTTAAATGACTGCGCACATTATCCAACACAATCACCAACGGAAACTTTTGTTCCTCTTTAAATTCCTCCTTCGATAAACGGGGCAGCTCCTCGTTCAATAATTTTCGCATGGTAGTTGTTGTTTGAAATTTTCAGTTCGCAAAGTAAACACAGTTCTTATTTTCACGCGGATTGATTTTGCAGCACAGGACACGCTGCATTTCACTTTGTAATTTGTAATTTATAATTCTAAAATGGCTGTTCACCGAAGTATGATTAAAAGTGCCATGAGCGAAACCGAAACTCCGCTCATGAAACAGTACAATGCCTTCAAGGCAAAGTATCCCGATGCTATCCTTCTTTTCCGCGTGGGCGATTTTTACGAAACCTTTTCTGAAGATGCCAAGAAAACTGCTGCTACCCTCGGCATTACCTTAACCAAAAGAAGTAATGGCAAAGCAAGTGAAGTGGAATTGGCTGGCTTTCCGCATCATGCTATTGATACTTATCTGCCTAAGTTAGTTCGTGCAGGCCACCGCGTAGCTGTTTGTGACCAGATTGAAGACCCGAAGTTTGCCAAAGGAATTGTAAAGCGTGGAGTAACCGAAATGGTGACACCGGGCGTTGCCCTAAAGGACAATATCCTGAGCACACGCAGCAACAATTTTTTGGCTTCTGTTTATTTCGAAAAGGATTACTACGGCATTGCCTTCCTCGATATTTCTACCGGTGAGTTCTTTATTGGCGAAGGAAACTTTGCTTACATAGAAAAGATGATTCAGACCCTTTCGCCAAGCGAAGTGCTGTACCCTAAATCAAAACAGAAAGAATTTCTGCAACTCTTTGGCAGCAAGTTATACGCTTACAAACTTGATGATTGGATATACAGTTACGACAACGCCATTGATATTCTGCTCAAGCTTTTCGAAACAAATTCCTTGAAAGGTTTTGGAATTGAAGAAGAACGCTTTAGTGTAATTGCAGCGGGCGCTGCCATACAATATCTTCGCGATACTGAGCACAATAACCTGGCGCACATCAGCAAACTGGTAAAGTTTACTGATGAAAAAAATGTTTGGCTCGACCGGTTTACCATCCGCAACCTCGAGTTGATTTATTCACCACATCAAGGCGGGAAAACTTTGCTGGACGTATTGGATAATACTACCTCACCAATGGGAGCGCGTATGCTGAAGCGATGGACAGTGATGCCCTTGCTGGATATTCAAAAAATAAATGAAAGGCTGAATGCAGTAGAATACTTTGTCAGCCATCCCTTAGAATCGGAAGAATTGAGAAAACTGATTCGCACCATTGGGGATTTAGAAAGATTGATTTCGAAAGTATCACTCGAGAGGGCGAACCCCAGAGAGATGGTGCAACTGAAACGGGCCCTTCATTCAATTCCTTATTTAAAACTGCTCCTTTCAGGCTCGAACAATACTTCGCTAAAAACTGTGAGCGACCAATTAAATCCTTCCCAAATACTGGCTGATAAAATTGAAAAAGAAGTATGGGAGGAAGCCGGACCTGTAATTGCCAAGGGAAATTTCATTCGCAATGAAGTTAATATTGACTTAGATGATTTAAGAGCAGTTAAAAATTCGGGCAAAGAATACATCACCGGCATTCAGCAAAAGGAAATTGTAAGAACAGGGATAAATACCCTAAAGGTTGGTTTCAATTCGGTGTTTGGTTATTTCCTGGAGGTAACTAACTCTCATAAAAGTAAAGTCCCCTCTGACTGGATTCGTAAACAAACCCTTACCGGTGCCGAGCGATATATTACAGAAGAACTAAAAGAATACGAACAAAAGGTTCTTGGTGCCGAAGAAAAAATCCAGACACTGGAAGAGAAAATCTTCGCTGAACTGATTCAGTTCTCGAAAGATTATGTGCAAACCATTCAACAAAATGCAGCACTCATTGCGCGCGTTGATTGTTTATTGTCATTGGCAGAAACCGCTGCTAAAAACAACTATGTAAAACCGGAGTTGAATGATTCCTATGCCATAGAAATAAAAGAAGGACGGCACCCTGTAATAGAAATGCAGATGGATGCCAGCGAAAAGTATGTAGCCAATGACGTTTTTCTGGATAACGAATCGCAACAGATTCTGATTATAACCGGTCCGAACATGAGTGGAAAGAGCGCTTTGCTTCGTCAGACGGCATTGATAGTTCTGTTGGCCCAAATAGGCAGCTATGTACCTGCCGCTTCAGCCAAGATTGGTTTGGTAGATAAAATATTTACCCGTGTTGGAGCGAGCGATAACCTGAGTGCAGGTGAATCAACTTTCATGGTTGAGATGAATGAAACGGCTTCTATCATGAATAATCTTTCATCGCGAAGTTTAATTCTGCTCGATGAAATAGGAAGAGGCACTTCTACCTATGACGGAATTTCAATTGCCTGGAGTTTAGCCGAATACCTGCACAACAATCCTGCTGCAAAACCAAGAACGCTTTTCGCCACGCACTATCACGAACTAAATGAATTGGCAGAGAAGTATAACCGCATCAAAAACTTTCATGTAGCTATCAAAGAAACAAGCACGAAAGTTATTTTCCTTCGCAAATTAGTGGAAGGCGGCACCGAACATAGTTTCGGAATTCATGTGGCTAAGATGGCAGGTATGCCCAAACAAATAGTTGACCGCGCTAATGAAATGCTGCATGAATTAGAAAGTCAGCGGCAGCAGCATGATGATGTAAAGAAGACGGTGAAGAAAATGCCCGCACAAAATTTTCAACTCAGTTTCTTTGACATGAATGACCCTAAGATGAAACGATTAGCTGAGGAATTGGAGAAAATAGAAGTAAATGCCATGACTCCTGTAGAGGCAATCATGAAGCTCCACGAGCTAAAAAAGATTTTAGAGAAAGAATAATTTCAAAACCATTTTGAAAATTTAGTTGCGTTTCTATATTTGCAGTCCTCAAAAGGGAAAAAGTTCATTTTTACATAATGCGGGAGTAGCTCAGTTGGTAGAGCGCCACCTTGCCAAGGTGGAGGTCGCGGGTTCGAATCTCGTCTCCCGCTCTAAATAAAGAAGGGTGATGTAATGTCGCCCTTCTTTATTTAAGAGTGTTGCAAAACATTCGGATGCCGTGGTGGTGGAACTGGTAGACACGCAGGACTTAAAATCCTGTGATACTTAAATATCGTGCGGGTTCGATTCCCGCCCGCGGTACAAGCCTAGTAAGGGTTTCAAGAGATTGGAACCCTTTTTTATTTTAGCAAAAAATGAATGGGTAAAAGCAGGGGTAAAAGTAACTACCCTCATTTATGAACCCTTTATTTTCTTGTAAGGGTTAAAGAGGCGAATTGTTGTTTCCAGATTTCTTTCCGTGCTTTAATCTTTGGCTCACCAAACTTGATTTTGAAAAGAAATCTCCGCTCAAATGCCGGGTCAAGACTCTCTTGCATATTAGTAGTGGCAATTAAAATTCCTTTGAAATCTTCCATCTCCTGCAACAGTATATTCTGCATGGTGTTATTCATCTGGTCGCTGTAATGCGATACCTTGATACGTCTGCCTAAAAGAGCATCCGCTTCGTTAAAAAGCAGAATGGGTGCCTGTTCAAAATACTTTAACGCTTTGGTGTAAGTTGAGAATATTGGGTTCTGTCGCATCTAGAAAGGCCGGGCAAACTGACCACCTAAGGCCGAAGCAAATTGACCACTGATTTTGCTGGCGAAGATTTTAGAAGTTCATTCATTACTGGGTCGTTATACAAATACAAATATACGGTTTAATCTAGGTTGTAATCATTTCAGAGCTGTTACCGGATTTTTTTCGGAGGGATTCACCCTTTAAATCTAACCGGTGCGCTTCATGGATAATTCTGTCCAGTATGGCGTCAGCCACTGTTTTTTCTCCTATTATATCATGCCACTTGCTAACCGGAACCTGTGAGGTAATAATAGTCGAGCCCTTGCCATGTCTGTCTTCAATAATTTCCATAAGCATTGCGCGGCTTGGTGCGTCTAAGGGCTGTATGCCAAAGTCATCAAGGATTAAGAGGTGCTGTCGTTCTATTTTAGCGACCTCTTTTATATAAGAGCCATCAGCTTTAGCCATTTTCAGTTTTCCAAAAAGCTTTGCTGTATTGTGATAGGCAACCCTGTATCCTAAGCTGCAAGCCTGGTGACCCAAAGCTGAGGCGATGTAACTCTTCCCGATTCCCGTGCTGCCGGTTATCAGTATGTTCTCATGCTTGTCAATAAACTGACAGGCTGCGAAGCGCATGATAAGGTTCTTATCCACGTTGCGACCGGTATGGTAGTGCAGTTCTTCCAGAGCTGCTTTGTATCGGAAGCGGGCGTTTTTAAGGTGCCGCTCTATGTTCCTGTTTTGCCGGTCGTCCCATTCCGCTTCAATAAGAGTAGCAATCATTTCATCCGCAGTGTAGTCTTCCAGTTTCCCTGATTCCAGATTTGTTTTAAAAGTCCTGAACATGCCGAAGAACTTCATCTTCCGCATTTTTTCTAAAGTTGTTGCATTCATGTTTCTGTTTTATGTTGATTTATTTGGTTTACTGATAGTATTCTTCTCCCCGTATATTCTCATGCAGGGGCATTTCCATTGGTTTGGTTTCTTCGGTTTCATCCAACGTATCCATTCCTCTTTCCAGTATGGTCTGGATGGTTTTGTAGTTGTAAATCCCATAACCTAAAGCACGCTGGCAGGCTTTTATCAGCCGTTCATTTCCCACCTTTTTGGCAAAGCTTAATATCCCGACACAGGATTTGTAAGCTTGTTCAGGATGTTGTTTACGGTCAAGTATTTTAAGGATATAGAGGTTTACATCCTCGTGGATACCGGCAGCCCAACTCAGAAAACGTTCCGGTGTCCAGTCGCTTACAAAACGGTGTGCCGAGGCCATGTGGTCTTTTTCTGTCGTGTAATTATAGGGGCTCTTGGTGCGTGGATGTATAGCAATGCGCTCATAGTGATAGAAGACCTCTACGGTGTTACGGGAGTACATTAGTTTTACCTTTTTACCAATGAAGCGATAAGGAACACTGTAGTAGTGTTTGTCAATGCTCATGGATACATGTCCGTTCTTCATCACCGTAGCAAAGAGGTGCTTTTTTAACTCATAGCGGAGTGGCGGTAAAGGAGCCAGGGTTTGGCGCTCTACTTCTTCAAACTGTTGTCTGCGGCTGTAATTACGACCTCTAAGCAAGGTAAGGTTATGCTCTTCCAGAGCGATCAGTATCGCCTTGTTAAGTTCCTCCAAGGTAAAGTACTCGCCTGTCCGAAGTTTAGCGTAGATACGGCTGTAGATGATTTTTACAGCACCTTCCACCAAGGCTTTATCCTTTGGGCGATAAGCCCTGGCCGGTAAGATGGTGGTGCTGTAATGGTCAGTAAAGTCGGCAAATGTTTCGTTCAGGACGGGTTCGTATTTGCTGCTTTTTATAACCGCTGATTTTAAATTATCGGGCACGATTGCAGATGGAACTCCTCCGTAATAGTGTAGCGCTCCTTCACAGGCTGCAATAAAATCCTCTTTTTGCTGAGTCATTACAGCCTCCACATAAGTGAGTTGACTGGCTCCGAGTATGGCTACAAATACTTCTACCGGCTGAACTTCACCGGTTTGTTTATCAATGATGCTGAGCTTGTGGCCGGCAAAGTCTACGTATAGTTTATCTCCGGCTTTATGCTCTATGTGCATACTGGGATTTACCTGCGCTTTCCACTGAGCAAAGTAGTTTTTGAACTGACTCTTGCCATAGCCATCAGGGTGTTTAAGTTTGTATTCTTCCCATAGCAAAAGCCGGGTGACACCTTTGCGTTTTAACTCCTTATCCATCGCTGGAAAGAGGCTGCACAAAGTCTGTAGCTTGGGTGTGATGGAGCGTTCTTCGGGCTTGATAAAAAGGTCTTCCAGGTCTTTATCCCCCTGTTCGTTTACCTCATTAAAACTAAGCCCACTCCGTTCAAACTCTTTGAGGTATTTCTTCAGTGTATTCCGCGATACACCCGTTTGCTGCGCTATCAGAAGCTTGCTGCGGCCTTGAGAGTGAAGGCGAAGGATTTGTCTTATTTTACTCATGCTTATTGGGTTGTTTGCCATCGCTCTCAGTTGTTTTCGGCAACTTAAGAGTAATGGTCCCGTTCATGCATGAACTTCTACTTCTTCGTCAGGTGGTCAGTTTGTTCCGGCCTTGGGTGGTCAATTTGGACCGGCCAAGCTCGTCACTTTGAACCGGCCTTAGGTGGTCAATTTCACCGGCTCTTCCAC
>CANJVG010000069.1 GCA_947478005.1 Bacteroidota bacterium
AGCATAGCGAAAGGTGTCGGCAAACTCTAATTGCACGCCAAAAGCCAGTGCGGTTATTTTAGAAATATGTGGTACGCCATATTTAGGAATACAGTTGCCGCATAGTTCAAACCAGTTGGTGTTAAAGAAATAATTTAGGCAGCCGGTGCTTGTGTTCAGTAAAGTATAGCCGTTATTGACCGGACCCAGCTTATTTATTTCTTCAGCTGACAAAGCCTTTATTTCCTGATTCCTGAAATAGGAATTCGAGCCTGCCTGGTTCGATAAAGTTTTTATATCGACTTGAGAGTGCGCTACAGTATAGCCAAAGCAAAAGAGAAAAAATAAAACAAGCCGGTTCATCTTCTTCAACGACTATGGAACTACAGTTCCAAAATAAGAACCCGCATTTAAATTAGTAATGCTGCATCCTCCACCATTCCCGTTGATGGCTTTTCCTGCTGCGCCTCCTGCACCAAAGCTACCACCGGCCGAAAATACGGTTCCACAAGTGGCTCCGGTTCCGCTATTGCCCGGTGTTCCATAACCGCCACCGCTTCCCCCACAACCACCATTGTAAACAGTCGACACAAAACATCCGGTGCCTGAATTTCCGGTGCCACAACCTCCACCGCCCGGAGCAAGAGTTGTTCCTGCAGTCCCACTGTTTGCTGCGCAACCCGCGTTTGTACAGGAAGTACATAAACCTCCTGTTGCCCGCTGTCCTCCAGAACCCGGAGGTCCGCCTGCTAAACCACCCGGAATGCCTCTTCCTCCTCCTCCTCCTCCTCCCCAAGCCCGGCATCCACCTGAGCCACCACCGCCACCACCTCCACCGCCAGCTATCAGGCCGGTGTTAATTACATTTACCTTGATAGACAAAGCCGATACAATAGCATCTCCGCCATTAGAGCCTACCCCACCCGGACCATCGCTGGCGCAATAAACATCACTTTCCTGTCCGCCATTCGCACCATTTCCTCCTCCGCCCACAATGGTTCCGCTGTTATAAAGCGTCACCTCAGACCCACCCGGCAAACCCGCAAAGTTCAAAGCAGCACCACTCTGTGTAGATGCTCCGAGTGTTACCCCGGCATTTACATACACACACCATTTTTTAGGCACTGTTGGGCTACCTGCCTGGATGAAGAAGTTATTACCATTGCTGCTGGCAGAGTATACATAAACATCTTCACAAAGATTGCATAAGCTATTCCAGAAACCGGCACTGCCCGAAGTAGTTGTACGGGTATCCCACCATTCAAAACAATCGTGTTCTGTGTTATAAATAATCAAACCTTCACGGGTTGCGCTCACCACAATGGCATCACGTTGCGCAGTGGTCATTCGCGGCACAAACATTCCTTTTGAAGTGGATTGCACATCCAACACAGCCGAGGCATCGGGAGAACTATTTAAAGGGCCGGCTACATTCGCTCCAATCGCTACTCCTCCCCCACTGGCGTTGTCTATATCTACTAATGAGCTGGTTCCAATTCCCGTAGTGCCACCCTGGTCAGTAAAGAATTTAATAGGTGCAGCATTGGTAGCCAGGCGAATCCAATTGGCTGAAATTTGAGAGTATAACCCCAAATCGCTGGTGGCGGTAATGGCTGTCGTTCCTCTTTGAATTACACCATTCGTAATGTTTACCCGTCCATTGATATCAAGGTTTTGAATCGGTGCAGTGCTTAAATTAACGCCTACATAATTTCCCAGGCTGTTCAGCAATAATGGTTTGGAATTCCACGATTGAAGATAGCCAAGTGTATTACTACTTCCCAAGGTTATATCCTGACTTCCGCTAGTGCCATAAATGGCAAAAGCATAAGAACCTGCTGTGCCTGCTGTAACAAAGGCAGCCGGTTGAACCGTCAACTTATTAGCCGGTGTAGCTGTACCTATTCCTACATTGCCGGTGGTTTGCATAACTCTAACGCGCTCAATAGTGTTCGTACCAATAACGAAATCTTTTGCATCGGTTGTTCCAATCCAGTTTTCGTTTGCTAAGATATTTGTGGTGCCATAAACCGCTGGCAAAGAAGGATTAACAATACCCGAATTGCCTTTCAACTTCCAGAACAAACCATTGGGGTCTGTCCATAGTGGTGAGTTGGTAGTGTTGTCGATACTGAGAATGGCTCCCGCTGCACCATTTGGCAAACCCTTCACGGTTCCATTGGCATCGGCCCATACAATTTTATCGGTAGCTAAAGTAGTGTTGGCTAAATAAGAACCGCCCGTGCCAAGACCTTCCAGTCTGGCCGAACTTCCAATGCCTGACAAATGCAATTTCTCCTGAGGATAGATGGTACCCAAGCCCATGTTTCCGTTTAAATCAATGGTGACTCTACGAACATTGTTGGTTCTGAAAGTGAGATAATTTCCATCAATAGTTCCGAGGAAATTAATAGCCGTATCGGTGCTCATATTCCCTTTGGTTTTCCAAAAAGGGAATGAAGGGTTCAGTACTTCTCCCTGACCAAATACATCCATTACTGATAACGCAGCCACAAAAACAATGGCTATACATTGCGCAATTACTCTATTGAATTTCAGACAATTCATTTTCTGCTATTACCGTTATTCTATTCGTGTGCATGCCGTTTTATCGCGGCAAATGTCCCTTCTTAATTCAGACCTTTTCAGGTCGATGAATTTAAAAGGTGTCCAAAGATACAAACTTTTGACAGGTAGAGAACTGATTATCGTCAAATAGCTAAATGAGCAGGTCTGGACTATATTGCACCCGACTAAATTACCAATATGAAAATCTCCTTTCACGGTGCCGCACGAACAGTAACCGGCAGCAAACATCTTCTTGAATTAAATGACGGAACAAAAATTCTGCTCGACTGTGGCATGTTTCAAGGCAACCCGAAAGAGGCTGATGGCCTCAACCGCGATTGGGGATTTGAACCAAGTGAGGTAGATTATTTACTTCTTTCGCACGCTCACGTGGACCATTGCGGTTTGATTCCCAAACTGGTGAAGGATGGTTACAAAGGCAAGGTGTATTGCACACCCGCCACCTTTGACTTGGCCAAGATTCTTCTGCTCGATTCTGCCCACATTCAAAAGCAGGATATTTTTTACCACAATAAAAAACGCGCCAAGCGTGGTGAGTCGGCTGTGGAGGCTTTGTACACCGAAGATGAAGTGCATAATTCACTCAAGCAGTTTGAACTGGTGAAATACAACGAAAAGGTAGTGCTGAAAGAAGGTGTTTCATTTTCCTATACCGATGTAGGACATATTATCGGCAGTGCTGCGGTGCATCTGGTTATCAATGATGGGAAGAAGGAAACCAAAATAAGTTTCAGTGGTGATGTAGGGCGCTATAACGATGAACTGCTTCGTTCACCCGATGTATTTCCGCAGGCCGATTATTTGATTCTCGAATCAACCTATGGCGATTCGCTGCATGAGGATATGGAGGTGAAGGACCAAAAGTTGTTGGAAGCTATTGTGAATACCTGCTTAAAGAAACGCGGCAAGCTGGTGATACCTGCCTTCAGCGTGGGCCGTACACAGGAGTTGGTTTATGCCCTGAACCGATTAGAGATTTCGAAAGCATTGCCCGAGATAGATTTTTTTGTGGATTCTCCATTGTCGGTAGAGGCCACCCAGGTGATGAAGAACCATCAGGGCGAACTGAACAAGAAGTTTCAGGAGTTTCTGAAACGCGACAAAGAACCTTTTGATTTTAAGCGACTGCACTACATTCAGAATGTGGAAGAATCGAAAGCACTCAACGAACGCAAAGAACCCTGTGTAATTATCTCGGCTTCGGGCATGGCGGATGCAGGCCGCGTGAAGCACCATATTAAAAATGTAATCAGCGATAAACGCAACACCATCTTGATAGTGGGCTACTGCGAGCCGCGCTCCTTAGGTGGAAAGTTGATGCGCAACTACAGCGAAGTAACGCTGTTTGGTGAACCGTACACGGTTCGTGCAGAGATACAGGTCATGCGCAGCATGAGTGCCCACGGAGATTACGAAGATTTGTGTCAGTTTATTGCCTGCCAGAATCCGCAAGAGGTGAAAACTTTATTTCTGGTGCATGGCGAATATGATGTGCAGCAAACTTTCCGAAGCAAACTATTGAAGAAAGGATTTGCCGATGTGCAGATACCTGACCTGCATAGCACCGCGACCCTTTAGGGAAGAGGAATTGGCCGGGCATACTTAAACCCGTTGTTAATCGCGAACATTGGATTGAATAGCGACACAAACAGTTTTTCATACCATTTAAATCCATTCCGGCTCATCACCAGCGTGAAGTGGTGAAACAACTCGCCCAGAATGGAACCAACCACGGGTGTAACCACCAAATCCTGAATACTCGGCTGCTCCAATCCGCCTTCGGCCACATACTCCCACACCACACTATAACCCATGGTAAACAAGATGGCCTGCCAAAAGGTGGCTCCCTGTGAACGAACCGAATTATAATAACAGGCACCTGTGTAAGGATGGCCGATGTAGTTGACATACCAAAGGTCGGGGTCGTAAGCGGGGCGTTGGGTAAAGGTCTTGCGGTATTGACTGTTTACCTTTCCAATATCGGGCTTCGACCACTTGCTGATTTCATAAGGCAGGGCAAAAAGCAGGGCTGTGCTGAACATATCATAAACCATCACTTCCAGACTACCTCTCAAAAATTTCCGGCTGAACTTTGCCTGCTCATTGCGCAGCAGAAAACGCTGACTGACCGAATCATAACGGGGAGGGAATTTCTTCTGCCATAAATCATTGCCCTGATGCCGAATGGCAAAAGGGTTGGCTGCAAACGAGCATGAACAGACCCATAAAACAAAGACTAACAATGCCGCTTTCTTCACGCAGCAAATTTGAAAAGCCTGATGGTTAATGAATGGTGATTTATATCAGCTACAATCCTTCACTACACCATAGGCATCAGCCACCAGACCATACAAAAAGCAAACAGCCGAAGATTTCTCTTCGGCTGTTATTGTATTGCAGGTGGTTCTTAATTGTTTACAGCACCTTGCACGATGCTATATCGCTCCAATTGCCCGAGCCTGCTGCATTTACACATGCCACGCGAACGTGAACTATTGTGCCGCTCGTCAGGCCTTTGAGCAAAATTTTAGACTTACCGGTTTCACCTTTCAGCTCCCAATGAATAAGGTCATAAGAAACGCTTACCTTCTTGATGCCCGACTTAGCCAGCGGCTTCCATTTTAAAAATGCTTCGCCCTCTACTTTAGTAGGCTCAATCGTTAAACCTTCTACCGGCCCTGCTACAACCGATTTAGAAGCCGGATTGCGATAATCCATACCACTGCTCAAGATGATTGTTTTGTCGCCATTCGATGTAGTGTCTACATAGCTTTGCAGTTGCTTCATTTTGTTGTTGAGCACTATCACCTTGTTGTCGCGCTCTTCAAACTTAATTTTAGTGCCATCCAGCGAATCTTCTGCATCCTGCACATCATCGGCTGCTTTGTCTACATCTACCAAGGCAGGCTCGGGGGTTGCGAAATTTGAATTGCCTGTCATTTTGCCGACAACGCTTTTGGCTTTCTTTACTTTTTTAAGCGGGGTTAATTTCGAAAAACCCAACTTCACTAAGAAAAATACTAGATAATTTTTTTTCATGGTTTGTGAAAAATTTAGTTGTTTAAAAAATACTGTTTAAAAAAATATTTACTTCCTATTCCGTGCGCATGGAACTTTTTTATCTGCCCTACAGGCCTGCACCGTTTCTGTTTTTTTTAAGCGCTGGACGTTTAGGTCAGATGCATAATTTTACCGAAACACCCATGAAATTGTTTCTGAGCGATTCGATAATTTACATTTTTTTGCACTATACAAATAATTTTTTGTAGCCCTCAAATAATTTCTTGTGCCCAACAAGTTAAGACAGAAGAAAATCAGCTGTTCGGGCTCAATTTCCTCGAGGAACTTGGCGAGAACCTAGAGGAAATTGCCAATAAGCAAGAGGAAATCATCGGTTTCCTCGAGGAAGTTACCGATTTCCTCGAGGAAATTGAAGATAAGCAAAAGGAAATTGCCGATTTCCTCGAGGAAACTGACGAGAAGCAAGAGGAAATTACCGATTTCCTCTAGGAAGTTGACGATATCCTCGAGGAAACTCACAAGAACCTAGAGGAAATTGCCGAGAACCTAGAGGAAATTGAGTATGACTAAGTAATTCTAATGACTAAAAACCTTAGCATACAAGCCATCAGTATGTAGATGGTGCAAGGTTTATAAATTCAGGTTTCGTTTAGATGAAATAAAAATAGGGGATTGGAGGGAGAATTGCAAATGAGGGAGGTCGAAGAATTGTAGCTGATGATAAAGACGATTATTTATTTGGTTCAACAATTTTGAATAAATGAAAAAAATTAGACAACCTTGCCACTTTAAATGCGTAGAAGAGCAAAGGAATTACCTTTCTAATATTCAAAAGAACTTCCTACCATCATTTTTTAGAGTTCAATTTGCCACAAATAGAATAGTAAAATGATGATTCGGTCGATTTACTAGCTCAAAAAAAGAGTACCTACTTCAGGTCAAGACAATTTTTATTTGTGTCTTTAGGTGATAAACACTAGCAAAAATGACAACAAACAACAAATTAGTATTGAATTTGCCGCTTCTCAAACAACAACTATGATACGGCTCGCCAGGATTAAATCTGTAATAGCCAATCAGGTAGCAAATCTTCCCAAACAAAAATTCATTTATAGCATATTAGTTATTCCATTATATTTTTTTTCAAACCTGAGTTTTGCTCAGTCGCTAACGTTGGGCACTACGGCCAATTTTGTGATGTTTACAAGCAGCGGGGCTGTCAGCAACATAGGCGCTTCTACGCTTACCGGCAATGTTGGTACAGGACTTGGTGCCATTTCTGGTTTTGCAACTTCTACGTTAAACACTTCTTTTTATAATAATGATGCAGATGCCGCTCAAGCCAAAGTTGATTTGCTTATTGCTTATATTCGTCTTAGTGCTATTCCTGTTACTAATACAATGCATGCCCCGGCTTTTGGCAACGGAGAAAGTATTCCATCGGGTGTATATTCGATAGGAGGTGCTGGTTCAATTGCGGGAGTACTTACCCTGGACGGGCAGGGAAATATAGACGCATTTTTTATTTTAAAATTTGAAGGTGCACTTACTGCTGCTGTTGCCTCTCGTATTATTTTAGTAAACGGAGCTCGTGCCTGTAACGTATTTTGGATAGCTGAAGGGGCAATTTCAGTGGGCGCCTCCTCCACTATAAGCGGAACACTTATTGCAAACCCAGGCGCAGTTACATTGGGTGCCGGTGACACACTGGAAGGTAGAATGCTTTCTACGGATGGAGCCCTTACTTTTGGTCCCGGCCTTGGTGCTATTCCACTTGAAATGACTACCATACCAATCGCCTGCGTACCCGACTTTGGCAACCCTATTTTAGGCACGGTAGCCAATTTTGCGCTATTTTCAAGCGTGGGATCTGTTACATACGCGGCAAACTCAGGAATTATAGGCGATGTGGGAGCTAATGTTGGAACCATTAGCGGATTTCCAAGTTCTGTTTTGCTGGGCTCATCCCACACAGCCAATGATACAACAGCACAAGCTGTCCTAGATTTGCAAACTGCCTACACGCAGCTTTTTAATACGACCACAACAAATGCATCACACCTGCCTGCTTTTGGCAATGGAGAAACTTTAACAGCCGGAGTATATGCTATTGCCGCAGCGGGCTCATTGGCAGGCACCTTAGTATTAAATGGACAAGGAAATATAAACGCAACCTTTATTTTTAAGATTGACGGTGCATTTACCACTGCTGCACAATCAAAGGTAATTTTAACCAACGGAGCCAGCAGCGGCAATATATTTTGGGTTGTGGAAGGGGCCGTTTCAATGGGTACCTTTAGCTATATGAAAGGCGCGCTTATCGCGCACAATGGGGCAAACACCATGGGCGCTAAGGGCAACCTTGAGGGGCAGATGCTATCAACAGCAGGGGCTGTTGACATTAGTTCAGGAGTAGTTTACCGTACCAATTTTTGCTACAATTTCAGTGCCCTCCCGGTTGAATTACTATCCTTTGCTGGCGAGTGCAACAATCAAAACATAGCATTGAAATGGAGTACTGCACTAGAAATAAACAATAATTATTTTTCAATAGAACGAAGTAACGATGGCATTGCCTGGCACAATGTCGGGAGCCACGGTGGTGCCGGCAATTCAACATCAATTCAACACTATTCATTTACGGACGTTGAGCAGTACAATGGCCTTTCTTATTACCGATTAAAACAGACAGACTTTGATGGCGCGTTTGAATATTCTGAAATAATTGCCATCACAAATTGTTTAGAAGAGATAGCGGAATTAGCCGTTTACCCTAATCCTGCAAACGGAACATTAAACTTACACTTTACAGGACTTGAAAGCCAGATTCTCCAAACATCAGTTTATAATTTATTAGGGGAATTAGTTTACGATTCTGAATTCTATACGCCCAAAATAGGGCTTGGAAACAAAGTTGCCGGTGTCTATTTTATTAATCTAAGGTTACCTTTAAAAAACATTATGAAAAGGTTTGTGATGGCTGGTTAGTGGTGAAATTTTTCGTACCGGCAGGTTCTGCCGCCTAGGAACTCTCTCCATAATAAACAAACATGATATCATCTCCCATTCACCCAAATCATCCAAAATTAATCCCCCCCCCCCCACTGATATAAAACGCAGATAACTACTTTTATCGCGTGCAAGAAACCCACCTAACCTTACAGAAAAGAAGGGCCGCTGTCCTGGTTTCGGCTGTTTTGATTACGGCTGTTTATTGGTTCGTGGCTTTGTGGTATACGAATAAGGGTGCCTACTCCAAAGACCTTGTGGTCTTTCATTGGCTATTCACATCCGGCAATCAATGGCTCGACCTTTGGCAATATGTCTATCAGTTTGCGGTAACGGTGCTGCTGTTTTGGTTGGTGCCGTATTTAATTACCAGGTATTATCTGCGCGAAGATTTCACGAAGCTCGGGCTAACACTTCCTTACAATAAGCAGGCCTTGCAGATTTGTGCGGTAGCTTATGCGGTGGTGATTGCCTCTACTTATTTTTCCTCTCAAGACCCTTTGATTGCTTCGGAGTATCCGCTGAGCAAATTGATTGGCAGCAGTTGGGCGGTGTTTGTGGCTTATCAATCGGTCTACCTGTTCTACTTTGTGGCGTATGAAATCTTCTTTCGCGGCTATCTGCAATTTGGTTTGAAGAGCGCTAATGCCGGAACAAAAGAACTCGTGCTGATTATTCTGATTCAGACTTTGCTGACTACCGCATTTCATATCGGTAAACCAAGCCCCGAGATTATTTCGGCTGCGGCATTCGGGCCGGTGTTTGGCTATGTGGCGTTCCGGTTTAATTCTATCTGGTATGGCATGGTCATTCATTTTGTAATGAATATTTTCATCGACCTCTTCTCGCTTCACTGGCTGCATCTGTTGCCGCAAAAATTCTTTTAGGATTAGTCGCTCAAAATCTAAACATCTACTTTGCCACGAATTACACGAATTAAACACGAATAACGCAGCACTAATTCGTGACAATTTGTGAAATTCGTGGCTTGGTTTTTCTCTTTTTTATCTAAGCATATAACTCTAAATTCTATTCATACCGCATGAACGTTTTAGTAACCGGAGCCAACGGCTTTATAGGAAGTAATCTGACGGGGCTGTTGGTGCGCGAAGGGCACCGGGTGAAGGCGATGGTGCTGCCCGGCACCGACCTGTCGAACCTGCACGGTTTGGATTGCGAGATAGTGTATGCCGATATTACGAAGAAGGAAATGCTCGCGGGCTTGCTCGATGGAGTGGAGCTGGTTTTTCATTTGGCGGCTGTGCCTTCGCTGGCCTGGGGCAGTCATGTGTTTAAGGTCAACTATTCGGGCACCGAAAATCTATTGGAAGAGGCGGTGAAGAGCAGGGTGCGCAGGTTTGTGTTTATGAGTTCGCTGGTGGTGCATGGCTTTGCCGATTTTGACGGAGCCGATGAAAGCACCCCGCTGATGAAGACCGGCCTGTTTACGCGGCCTTATGCCGCTTCGAAGATAAAATGTGAGGAACTCCTCTCCTGTTACCGGGATAAAATAGAGACGGTGATTATCCGCCCGGGCTTTACCATCTACGGCCCGAACGACCGCATGACCAGCCGCGAGATGCTCGAACGCCTCGAGCAGGGGCGACTGATGGGCTACGTGAATAAAGGACAAATGAAACTCGGCTATGTGTATTCCGAGAACCTCGCGTTTGGATTGCTGTGTGCGGGCATCAGCGATAAGGCGGCAGGGCAGACCTATATAATTGCCGACCACGAACCGCCATCTCTGCATTTCAAAAATCTATTGGAGTTGTTCAGCCGGGAGTTGAAGATTCAGCCGAAGCTGAGCTCGGTGCCTTCCTTTGTATTGATGCCCGTTGGGTTTCTGATGGATGCGTTTTACTTTCTCTTCCTGCGCAAAAAGATGCCGCTGATAAGCACTTACATCGTAAATACTTCAACACACGATTTGTATTTTTCTTCCGCCAAAGCAAGGCGCGAGATTGGCTACCAACAGCGCGTTGGTTTTGAAGAAGGGATTAAACGCACGGTGCAGTGGTATAAGAAAGACAAAAACCGATAAGAGAAATGCTCTCATCGGTTTTTGAAAAGTAGAAATCAATTCCCCTTTACTTGTTCTTCAACTCCTCAGGCTTTGCAACACTTTGTTGTGTAACCTTCGATAAATCAATAGCAGAAGGATTATTTGTAACCCTGAAAGATTGCACTACCGGTTTCCCGCTTAGAGGTTCTTTGCTTCTGTCGGCTTCTGAAATATGATTGGCCGTCACAACGGTTTTGCCTTTTACAGGCACGTAAAGTTTTGAGCGGTCGGTTTCAATCGTTTGCCCGGCAGCATTACCTGTCATAAGGCACACCAAGATACCAAGCCACAAACTATTCAAATAAATTTTCATGGTTTTAAATTTTAGAACATCGCAACACAATGTTTCTGTGTATTGCTTCTGTCCGGTTAACTAATACAATTTTGCGGCACTGAATTCACTATAATTAGGATTACTGGTTGAGGATAAAGTTCCACCTGCCAAACCATTAAAAAGTCTTACCTTTACGGTAGTTCCTGCAGTCAGTTTCATTGTGGTACTTCTGCTAAGCGACCAGCCGCCTAAGGTATTTGGAGCCGCCTCTTCAATATCGAAAGACACTGTTCCGTTGGTTTCAAATCCAAAAGAAACATAACCACTAGTGTAGCCTGAATAAGCAATAAACTCAGCTGAGGCTGTTAATAAATAAACTCCGGTTACAGGTACTGTATATACTCCGGTAGTGAAATTATATCCGTTACCATCATCGTATTGCTCGGTGCCATATATCAGGTAATTGGTGCTGGCTCCTATTGTACCACTGGTACTTCCACTGGCTCTAAAACCAACGCCAGCACTCCAGGTAGCCAATCCGTTAGCATCGCTCGTCAATATCTTACCGGTACCTTGTGAGCCATCCAGTAAACTGAAACTACCATGCACATCCAAAGAAGAGCTTGGCGCATCGGTACCGATACCCACGCGCTGAGTTGTTCCGTTTACATACAAAATCTTATGCCCCTGTGCTCCTAATGAAAGCACATTATAGCCACCTGCTTGTCCGTATTGCATAATCCCTGCATCACCAGCACCTCCTCCGTCAACCGCCACACCAATTTTAAGTCTGTACAAACTATCACCCACTCTAAAATCACCTTCTGTGTTTGTCAAATCCCAATTACCTCCGGCAATATCTAACTTAGCAGCAGGTCGAGCCGTACCAATACCCACGTTACCGCTGTTTGTATTGCTGATGTCATTACCATTTGCGCTCCACTTGCTGTTGCCTGCACTTAAAGCATAAGGCACACTCAACAATTCGCTCGTGCCGGTAATACTGTAGCTGACACCGCCTGCAGGGTCTGTTTCTGTTTTAATAAAATAAGGACCTGTTGCCCAATCGATACCGGCCACAGTTCCTGTGATGGCAGTGCCACCTCCGATTTCTAAACTAACCAAACCATTGGCGTTGGTGGTTGCTGCATGGATTTCTACATATACAGCCGTTCCGCTGCTGCTGCCTTGCAACACACTTACCTTCACTCCCACCGCATGGCTGGCTACTAAAGCTCCGCCTGCATCTCTGATTACTGCCTGATAGCTCATTTTGTTAGGTGCCTGAGCAAATACACCGGCTACGATAAACGCTGCCACTAATAAGGTTATTATCTTTTTCATGTTCTTATGTTTTAGTTGTTTTTAATGATGGTAAATGTTTTTAGTACTTTTTGCTTGTTGAATACTTTTAAGAAATAAGTTCCGGTTACAAGAGTTTGCACTGGAACCTCAGAAGGAGAATTGTCAATAGTTTGAGTGGCAATCAGTTTTCCGCTTACCTCGAACAATTGATAAGAGAGATTGGCTAAATCCATGTTTTCCACTTTCAGATTCAAAGAAGATTTTACAGGATTCGGAAATACCGTCATTTGGAGGCTGATGTCCTTGATCTCATCCACCCCGGTAGTGAAAAATTCGTAGGGTTGCTGTACTCCCTGATTAGACGAGCCGGCATTGTAGGTGTAAGCCACCAGACCGACAGAATAGCTGGATTTACCACCACTGCCAGTTGCATCTCCGCCCGAAGCGTTGACACTTTGCTGAGCCTGCAGGGCCGTAATGCCCATACCCAACAACATTAAAACCGTAAAACTGATTTTTTTGTGTTTCATTTAATTTTTGTTTTTTGTTATAAATAATGTGATTTAAAGATTGGAAAAACAGGTTTGCCAAAAGTTGGAACTTTGCTATCCAAATACGAGGCAAGAGTAACCTACCCTACACTATCAGTTTATGATTTCAATTTGTCCTTCCACTGACTCTGATCATTTTTAATAGGAGTTTACTTCGTTCCTTTTGCAGATTGCTCTTGGCTTTATATAGCAGCCGACATGTCTATTTACCTTATGTTCGCCCCTTAAACTATTCCTATGAAATTTATTACTGCCGAAGAGGCTGTCGCATTTATTCAGAACAACGAACGTGTGTTTATTCATGGTGGGGCGGCTACTCCGCAGCGGTTGGTGAATGCCCTGACCAACCGACATGAAGAATTAGCGAATGTGGAGATTACTCACCTGCACACCGAAGGCGATGCGCCTTATGCCAACCCTTTGTATGCCAAAGCATTTAGAGTGAATGCATTTTTTATTGCGAAGAATGTGAGACCACATGTAAACGAAACGAATGTGCAATACATTCCGATGTTTTTGAGTGAGATTCCGCTGTTTATCCGCAGTAAGAAGTTTCCGATTGATACGGCTATTATTCAGGTAAGTCCGCCCGATGTGCATGGGTATTGTTCCCTGGGTATATCGGTAGATATAGCCAAGGCGGCCTGCGAAGTGGCGGGTAAAATAGTGGCGCTGGTGAACCCGAATATGCCGCGCTCGTTGGGTGATAGTTTTATTCATCATTCGAGAATAACAGCTGCGGTGTATGCCGAGGATGCGATACATGAATGCGGCAGTGGTGCGATGAGTGAGACGGAAATGGCGATTGGGAAACACGTATCGGCTTTGGTGGAAGACGGAGCTACCCTGCAAATGGGTATTGGTGGAATACCGAACGCGGTGTTGAAGTTTTTGACCCACCATAAAAACCTGGGCGTGCATACCGAAATGTTTTCGGATGGTATTCTACCGCTGGTGAAGAGCGGAGTGATAAACGGTTCGCTTAAAACTAAACACCCGGGCAAGATTGTTTCATCGTTTGCGATGGGAAGCCGCGCCCTGTATGATTTTATACACGACAATGCGCAGGTGGCCATGCTCGATGTGGCATACGTAAATGACACCTCAGTAATTAGAAAGAACAACAAGGTAACAGCCATCAACAGCGCTATTGAGATTGATTTGACGGGTCAGGTTTGTGCCGATTCCATAGGAACGGAGATTTTCAGTGGCGTAGGTGGACAGATGGATTTCATACGTGGCGCGGCCCTGAGCGAGGGCGGTAAGCCGATTATTGCACTCGGTTCGCAGACAGCCAAAGGAGTTTCGAAGATAGTGCCGATGCTGAAGAGCGGGGCTGGGGTTGTGACTACCCGCGCGCATGTGCATTATGTAGTGACCGAGTTTGGAACGGCCGATTTATACGGCAAGAACATTACACAACGTGCGCAAGCGCTGATAGCGATAGCGCATCCAGCGCATAAAGAAGAATTAGAGCGCGAGGCCTACCGATTATATGGTAAGGCATGGTGAGTTTTAATCTTTGTCACGACTTTCCTGAATTAAACACGAATTGATTTGTCCTAATTCGTGTAATTGCGGCTTCGCATTCTCTTTTGTATCTATGCACCTAATCCTATTAATAGTATTTCTTGGAGGGCGGCCGGAAAGGGCGGTTTAAAACACGAACGATAATTAATGTCTATTCTCCTTTATAATATCTCGCTATTCTTTTACCGCTTGGGTATTTGGATGGCTGCCCCGTTCAATGCCAAGGCGAAGCAATGGCTGGACGGAAGAAAGGATTGGCAGCATAAAATAGAGGCCGCGCGATTGGGCAGCGGAAAGAGGGTTTGGATTCATTGTGCATCCTTGGGTGAGTTTGAACAGGCGAGGCCGTTGATAGAGCGATTGAAACAGTCGTCTGAGTCTTCTTCGCACCAAATCATTCTTACCTTCTTCTCCCCTTCGGGTTACGAGGTTCGGAAAAATTATGCAGTTGCGGATTTGGTGATGTATCTGCCGGTGGATTCGGCTGCGAATGCGGTTGCGTTTCTTGATTTAATAAAACCTGATTTGGTATTGTTTGTAAAGTATGAGTTCTGGTTCCATTACTTACATGAATTGAAACACCGGCATGTTCCTACTGTGCTTTTCAGCGGAGTGTTTAGAAGCGGGCAGATTTTCTTTCAGCCGTATGGCGGTTTGTTCCGCGATATGCTGCAATGCTTTACCAAGATATTTGTGCAGAATTCTGCTTCGCAGAAACTATTGATGAAAATAGGGATTGAATCAACCGTGGCATTTGATACGCGTTTTGACCGGGTGCTGGAAGTGGCGCAAAGCAGGAAACAGTTTCCGCAGCTCGAGCCGTTTATTGGCCGGTCCAAACTTTTTATAGCGGGGAGTACCTGGCTAAAGGATGAAGATTTGCTGGTGCAATGCATCAACGAAAATCTGTTACCGGGCTATAAATATATGCTGGCGCCACACGATATCGACCAGGAAAGAATAGCCGCGTTGCAGAAAAAGATAAAGGCTAAATCAGTTCTCTATTCAGCATTGGGACCTGCAAATGCAGATGCCGCAGTACTCATTATTGACCATGTAGGCAGTCTGAGTGCCTTGTATGCTTATGGACAAATGGCCTATATAGGTGGTGGGTTTAATGTCAGTGTGCACAATGTGCTGGAGGCGGTGGTGTTTGGAATGCCCGTTATTTTTGGACCAAATTATCACAAGTCGGAGGAGGCGAAGGACCTGGTGAAATTGGACGAGGCGGTGAGCATTGCAACGGTCGATGAGTTGAGGGCCGCCATGCAGAAAGGGGCTAAAAAGAACGGTGTCGGAGGGCGGGATTATGTGCTCGAAAGGAAAGGTGGGACCGATAAGATATTGGAGTCGGTGATGCGGCTGTTGGGGTAGGGAAGTGGTGTAAGTAGTAATACTTCAATAAATAACTGGATTTCAGAGTTTGGATTTGAATAGAATTCAACAATCACAATCTTGGAATTGCAAGATTGCAAGGCTAATAAGGCGCCTTACCTACGACAGGTAAACTCTAAAAAAGGAGGAAGTTGAAATTAAACCTTCTTTACGCGTACGGCATTCATGCCTTTGATTCCGCGTTCTAAATCGAAAGTAACGGTGTCGTTTTCTTTCACAGCTTCGAGCAAACCGTTGACATGCACAAAGAACTGCTCGCCCGATTTGGTTTCTTTAATAAATCCAAAACCTTTGGTGGTATTGAAAAACTCTATGCGCCCGGTGCGAATGGCATTAGGGTCGTCTTTTTCTCTTTTCGGTACCCCTATTTCTATTTCCGAGGCATCAATCTTTTTCTTCTTGGTAGGGTCTGGCGGGCTGTCCACAATGTTCCCGTTTTCATCTACGTAAGCCAGCATACTTTCGAAGTCGCTCTTCTTTCCACTCGCCTTGCGCTCCAACATTTTTTGTTGCTTCTCCTCCCTCTTCTTGAGGCGGCTTTTTTCTAAATCTTTTTTGCCAAAGGTCTGCTGCGATTTTGCCATACTACTATCTGTTTGTTTTTGGGGATGCAATAAAACAATTTTATTCCTTAGTATCATCTCTTGTGCAAGAAATATTGTAGCCCAAACCATACGTTCATTGCTTTTTAAACATTCTGCTCTGCTGTTTGCTGATAGAAAAAGAAGTAAAATTGTAATCATAATTTCCACCACCATGCAGAAATCTTTATTCTTTTCTCTATTGCTTTGTTTCTTTTTAGCCGCGCAGGCGCAAATAACCACCAAATTCGATTTGCGTTTTTATACTCAACTACAGGAAGGAAACCTGAGCCACCAATTGGTGCCGCTATTGGTGAAAGGGGATGCAGAAAAAATAAAGCAATTGGCTGAGGCCTATGGAGGTCGGTTGAAATACAGTTATAACCGCATTTCATCTATCGAAGTGCCCGAAAATAATCTGATAGCTTTTTCGCAAAATAAAGAGGTGGAGAAGATTGAAAGCCACGGAGCAAAGGGAGTTTTTCTGATGGACACCGTGCGCATTCGCAACAATATTGATAGTATATTGCTCGGCTCCTCTCCTTTGGCGCAGCCCTACACAGGCAAAAATGTGGTGATGGGTATTATTGATGGCGGCATCTACTGGCAGCATGGCGATTTTCGCGACCCGGTTACCAACGCTACCCGCATTCGTTATATCTGGGACCAGGCAGCCAGCGGAAACACGGCCCCGCTTCCTTACAATTATGGCAATCAATGGAACTGGCTTGACCTTAACAGTGGCAATTGTCCGCACATTGACCCTACCAGCGACAATGGTCATGGAACCTGTGTGGCGGGTATAGCAGCCGGCAACGGACATTCGGTAGATGGCACACCTTATCAGGGACTTTATACCGGTGTGGCGCCCGAAACGGATATTGTATTTGTCCGCGTGAAAGAGGATGCCAACTTTGTGAGCAATGTGGCCGATGCGGCTGATTATATTTTTAAGAAAGCCGATGCGCTTGGCAAACCCTGCGTTATCAATACCAGCATTGGAACTTATTACGGCTCACATGATGGCATTGATTTGACTACAGAAATGATCGAAGCCATGCTCGGCCAACGCAAGGGCAGAGTGTTGGTAGCGGCCGCAGGCAATGCGGGCGACACGCACCATCATCTCGGTTATCATATCCCGGCAGATTCTGCTTATACCTTCTTTCAATATAACACGCTAAACAGCGAAGTCTATTTCGACCTTTGGGCAGATACTGCTGATTTTAAGAACGCCCGTTTTGCGGTTGGATGTAACGATACATTGGGTACTAACTTAGGCCGTTTGCAATATCTGACAGTACCCACCAACTTTAACCCTGCACCGGGTAATGGAGTGGTGGTAAACCTAAATCTATTTAACGTCAACAATATTCTCGGCCAGGTAAGTATGCAGGCTACGCTTGATGAAGGGCGATACCATGTGGAGTTTCTGATTCATCCAATTGATGTTTCCAATTTTTGGCGTCTGCAAACATCGGGTGCGGGCAAGTTCGATTTGTGGAGCAGCAGTTCTTTAATTGGCAGTGCCGATATGGTTTCCTACATTCAAACAGGTGACACAGCTAATCCACAAGTCTATATTCAATATCCAGGTTATCGCCATCCCGATAGCTTGAAGACCATGGTTTCTTCCTGGCAGTGCAGCGACAAAGTGATTACTGTGGGCAACTACTCCAACCGTGCAGGCTATTTCGACCGCGATTCTGTTTATCGCGACATGACCATTCCACCATTCAACGAAATTGTAGGAAAGCGTTTTGCAACCTCAAGCTTCGGTCCCACGCGCGATGAACGGTTGAAACCGGATGTTATGGCTTCGGGAAGCACCACCATCTGCACTGGTGACTCGCTCTTTATCTCCTTAGCCACTAATGCCCAAAACCGTAAGAAAGTTTCTGTGACCAAACAACATATCCGCAATGGAGGAACTTCTATGTCTTCTCCGGTAGTGGCTGGTATTGCTGCTTTGTACTTAGAGAAACGACCAACGGCTACTTACAATGAAATAAAGCAATTGCTTATCTGGACAGCAAAAAAGGATTCGTTTACCCGTGCTGTGGCCAATCCAGAATATGGCAATGGTAAGGTGAATGGATTCAGGGCATTGACTTATGCAGGAATCATTTACGGAGCAAAAGATACTGCATGCATGAACTATAATTATTTAGCCAACATTGACACCGGTGGTTGTATTCTTCGCGTGTATGGTTGTATGGATTCCACGGCTGATAACTACAATCCTTCAGCTACTATAAGCGATGGTAGTTGTGTTTACACAGGCATTACTAGCCTTGGTAGTGATAAATTGAAAGTAAAAGTAGTTCCCAATCCGTTTAGCAATCAAACCACTTTCTATATCAGCAACTGCAACTTCGACAAAGCGGTGATTAACATTTACAATCAGTTGGGCTCGGCTGTGGATGAGATGAATATTACGGGAGGCAAAACAAATTACACCTACACCAACAATAAGCTCGCAAAAGGAATCTATCATTATCTGCTTTCATCGGACGGGATAAAACTAAAAGCCGGGAAATTGGTAGTGGAGTAAAATCAGCAGCAGGCTGTTTCCAAAACAGTTTATACTTGCACCTCAAAAATTTAAAAGCATGGAAAGAAACATATACAACGATGAGCAAAAAATGTTTGCTCAAAGCGTTCGCGATTTTGTAGCTAAAGAAATTACTCCTAACAATCCGAAATGGGAAAAAGCACAAATGGTTTCGCGCGAAAGCTGGTTGAAGTTTGGTGAAGCAGGTTTCCTTTGTATGCAGGTAGATGAAGAATATGGTGGCCTCGGTATCAAAGATTTTCGTTACAACGCCATCATTACCGAAGAGCTGGCGCGCACGGGTTGCGCAGGTCCTGCAGTAGGTTATCCTTTACATTCTGATATTGTAACTCCGTATATTGCCCACTATGGCAACGAAGCCACCAAGAAGAAATACTTACCTAAATTAGTTTCGGGTGAATGGATAGCGGCTATTGCTATGACCGAGCCGGGAGCAGGCAGCGATTTGCAAAACATAAGAACCTCTGCCATTGATAAAGGCGATCACTATCTGGTGAATGGTTCTAAAACCTTTATCACGAATGGTTATTTAAGCGATGTGTGTGTGGTGGCTGTAAAGACTGACCCGAGCAAAGGAGCCAAAGGTACTTCGCTGGTGGTAATGGACAGCAGTATGAAGGGATTTACAAAGGGCAAACCATTTGAAAAAGTGGGCTTACATGCACAGGATACCTGCGAATTATTTTTCGAAAATGTGGAAGTGCCGAAGGAAAATCTATTGGGTAAAGAAGGCGAAGGATTCAAATATATGATGACCGAACTTTCGCAGGAAAGATTGGTAGTGGCCTTGTCAGCTATTGCTGCGGCAGAAGGCGTACTGGAAAAAACGGTGCAATACACCAAGGAAAGAATAGCCTTTGGCAAACCTATTGCCGAATTGCAAAACACTCGTTTTAAATTAGCCGAGGTAGCTACTAAAGTAACCATAGGCCGAACCTTTATTGACCGCTGTGTAGAATTGCACTGCGATAAGAAGTTAGACCAGGCTACTGCCTCTATGGCCAAATACTGGCTCACCGATTTGCAGGGCAAAGCAGCCGATGAATGTCTGCAATTGCATGGCGGCTATGGCTACATTTGGGAGTATCAGGTAGCGCGCGCCTGGGCCGATGCCCGTGTCCAGCGTATATATGCCGGCACCAATGAAATCATGAAAGAGTTGATTGCCAGGAATGTGTTAAAGTAGGCTACTACTTTTTCGATTAAAATACAAACAGCCTCGATAGATACGAGGGCAACAATTATCATCAATTATAGATGCATTCTATAGTATTATAATGCTAGCGCGTGAAATACCGCCAACAAAAACAGTTGGACTTTCCTGTTAACCCTGGTAATAATAAATATTGGATTAACCATTTAGTCCGCAACGCAAATACAGTGCGTAGTGGCGAAGTAAGTTTGCTGAAAAATGGTTATGAAAAAGCAAATCAGTATTCAGTCGTTCTTTGAGAAATATCCGGATGATGAATCGTGTTATCGTTACCTGGCA
>CANJVG010000070.1 GCA_947478005.1 Bacteroidota bacterium
TAGATGAATTCTTCTATCGGTTTAATCGAAGAGGGAAAAACATCCGAAAGAACATTTTAGGTAACTTAATACACAGATTTGTTTCATCACCTCCTTTGACATACGTAGATATAGCGGGGCTTTGCGGCTTATCTGGTTAATCCAATAAATATACCATTACGACAAGGCAAAGATAGAATTATGGCAAAGCCGATTAGCTTTGCATTCAAATTGTAAGTAGTGATTATTCTGTATCCTTTAATAATAGTAGTGCTGGCCTTTGTCATAGGCCTCAGTGTCTTTATATATCGAATTATCAAGCACGATAAAGAAAACCCAGAGGGGTAGCTGCTGAAAGCAGCGAAGGCGATGGTCAATGCGTATCTTTCTGCGGCAGGCATTCCCAAATCTTCAAATGGTGGTAAGCAAACTGCGTCCATTTCATTTGCCGGAAACCGATTTTACCCCCTTGCAATACCTCGCCAAATTGATGGCCATCGTCCTGCCAGTCTATCACTTTTCGCCCATCTATAAATAATCTGATTCTTCCCTCTGCTTTATCAATTGGATATGATGAATGGCTGTTGAATTGGCAGGTATGCCTTGCTCCCCGGCCTGCACTTTATGAAAGCCGGGGTTCTTGCGCAAATTGGATGTTTCGCGTTCCGGTTCATCGGGGCTATTGGCATAGTTGGATATGTGGCAATTGTTGATGGCTCCGTTGGTGTATTGCTTAAAAATACCGTTTCGTTTGGGCAGCGAAGAAGAGAAGATATCTTCGCCATGCAGCCCTTTGGCAGCAAAAAAAATAATGCACAATCCCGCTTCGGGATGCAGGTTTTGCACTTCCCATTCGGCTATAAAATTGGCCGGGAAATAACGCGGACACCAAAACACATGGTGCCCTTTTTGATTCGGAGAATGCATTTGCATCCATCCGTTTTTAAATTCCAGGGCACCCGCACCTTCCATTCGCCAGCCCGTTGTGTCTTCCTTGGCCGCCAATTCATTGGCATACAAAAGTGCTCCCTTGTTCTCCGGTTGAGCGACAACCGGAGAGGAACATAATTGCAGAAAAAGAATGATTAGAAAAGGTAAGCAGATTCGCATAAGAACCAGTGAAGGGTAAAAAAATGATTGGCCGCTTTTACCTAAGCGTTAAGCAGGTGTATTAAATCGAGCATGTTCATCTTCATTAAAGACTGCCTGCCATACGCTCGGTGAGTTTTATTTGAGGGTTTAATTTTCCTCGGTGTGTTTTTTGAAGCTATCTAAAATAGCCTGCCAGCCACCTCTCTGCAATTCTACCGGATTTTGGTTTTCGGTTTCAAAGGTCTCTATAACCTTGGTTGAACTTTCTTCTGCCGCGAAAACGATCGTGGCTTTTCGTCCATCGCCCATGGTATAGGCTATCCTTTCATTGGGTTTCACTTCATCGTATATTCCCCAAAAATCGAAATCCATAGTTCCGTCTTTAGCTTCCATTCTGGAACTGAACTTCCCTCCCACTCTTAAATAATTTTCAGCCCTTGTCGTGTGCCAATCCGGTGAAGCACCGTTCCATTGGGTAATGTGTTCGGGTGCTGTCCAGTAATTCCATACTTTTTCCACCGGTGCGTTTATAGTCACCTCTATCGTTACATTGGTTTTGTCGATTGTATCCATATTGATCTTTTTAAGTATGGCGCAAATTTAATTTTCTAACCATTCATCCAAATTATTCCATCGGAAGTAAAACACCTTTCGAAACTAATGCGCAACTGGCCACTGCAAGCAACCTATTTTTATACATTCGCGGCCTAAAATTTAAAACATGAGTTTAGAAGCTGCTTTAAAGGTGCGTGGGAATAATCAGTGCGAATTATGCAAATCTGAAAACAAATTAACAGTGTATGAAGTGCCGCCTCATTCAGAGCAAAGGGAAGAAGACAGTATTCTGGTTTGCGAAAAGTGTAATTTGCAACTTACCAAAAAAGAAGAACTCGACAACAGACACTGGGCCTGCTTAAACGATAGTATGTGGAGTGCAGTTCCTGCGGTGCAGGTAGTTACATGGCGGATGTTAAATCGTCTCAGAAACGAAAGTTGGGCGGCCGATGCCATTGACTTAATGTATTTTGACGAACCTACTATGGCCTGGGCAAAATCTACCGGAGACCATGAAAACAGCAGCGAGGTGGAATTGCACCGTGATTGCAACGGCAATATATTACAGGATGGAGATAATGTGGTGTTGACGAAGACCCTGGATGTAAAAGGTTCTACATTAAATGCCAAGCTGGGCACTGTAGTAAAAGCAATAAGACTGGTGCACGATAATTTCGAACAAATAGAAGGAAAAATAGAAGGTCAAACGATTGTTATCCTGACCAAGTATTTAAGAAAGGGATAAACCCTTTCTCTGTTGTAAAATCAAAGAGAAGGTATTACTCGTTGATTAAACTGGCCACTAAATACTCGCGATTCATACGGGCAATATTTGTGAGTTTAATTTCCTTAGGACATTCAGCTTCGCAGGCACCAATGTTGGTGCAGTTACCAAAGCCTTCTTCATCCATTTGGTTCACCATATTAATGGCGCGGTTGTTTCTTTCCGGTCCTCCTTGTGGCAGTAAAGCCAGTTGAGAAATCTTAGCTGACACAAATAACATAGCCGCACTGTTAGGGCAAGCTGCCACACAGGCTCCGCAACCTATACAAGCGGCAGCATCCATTGCTTTCTCTGCATCTGCTTTGTCAACAGGTAAGTTATTGGCATCCTGCGCCTGTCCGGTATTCACCGATACAAAACCACCCTTGGCAATTATGCGGTCGAAAGCACTTCTATCAGTCACTAAATCTTTTATGATAGGGAAAGCACCCGCCCTAAAAGGCTCTACATAAATAGTGTCACCATCTTTAAAGCTGCGCATATACAATTGGCAGGTAGTTGCCGCATGGTGAGGACCGTGTGCTCTCCCGCTAATATACATGCTACACATACCGCAAATACCTTCGCGGCAATCATGGTCAAAAGCAATTGGGTCTTCGCCCTTTCGAACCAGGTTATCGTTCAGCACATCCACCATTTCCAAAAAACTCATATCTGGAATAATGTTTTCGATAGTATAGTCTACTAACTTACCTTGTGCCTGAGCGTTTTTTTGACGCCATACCTTTAAATTAAATTTCATCGTATCAAATTTTTATTTGTAAGAACGAACCTGTAATTGAATATTCTCATAAACCAACTTCTCTTTATGCAAAATTGGGTCAGCCTCCACAGAAGTGTGTTCCCATGCAGAAACGTATGCATAGTTTTCATCATCACGTTTAGCTTCACCTTCATCCTGATACTCTAAACGGAAGTGGCCTCCACAACTTTCGTTTCTGTCCAACGCATCAATAACCATTAATTCACCTAACTCAATAAAGTCAGCCACTCTGCCAGCCTTATCGAACTCAGGATTGAATTCATTTAAAGTTCCCGGAATATTAACGTTACTCCAAAACTCTTTGCGCAAATCCTGAATAAGCTTGCGAGCGTGCGTTAAGCCTTCGGCTGTGCGGGCCATACCGCAGTACTCCCACATTATCTTTCCCAATTGTTTGTGGAAATCATCCACTGTTTTCTTGCCCTTAGTGCCAATTAATTTTTCGGCTCTTTCTCTAGCTGCTTCCTCGGCCTCCACGAATGCAGGATGGTCAGTAGGTATAGCTTTAGTAAATATTTCTGAAGAAAGATAGTTGCCGATTGTATAAGGAATAACGAAGTACCCATCGGCCAAGCCTTGCATTAAGGCAGAAGCACCCAAACGGTTAGCCCCGTGGTCGCTAAAGTTTGCTTCACCTAAACAATAAAGACCTTGAACAGAAGTCATCAATTCATAATCCACCCAAAGTCCACCCATGGTATAATGCACCGCTGGGTAAATCTTCATAGGAGTTTTCAACGGGTCTTCGTTCGTGATGTTTTGATACATCGGGAACAATTCACCATAACGAGCCTTCACCACCTCAACACCTAATCGCTTGATTGCATCCGCAAAATCAAGGAATACGCCAAGACCGGAAGGAACAATTCCACGTCCATCATCGCAAGCTTCTTTAGCCGCACGTGAAGCTATATCACGTGGACAAAGGTTTCCGAACGAAGGATATTTGCGTTCCAAATAGTAATCGCGGTCATCTTCTTTTATGTCAGCCGCGGTTTTCTTTCCCTCACGAATTGCTTTCGCATCTTCTTTTGATTTAGGAACCCAAACACGTCCGTCATTACGCAACGATTCACTCATCAAAGTCAGCTTCGATTGGTAATCCCCGGTAACCGGAATGCAGGTAGGGTGAATTTGAGTATAACATGGGTTGCCAAAGTAGGCTCCCTTTTTGTGAGCTTTCCAGGCTGCAGTTACATTACTTCCCATGGCACTGGTTGATAGAAAGAATACGTTTCCGTATCCACCAGTGGCTAAGATAACTGCATGACCAAAGTATCTTTCCAATTCACCGGTTATCAGGTTTCTGGCTACAATACCACGAGCCTTACCATCAATGGTAACTACATCAGCCATTTCATGACGCGCATACATCTTTACGTTTCCTAAACCAATTTGTCTTTCCAACGCACCATAAGCACCTAACAATAACTGCTGACCAGTTTGACCACGAGCATAAAAAGTTCTTGAAACCTGTGAACCACCAAACGAACGGTTATCCAACAAGCCCCCATATTCGCGCGCAAAAGGAACGCCTTGAGCCACACATTGGTCAATAATATTTCTGGAAACATCCGCTAAACGATAAACGTTTGCTTCGCGCGCACGGAAATCGCCTCCCTTAATGGTGTCATAAAACAAACGAAAAACAGAGTCTCCATCGTTCTTATAATTCTTTGCAGCATTAATTCCACCCTGTGCAGCAATGGAATGGGCCCTTCTTGGCGAATCCTGAAAGCAAAAAGCTTTTACCGAGTAACCCAGTTCGGCCAATGAAGCAGCAGCACTGGCACCCGCGAGACCGGTTCCTACTACAATTACCTCTAATTTTCGCTTATTAGCCGGGTTCACCAGCTTTGCGTGTTCTTTGTAGTTGTCCCACTTTTCGGCCAGCGGACCGGTTGGTATTTTTGAATTTAATTCTGACATATCTTGAATATTGAAAGATTAATGAACTAAGTTGAAGTAGAAACTGATAGGCATCAACGCAAACACAAGCGGCACAATAATCGCAAAAGCTGTTCCGGCAATTTCAATCGCTTTATTGTATTTTACGTTGTTCAATCCTAAGCTCTGGAAAGCGCTTTTAAAACCGTGCAGCAAATGCCAAAACAACGAGAAACAAGCAGCTACATAAAATACAACCATCCATAGATTACTGAAATCTTCCTGCATCAATTGAAATAAATTAAGCTCTTCACCGGTGGTTATTTGGTTTAGACGATTAGGTCCCCAAAAGTTACGAAGGTGAACAATAAGAAAGAAAAGAATTAAGGTTCCCAAAAGACCCATGCTGCGGCTATACCATTTACTGTTTGCCGAAGGATTGCTGTAAGCATATTTAACCGGACGTGCATCACGGTTTTGTTTCCAAAGCAAAAGTCCATCAACCATGTGAAGGATTAAACCTCCAAACAAACCTACCTCGGCAATGTGAACTAAAAAGTTGGTACCCATAAAGTGGGCATAGTAGAGGAAGGTTTTACCCTCATCATTGAACCAAATACAACCGTTGATGGATGCATGAACAACTAAAAAGAAAACGAGGAAAAGCCCCGTAAGCCCCATGATTAGTTTTTTACCAATGGAGGATGTAATAAGAACTGAATTTTGCATGGAATAGTTTTTAAAGCGCGGCAAAAGTATTGTGTGAGAGGAGAAATGCAAGTTTATTTTTAAACAGAACCAGCGGCATAATCAGTTAGGTACAAATAAGGCTCATTCAACTTCCCGTCCACCGCAATGGTCGCATGATGTATGATTTTGCTGTCTTGTTTTTTAAGTTCCGGCAAAATGCGACTCATTAACATGTTTCCAAAATCCTCTGAAGCATCGCGGGGTAATTCATTGGGGAGATTGTCAATAGCCATTACGTCAACAACTGCTGATTGAAAAGGTTCACCCTCCATTTCACGGTGTACATCATAACCATAATAAGGTTTTTCGATGGTGGAAGTTCGAAGCGTGGATGGGACGGAAGAAGGGGCTACATCGCAGGTAATGTCAGCGATTTGTTTGATGCTGAAATCCTTTGCGCTCATCTCCTCCTTCGAAAAGAAAACAGGTATCCGCTTATCCCAATATACCCCGTTTATCAAAATATCCGCTGTTTTGGTAAACGGGTAGAAGTTCGATTTGTATTGTTCCGGGTGTTTATGAAAATCATCACGATCAAACTTTTCAGCCCCTTCTTTGTGATACATATCTCCACTCGAAAGCTGGGTATACACCATCTCATCAAACTCGTTATAACAAAAGTTGTAAGGCGCAACTCTTTTTATGTGTAGCAGATTGAGTAGGAAAGCCGCACCGTTCGAAACACGGCCTGTGCCGGTTAAAACTATCTTTAGCTTTGAAAGCTTAACTTTAGCAAATTCTTCTTGCGCCTCTTTAAAATTATGGCAGGCGCTCATTGGCTTAATCGTAAAGGAATTGTTTTTCAAACCAATCATCCGAATAGCATGATAAGCACCCACTATTCCGGCCCATCTGCCAAAAGCAATCAATCGTTTACCTTTCTCATCTGTCAATGTTTCCCAGTCAATTAAGCGAATATTCTTTTCGAGAACCGCTTGCAATAACTTTCGATTGTGGGGTTGCTTTTTGATAACATGCGAAAAGATGATATATGTTTTGTTCGGAAATAAAAACTGAACCGGAATTTCTTTTACGCCTAATAAAATATTACAATCACTCAAGTCTTCCTTAACTTCAATTCCCTGATAGCGGTATTCGTCATCGGTATAACAGCGATAGGTACAACTCTGCACATAAATTTCCATCTCCGGATTTTCTTCTTTCAGTATAGCACACTGCGAAGGCGTGAGCGGAACACGATTATCCTGAGGCGTCTTTGTTTCTTTTAAAATGCCAATCTTCATGCCGCGAACATAGAAAATTCACTTTCAGACGAACACGATTATTTTTACGCTTATGGAAAACCTCAAAAGATTTAATGTCCGCGTTTATGGAATACTGACAAATGACCGGAACGAAATTCTCGTGGCTGATGAAGCATTTCAAAACGGTATCATGGCCACCAAATTTCCCGGTGGTGGATTGGAATTAGGAGAAGGAACCTTAGATGGTTTGAAACGAGAGTTTATAGAAGAAACAGGCATTGAAGTTGAGGTAAAAGAGCATTTCTACACCACCGATTTCTTTGTTCCATCCTTTTTCGACCTGGCAGCCGATAGCCAAATCATCAGTATCTATTATCTGGTTGAATCAAAAGATTGGAGCAGCATAAAGACTTCGAAGAAGAAATTCGATTTTGAATATGTAAAAGGGAAAGAGGCCGAATCATTTAGATGGGTGAGTGTTTTTAAGCTGGATGAAGAAAACGAGATAAGCTTACCCATTGATAAAGTAGTAGTAGAGAAGCTAAAGGAAAGGTTTCTAAGCATATCTTATTAAACAAAACATCCTTCCAGCTAATGCAGAAGGCCTATATTCGTGGTCCAAGAATCAAATCAATGAAGTATGATTGAACGCGAACTGAAATTTACGCTCCGTGTATTTGCCAACAAAAATGAACTTTCTAAGGAAGATGGTATTCTGTTGGATACAGCGAAAAATGCTATTAAAGATGCTTATGCACCCTATTCAAAATTCAGAGTAGCCGCTGCAGTTCTTCTTGAAAACGGAAAAATAATAACAGGCACCAACCAGGAAAATGCGGCTTTCCCGGTGGGTATTTGTGCCGAAGGCACGGCTTTGAGTGCCTGCTCGGCTTTATATCCCGATGTGGCTATGAAGAAAATAGCAATTACCATTAAAAGCGGTACTCATGTGGTTACTCACCCGGTGGCGCCTTGCGGTGTTTGCCGACAGCGATTATTAGAATATGAAACACGGTTTAATACCAATATTGAAATCATACTGATGGGTGAGGAAGGAGAAGTGTATGCAGTTAATTCAGTGAGAGACATTTTGCCACTTAGCTTTTCAAATACCGATTTATAAGTTGAGATAACATGACCAATGCCGAGAAAGATTGGCACTACTAGTTTTCTTCAAGGAAATCAATATTGAACAAAAAAATCTGTTCGAAATTCAGAAGAAACAGATAGCCCTTTTGGATGAGCTGTTGAAGAAGAAAGACTAATCAGGCAACACTACCTACAATTATTCCTACAGCAAACAGAACCGAGAAAATAAAGGTTCCTATGGCCAGTTGTTTGAGCAAGGGGTCAAACTCAATCGGGTCTTCAATTCGCCAGACTGCTGTAAGATGTTTTCTGAAAAGCGGCAGCGTGATGATGAAAAGGAACTGCATGGTGGAAGTAAAATTCAGAAACACGAAAACTAATGCTGTGATAAAACCTAAGCCGATTAAAGAAGTGTGATACTGCTTTGCGCGCACCTCTCCTATCTTCACTACCAACGAATTTTTTCCTGCCTTTGCATCACTTTCCCGGTCGCGGAGATTGTTGAGGTTTAAAACCCCTGATGCAAAAGCACCGATGCTGACAGCCGGCAACAAAACAGAGTAATGCAACTGATGCGCCAGCAAGTAATAGCTTCCACAGACACCCACTATACCAAAGAACAACAGCACAAATAAATCGCCCAGTCCCTGATAGCCATAAGCATTTTTACCAACGGTATATTTTATAGCAGCGGCAATAGCGCTAAGACCGAGAATGAAAAAGAAAATACCGTAACCCAGGTCTAATCCTCTGGTAGCCTCTTTCACTAAAGCACTGCCAAAAACAAGACAGGCAATAACTGCCACTATAATTCCTGTTTTAATTTCAGCAAAAGAAAGCATGCCCGCCTGCACTGCTCTTACGGGTCCAATACGTTCAGCATTATCGGTTCCCTTTTCGCTATCGCCATAATCGTTGGCAAGGTTCGAAAGAATTTGAAGCGAGAGGGTGGTAAGTAGTAGGAGTATAAACACCGGCCAACTGAACGAATCGCGATTGTCGGCAAAGGCGATGGCGCTGCCCGTTATAATGGATGAGAAAGCTAAAGGAAGGGTGCGCAGCCTAAAGGCATACAACCAGGACTGAAATTTACTCACCAGCCTGTTTGGTTTCCTGTTGAAAGAAATGGCCGGTTTCGAACAGATAACCCAGAATAAGTTCTACCACACGCTTAATCTGTTTCTTGGGCAAAATAACTTCGTAGTTATCGCGAAGCCGGTTGACCACATGGGTCACCAATTCTTCTTCGTTAATCGTTTGGCCTGCCGAAACATCCCACTTATCAATAAATGCATTGAGAATGGTGTAAGCTTCATCTTCCGAAATATGAAACTCTATGTGTTTGTACACATACTTTACCGTGTCATAATACTCGGGCTTAGCGGTTTTTGGTGGATTCCAGTTATCTAATACAGTTGCCATCTAAGCCCGAAAGTAAATGTTTGGCTGATATGCGCAAAAATATTTTCGGTTTCCTTATTCGTTTGTGGTGGTGGTTTGTCCACAATAGCATAAATACTATATTCACGTCCCAAACATGAAGAGCACCCTCCTTCTACTCTTTTTACTGCCCCTTTTGGCATGTTCACAGCATTGCCCTTATGACCATGAGATGGTGATGGTGCTTGATATTCGATGCGATAGCAGCAATGCTACTATTCCCGGCCTTAAAATTATTCTACAAAACGCGGCAGGCAACACCATCATGGCCGGCTCCTACAATGGAAAGGATTGGCAAACCGATACGTCTTTCTTTTGGCTGAACAGCGATACGACCACCAATTCAGGAATTATTGACAGCAAGCATCCCTGGAGGCCCTGGCGAACGCATTTTTGGTTTGCGCAGGATAATTATGTGCTCGTTTGCCCGCGCGTGAAGGATTATAAGGGTTGGAAAATATACATTACCGACCCCGATGGCAAACTGAACTGCGGTAAATTCAAGTCTACCACGGTAGATGTAGCCACTGATTTTGTCTATCCACTTTGCAGCGCCTATAGTTTTTGGGATATGGGCGAGAAGTATGGCTTTGTTAAGGACTACAAGCCTAAAAAAGTTGAACTATTAAGGATAAAATAGATCTCAATACATCAAAATGCGCTGGTATAGAATATACCTTCCCTTTGGGTTTCGCGAATAGTCTAGTACCTCTGACCCGTAGTTATCTTTATGAATCTCCAGGTCTGGTTGTTTTATGGCTTTCTTTAAAGCGGCCACCGATGAGGTGTCTGTCGCGACCCTTAATGAATCGGCTGATGACGCAGATTCTAAGAGGGGTGTAGCAAAAAGAAAAATAGAAATCAGGAGCAATGGAATATCCACCGAAAGTATGATTTCTATTAGCACCGACCAATTCAATTCTTTCCTAAATTTTTTTTACCTGCGCAAATAGGTTGCGCTCTGCCAGGGTATCCTTGTATCCTAAATTAAAAATAGATGAGACCTAACGCACCTTTAGCCATGCATCCGGAACACGAACGAATGCTCCGGGAACTTGATTTATTAAAAGCGGAATATGCCAATCAATGCAACAATCGCCATGTTCTAATGGATTGGGCAAAGCCCCAGCTAGAATCGCTCTACTTCCTGCGAGTTGGGGATTTGCAAATCGAACTACTGCTACAAAAAGCTAAGATGTATGCAGCCAAGCGCAAACTTGAAATGATACAGAAGGCTATAAACCGGAACGAGGAGATTAGTCTGCCTTTTATAGACATGATGGTGGAGTTAGAAATGCAGGAGCAAACTGAAAAAATTGAACAAGCGGTTGAAAAACTGAATCAGGCTAAAAATCTATTGAGCAACCTTGAATCTCCCGAACGCAGCGCGGAGCTTCGCAAAATCTTTAGGGAAATGGCGAAAGAACTTCATCCAGATATTAATACGGACTTATCAGAAGGTGCAAAGAATCTTTGGAATGCAGTATTACTAGCTTATGAAACATGCAACCTGGAAAGTTTGCGCGCACTCCGTCTTCTTGTGTGGGAGGTAAGAAATAAGAACCAGCATTTTTCGGATGAAAATGCGCTTATGTCTCAAATCAGTATGATGAAGGACGGTATTAACCGTTTGCTAGCCGAAATGCATGCTATACGAATGATGTTTCCTTTCACCTTAGAAAAAGAAATGAATGATGATGCCTGGGTAGAAATACAGCGAGCTGCCCTAAAAACGGAGACCCAGACGGTAGAAAAACGGAAAATTCAATACGAAAAATCAATTGCACTCATCCTTCAAACACTCGAGCTATGAATAATTTACCAACTACTTTGACAACCTCCGTTTTATCTACGTTTTTGGGCGATAACGGTCTGGTTGGAGTTGACCTTTTTAGACGCGAAATCCTTGTCTTGCAGTGTGTAGTTGCAGGAACTTCATTCCGCAGTATTCATAAAGTGGACAGTGAACTATTGCCGAATACAAGACTCATCCTGCAACGTGAAGTTGAAAATAAGTATGACGAACTTGCCATTAAAGTTTTGTTGAACGACTATCTGGTGGGATACATTCCCCGCGAAAATAATGAGGTAATTTCCCGCTTAATGGATGCCGGCAAAAACTTTCATGCCGTGGTAGCAAAACTTGAATGGCAGGGGACATGGGCCAAACTCGCTGTTAGCGTGTATTTAAACGACTAATGTTTCTGTTCTCTTACTGGCTTGTACGGGTCGGGGGCCGGGAAATAGGGTGTATCGACTTTGCAGGACGGAAAAGGGACTATTACAAGCAGGACTACTAAAGTTTTTATGATGTCTTTTGGCTTTGATGCCCGCATTTAGGGGTGATTTTGCTTTGTAAATTTAGAATCTTACTGTTAAAGTATGATTTTTGTGCCTTTTTTATTGTTTATCAGCCATTCTTCTTGCAAAAAAATTGATATAAAACTGCATCAATTTTAACAGATAATTTTAGAAGGGTTAAAGAAATGGGATGAAAGGATAGATTGTATCTTTAATAGCACCTGTATTTTTAGTTTTAAGGGCTCTGCTAATATCGGCATCGCTTACATTTTCAGTTTTATATCTCCTGCCGAACTCGGCAGTAGGGTTTTTTTTACTTTTTTACCCGTTGCCGAACTCGGCAGAGGCTATTTTTTTAGTTTTTTTGGTGTTGCCGATGTTGGCAGGTGCTATTTTTTTCGATTTTTGGGTGCTGCCGATGTTGGCAGAAGATGTCTGTTAAATTTAAATGGCTGAGCTAAGTTTAGCGGAGGCTGTTTGAAGGTTTGGAGGCAGATACGAGGAAACCAAAGCTGATAGTTTTTAATTTCACAGCTCATGAAACTAATTCTTCTTGCCGTGATGTCCTGCCTTCTTTTGGTGGGCCAATGCAATCATTCGAAAGATATTCAGAAAACGGATTCCCATATCAACGAAGTGTATGGTCCCGATGCCCGAAACAGAATGGATGTGTATTTGCCCCTGAACCACGACACCAATACACAGATGATATTGCTGATACACGGGGGAGCCTGGGTAATTGGCGACAAATCGAATTGGCCGGCCGCGATAGTGAACGGTTTATTGCAACAGGGCTTTGCCGTATCTTCGATGAATTACCGCTATGCGTGTGGCGATTTTCATAAACAGATGGAGGACGTTCGGCTGGCAACTGATTATATAGATAGCAAGAGCGGGCAATGGAAAACTGCGCAGGGTAAACTAGGTTTGGTGGGGGTGAGTGCGGGCGGACATCTGGCGCTGTTGTATGCCGGGGCTTATGACAGCAGCCATCAGGTAAAGGCCGTAGTCAGTTTGGCCGGACCTGCCGACCTTGGCGATACGCTTTTGAAACAGTTTTTGGGGCATTATGAAATAGGCTTTGTTTTAAAACGTTTTCTGGGTGCTTCGCAGAACGAAAATCCGCAGGTATATAAGGATGCCAGCCCGATGTATCACGCTCCGGCTGTGCCCTGTCTTTTTATTAACGGAGAAAAGGATGACCTGGTGCCGGCTGTGCAGGCCTTTCGATTGCAGGATACGCTGATGGCCCATAAAATACCCACCGATACCCTGTATTTTGGCAATGTGGGGCATAATATTTTCGGGCCTAAGAATGTAAACATGCAGGAAATTACGAGTGAAGTAAACCGCTGGATGAGAACTTATCTTCGATAGGATTTCTGCGCATAAGTGCGGGATGTTTTATTGTGCAGGGTTGCGAGTGAGAGAGCATACGTGGACTAATGGAAAACCTGCATCAGATCATTAGTCACAAATCAATTCCACATCACCTTTTCTGGCCAACTCTAAATATCGCTGAAAACTTATGGGCATATAAATACCCGATTCTAACAATGCTGTTTCCCAATAACTAACCCAACCATAGTTACTGGAACCAGCACCCACTGAATTGAATTTGATATAATCTATCAAAAGAGTTTTTCGATCATTAAAATCAAATACCACCCAGTACCCTGAAATTGTTTTATCCTGTTTAGAGAACTTTTCAACTATAAAGAGCAATCCTAAACCCTCCTTATCTTCCAATTTTCGTGACTTTATGATGGCAGGGATAGTTCTTGCATCTAAGACGTAATCACGTACCGTAATCCAAGGATAGTTCTCAAGGCTCTTATAGCTATCCACTGATATTTTTGCTGCATGCAAAACCTTTTTGTTGCCTAAGTCAATTGCTGAATATACTTCCATTCCATTTACTCTGCCTGAAAGAAGCGGCATGTGCTTGTTTAGAATATATTCCCCTTTCGAAACCTCAGTCGGATTTATCAGCATCATACAGCTAAAGTCAACACCCGCAAAGCTTATCTGTTTGCAGTTAAGGAATTTCTTTTCTGAATCATTAAGGTAGAAATGCGGACGTTTTCCATAAAACCCTGCATACTCTTTATCATTTTTAAAACGACATAGCTTTATGGTTGAATCTATCTCAAAATTTCCTTGGGCAGATATTAAACAAGGAAAAGTGAGATATAAAATCGAGAGGAGTAATAGTCTTGCATGCATGTTCTTCTTATTTAACGCAGGGTCCCGAGAGGGAGCGCCTGGGTAGGCGAGGCTTAATAATATTCTATCGTTCTAATCGTGAGGTATCCTATTTTCCCCTTAGATTTTATAGCCCGCCTTACCCAGTTGCCGGCTTTATCATATTTATATACGTAGGAATTAATTTGATTTTCTAAATGTTTGTCTTTGGTATAAATAGATTTAGTCTTTAAAAGATTACCGCGCTTGTCGTAAGTCAAAATGGTGTTATTGATTAAACTATCACTTTGCCTATAAAACTTTGATTCAACCTCCTGTCCTTTGTCATTGTAACGATAAACATGTTTTACACTTGGATCACTTTGATGAGGCCATAACCACTCCATCCGGATATTGTTATTGAAACTATCATAGGTAAATACTTGTCTAAATTTAAAAACTTCATTGGAATCATAATGGTTCCATTCAGTGCAGTTGCCAAGTTCATCATACTTGTAAGATATCCTTTCTTGTAGAAAATATCCTTTCTTGTATTTAACCTCGTCAATCTTTTGTCCTAAGCTATCGTATTTATATTTTATTCTGCTGAAGAGAGTGCCGTTATTATTGTGAAATAACCTATCTAACCTATGTCCTTTGTCGTCATACTTAATTGTGTCAGAATAAATAAGTCTTCCTGTTTTGTTGAAACCAAAAATCTCCCTTTCAAAACCTGCTTCATCAAAGGTTGATTTTATGGTGCTTGACCATTTAAGCGGATTATCTAAAATCCCATCAGATTTACCCCAATTCACGTAGTCTTTTCGAACCACTGATTTCACTTTACCTACAAATTTTTCAGGCTGATAATACCCGTCTTTAACTGGCTTAGAAGTAAAGGAGGTCAATGCAAATACAATAACGAGAATGAGCAGGATATTAACTGGCTTCATAATCTCCCATCCTTAGAGTTAGCATCAACACGAATTTAATATCGAATACCGAACATCGAATAATGAATTTCGAACTGCCTTACTTCGACATTCGATGTTCATCATTCAATATTCCTTCTTCAGTTGTTATGAAACTTCTTCCCTTCCTTCGCATAATCCTTCAAAATCTGCGCAGGCTTAAAGCGCGCGCCATACTTGGCACTGAGGTCTTCCATCAGGGCTACTACTTTGTCGGCACCTTGTTGGTCGATATAGCGGAAAGGCCCACCGGTAAACGGAGGGAAGCCGAGGCCGAAGATTGCACCTACATCGCCATCAGTCGGGCTTTCTAAAATCTTTTCTTCGAGGCAGTGCAGACATTCGTTCAGCATCATCATGCCCATGCGGTTCTGGATGGTTTCGGTGGTAAACTCCTTGCGCTTAGGGTTGCCGAAGTATTTGTAAACTTCTTCGTTAATGCCCTGCTTCTTGCCCTTCTCGTCATATTTATAAAGGCCGCGTTTGTTCTTCTTGCCATGGTAGCCATCGTTAAACATTTTGAGGATAGCATCGCTGGTGCGCGCGCCTTCGCGCAACTTGGCCATCTCGGCCAGTTCGCCTTTCATAATGTGGGCGCCTACATCTATACCCACCTCATCCTGCAAAGTCACAGGCCCCACAGGGAATCCCCATTTCTTCATCGCCTTGTCAATAAAGCCGGCCTCGCAACCTTCTTCTATCAACAAGAAACACTCGTTCATATAAGGCGCCAGAATACGCGTGGTATAAAAGCCCGGTCCGTCATTTACGACTATGCAGGTTTTGCCCTGACGAATACCCAGTTCGAAACAAGTGGCAGTCACCCAGTCGGCAGTCTTCGGTGTTTTAATAATTTCGAGCAAAGGCATCTTGGGCACCGGAGAGAAGTAGTGCATACCAATTACGTTCTCGGGTCTGGCTGCCTTCTCTGCCACATGGGCAATAGGCAAGGCCGAAGTGTTGCTCGCGAAAATAGTATCGGGTCCGGTAGCGGCTTCGCAATCGGCCACTATGCGCTGCTTCAGTTTTATTTCTTCGAACACCGCTTCCACGATGATGCTCACCTTATCAAAACCACTGTAGTCCAACTTCGATTGAACGCGGTTAATGATTTGCTCGGCTTCGGGCTGGCTCATCGTCTTGCGCTTAATCTTCTTCGCCAAGTCGCTCCAGATAGTCTGCTTCGCCTGTTGAATGGTTTCTTCCTTAATGTCTTTCAGCAATACATTGATGCCGTCCACCGCGCTGACCTGAGCAATGCCCGCACCCATAAAGCCCGCACCTACCATGGCTATGTTGTCGGTTGATTTAATTTTATCGGCCGGGTAGGGGTTCTTCTTCTTCTCGGTCATGTTGAAGAAAATGCGAATCAACTGGCGGCTAACGTCTGTCAATATCAGTTCTTCAAACTTCACCGCTTCGGCATCCAATCCCTTTTCCATGCCTTGTTCCATACCTATCTCCACACATTCCAGAATGCGCAATGGTGCAGGATAATTGCCGAGTGATTGTTTCATCACCATCTCCTTCGCCTTCTTGTAAACAATGCCGCGCGTGAACGAATTGCTCTCCAAAACTTTCTCTAACAACTCGCGTTTATCTTCGCGTACCAATGGTGCTTTGCTTAGTTGTAAGGCGAAATCAATAGCGGCATTAAGTAAACCTTCTTTGGTTGTAATCTTATCGGCCAGACCAATCTTTTTGGCCTTGCTGCCGTAAATCTTTTTGCCTGTCAGCATCATGTCCAATGCTTTCTGAATACCAATCAATCGAGGCAAACGTTGGGTTCCACCACCACCCGGCAACAGGCCGAGCATCACTTCGGGCAATGCGAAGTGGGTGCTCTTGTCATCCGATACAATTCTACCGTGGCAGGCCAAAGCAATCTCAGTTCCTGCACCCAGGCAGGCACCGTTGATAGCAGCCACTACCGGCTTCTTGCCTTTCTCCAATTTATTCAAGGAAACATGGCCGTTGCGCGTGAACTGAATGAAGTCGCCTTTCTGTTTCACCTTGCCAAACATATCAATGTCGGCACCGGCAATCCAGTCCTTCTTTTTGCTGATGATAACCGCAGCTTTCACCGAGTTATCATTCTCCAAGTCTTGAAATATTTTGTCAATGCCTTCTACAAAGTCCAGCGATACTTTGTTAATCTTTTCGTTCTGCTGGTCGAGCCAAACAATGGCTACTCCGTTATCTCTTTTTTCGATGGTGGCAATCTGCGACATAGGGTTTGTTTTTTATTTGAGGAGGCGAAGATAAAAGAGTAGATGAAACTGTATTTTGTGAATTGGGAGAAATATCTTTTCTTTAGCAAACAAAATAAAAGATTATGGACACTTCAGCCATCAATTCGGAAGTTACTGAATCAGTTAAAGACATTGAAAATCCTGAGAAGGAAAAGCATGAAAAACGAAGAAGGCTCGGCATTGTTATGGTTGTAATTGGCTCCTTCCTATGTGTCTTCGGCTTTCTGATTACGATGTTCCTTTTGCAACATGAAGTCAATTTTAGTGTGGCACTTTATGGCACTACCGGTTTGGGAGGATTGTTGTTGCTGGGTGGCATGGTAGCAATTATGGGCTAAGTGCATCACCAATTGGTTTGAGCAAAATTGATTTCTACTTTTGGTCTCCTTAATCAAAAGACAGCACTCATGCTTACCAAATCTCTGTCCGAAATTTACGAACGTAATCTCCTTCAACTTAAAGAAGAAATTAGTCTTTATAAAAACGAAAGTGAGCTTTGGATAGTTCGTGGCGAAATCAGCAATTCGGCAGGAAATCTTTGCCTGCATTTAATAGGCAACCTCCATCATTTTATCGGAGCCACCTTGGGCAACACTGGCTACGTTCGCCATCGTGAAAGTGAATTTGCATCGAAGAATATTCCGCGCGAAACTCTTTTGTCTGAAATCGACAAAACAATTGAAGTGGTAAAGGCCACTTTCAGCAAAATGAAAGAAGAAGATTTTGAGAAAGAGTTTCCGCTTCTGAAACACGACAAAAGGGTAAGCAATGAAGAAATGCTTCTTCATCTGTTTGCTCATTTGAATTATCACCTGGGGCAAATCAATTATCACAGAAGACTGGTTTAGCCGGTTATCACTTTTATTCCCGGAAGTTCTTTACCTTCGAAATATTCGAGCATAGCGCCACCACCGGTTGATACATAGCTCACTTTATCGGCCAGGTTAAATTTGTGTACTGCGGCAACGCTATCGCCACCACCAACTAAACTGAAAGCGCCCTTTGAAGTAGCTAAGGCCACCGCTTCGGCAATAGCCTTTGTGCCCTGCTGAAATTTCTCCATTTCAAACACGCCCATTGGTCCGTTCCACAAAATTATTTTAGAAGAAAGAATAACTTGGGTAAAGTCGTAAACGGCATTGGTGGAAATATCCAGACCCATCCAGCCGTCAGGAATTTCGTTGCTATGTGCGGTTGAAGTGTTGGCAGCCGCGTCAAATTTATCGGCAATCACGCTGTCAATAGGCAACAAAAGAGTTACATTCTTTTCCTGTGCTTTTTCAATCAATTGCAGCGCCAGTTCCAGTTTATCTTCTTCCACTAAACTGTTTCCTATTTTACCCCCCATCGCTTTAAAGAAAGTATAAGCCATACCTCCACCAATCAGGATGTTGTTGGCTTTATCCAAGAGGTTCTCGATAATCAGAATTTTATCACTCACCTTAGCACCACCTAAAATAGCAGTGAACGGTTTATCTCCGCTCTTCAATACCTTCTCGGCACTGGCTACCTCATTCGCCATCAGATAGCCGAACATTTTATTCTGTTCCGAAAAGTAGTTGGCAACTATGGTGGTAGAAGCATGGGCACGATGGGCTGTTCCGAAAGCGTCATTCACATAGGCGTCTCCATGTTTCGAAAGTTTTTCAGCAAAAGCAGCATCGCCCTTTTCTTCTTCTTTATGAAAGCGTAAGTTTTCAAGCAACAAAACTTCTCCTGCTTTCAAGGCTGACGAGGCAGCAAAGGCTTCATCACTTATACAATCACTCACAAATTTCACCTCCACACCTAGCAGTTCCGAAGTTCTCTTTACGGCATGTTTCAAGGTATGCTTTGCAAAATCAACCGAGCCGTCTTCTTTTAGTTTCTTTAAAGGTCTGCCTAAGTGGCTCATCAATACCACGCTTCCTCCATCTTTCAAAATCTTTTGAATGGTAGGAACGGCTCCTCGAATACGGCTATCATCTGTTATATTGTATTGCTTATCGAGAGGAATATTGAAGTCAACGCGAACTAAGGCGCGCTTTCCGGCAAAGTTGTAGTGCTCTACTGTTTTTAAACTCATGCTATCGTTTTTTAGTAGCGCGAAAGTAATTTTTCAAAGAAATTGCTTTCAATCTTTTTCAATCAGGTTGGTAGAAGAATCCAATTATTCATTGCACCTCAAGATAGGCTTGAGTTTGACTTTATACTGCCAAGTAAGTGGGTCATTGGCTTATTACAAGAAGCTAATGCAAAGGCGTAAGACTCGGTAGTGAGAATTATCGGGTTACTTATTACCCTTTCTTCGCTACCGACTTTTGAATAAGTTCTTCCAGAGTTTTCAAATCAATATCCGAAATCTTATTGACGTATAAACAACCCTTGCCGGTGGAATGCTTTCCCAGTTTCTTAAGCATCTCGCTGTATTTGGAGATATCAAAGGATATATATAGAGAGATGTTTGCCTTACGCGGTGAGAATCCGCAGCAAAACCAATCGAGTTCTCTTCCGCTTTCATACTTTAAATGAACATTCCCAAAACCGATAATAGCACTACCCCACATTTTGGGTTCATTCTTGGTTATCTTTTTCATCATTTCTGCAATGGTGAAACAGTCTGCTCTGCGCTCCTCATCTTTGATGCTGTTCAAAAAATCGGTGACACTTAATTCTGTCTTTTGGGTTTTGAGAATAGCCTTGGCCATAAATACTTTTGATGGCTAAGGTAAATTTTAGTTTGAATTTGAGTGGGTGCGTGGAAATGCATAAACAAAGTAACCCAACCGCATATATTTTGAAATTAGCAGCAAGTTCGCTTTTCATTTTGATGTGAAGTATTATATTTGCGCTCCTTTAAAATAGGAATGCACCTGTAGCTTAACTGGATAGAGCATTTGACTACGGATCAGAAGGTTAGGGGTTCGACTCCCTTCAGGTGCACTTTAATAAAAATGGCTTACGAAATGA
>CANJVG010000071.1 GCA_947478005.1 Bacteroidota bacterium
AACATGGCAGATGTAAAAATTAAACCACTTGCAGACAGAGTGCTTGTGAAGCCCGCAGAGGCAGAAACTAAAACAGCCGGAGGAATTATTATCCCCGATTCAGCTAAAGAAAAACCACAGCGCGGAACCGTTGTAGCGGCCGGCCCCGGAAAGAAAGACGAACCGACTTCAGTGAAAGTTGGCGATACTATTCTTTACGGTAAATATTCAGGAACCGAAATCACGGTAGATGGTCAAGACCTTCTTATCATGCGTGAGAGTGACATCTTCGCAATTCTTTAACCCCTAAATCTCCTAAAGGGGACTTTTAATACAAAAACTAAAACAAATAAGCAATGGCAAAATTAATTCTATTCGAAAAGGACGCCCGCGACAAACTGAAGGCTGGCGTTGACAAACTCGCAAACGCGGTAAAGGTTACCTTGGGACCTAAAGGTCGTAATGTAATTATTGACAAAAAATACGGAGCACCTTCTATTACTAAGGACGGTGTATCGGTAGCAAAAGAAATTGAACTCGAAGACCCTATCGAAAACATGGGTGCACAAATGTGTAAGGAAGTAGCCTCTAAAACTGCAGACCAGGCAGGCGATGGAACTACAACTGCTACTGTGTTGGCTCAGGCTATTGTAGGCCCGGGCTTAAAAGCTTTGGCATCGGGCGCAAACCCAATGGATTTGAAGCGTGGTATCGACAAAGCGGTGAAAGTGGTAGTGGAAAGTTTGAAATTACAATCTGAAAGCGTTGGAAAAGATTTCAGCAAAATTGAGCAAGTAGCTTCTATCTCTGCAAACAACGATAACGAAATCGGAAAAATGATTGCCGATGCCATGAAGAAAGTAGGCACAGAAGGCGTTATTACTGTAGAAGAAGCAAAGGGAACAGAAACAGAAGTGAAGACTGTAGAAGGTATGCAGTTCGATCGTGGTTACCTTTCTCCTTACTTCGTTACTAATCCTGAAAACATGGAAGCAGAATTAGAAGGAGCGTTCCTTTTAATTTATGAAAAGAAGATTTCGAACATGCGCGAGTTACTTCCTATCCTGGAAAAAACAGCACAAGCCGGACGTCCTCTTTTAATTATTGCTGAAGAAGTTGATGGAGAAGCGTTGGCTACATTGGTAGTAAACAAACTTCGTGGAACTATCAAGGTGGCAGCTGTTAAGGCTCCGGGCTTTGGCGACCGCAGAAAAGAAATGTTGAAAGACATTGCTGTTCTTACCGGTGGTATCTGCATCAGCGAAGAAATGGGTTACAAATTGGAGAATGCCGATTTGAGCTACCTTGGACAAGCTGAGAAAGTAGTAGTAGATAAGGACAACACAACTATCGTAAACGGTAAGGGTGACAAGGACTTAATCAAAGCACGTGTAGAAGAAATTAAAGCACAAATCGAAAAAACAACTTCTGATTACGATCGCGAAAAACTGCAAGAGCGTTTAGCGAAATTATCAGGTGGTGTGGCTGTTCTTTACATAGGAGCACCTACTGAAGTTGAAATGAAAGAAAAGAAAGACCGAGTAGATGATGCATTGCATGCAACACGCGCAGCGGTGGAAGAAGGTATCGTAGCCGGTGGTGGTGTAGCTTACATCCGCGCACAATCTTCTTTGGAAAAACTGAAAGGCGATAACGATGATGAAACAACCGGTATTGCAATTGTTCGCAGAGCAGTTGAAGAGCCTCTTCGTCAAATCATTGCTAACTCTGGTTTAGAAGGTTCTATCGTAGTTCAGAAAGTTCGTGAAGGCAAAGATGACTTCGGTTACAATGCAAGAACAGACGAGTATGTTAACTTGAAGAAAGCAGGTGTTATTGACCCAACTAAAGTAACCCGTATTGCTCTTGAGAACGCAGCTTCTATCGCTTCTATGTTATTGACTACCGAAGTGGTAATCACCGACAAGCCATCAGAAAAAGGCGGAATGCCCGATATGAGTGGAATGGGCGGAGGAATGCCAGGAGGAATGGGTGGAATGATGTAATAAAACTTGATTGTTAGCTGCTAACAGCTAATGGTAAATACAAATCCCTCGCGAGTTATCTTGCGGGGGATTTTTTGTTTTCACCTAATGAACTCAAACAATTCAAACAAAACCAAACCCTCCTCAAACTCTCGCAACAATCCTTATTCTTGCCGAAAGCAATTTCCTTGTCCGCAATTATTGAAACAGACATACTAATTATAGGTGCAGGCCCTGCCGGTGCTTCTGCGGCTCTGTTCCTTGCCAAGAAAGGAATTCATTCTGTTATAGTAGAAAAAGAAAAATTTCCACGCGATAAAATTTGTGGAGACGCGCTTAGCGGAAAAACAGTAGAGGTTTTAAACAAGCTCGATAAGAGTTTAGTGGACGAGATAAGCAACTACGAAAAATTCCTAGGTTCTTATGGTGTTACCTTCTTCGCGCCTAACCAAGATTTTTTACGAGTTCCTTTTCAAACTAAAAAAGAAAAGCAGAATGCACCGGGCTTTATCTCCAAACGAATTGACTTTGATAATTGGTTAGTTGAAAAAGTAAAGAGCAAAGAAGAAATTGAATTATTGGAGAAAACAGAAATCAGAGATTACAGAAAAGAAGATAACTGCATTATAGCTGAATCGAAAGATGGCAAAAGGTTTAAAACCAAAATTGTAATTGCTTGCGATGGGGCTTATTCCACCTTCACCAAGAATATTGCGGGTTTAAAAACCGAACCAGCCCATAACTGCTTCGGCTTACGCGCCTACTATAAGAATGTAAAAGGACTAGATGCGGAGAATTTTATTGAACTGCACTTCTTGAAAGAATTTCTTCCTGGCTACTTCTGGATTTTCCCTCTACCCAACGGAGATGCAAATGTGGGCATAGGTATGCGTGCCGATAAAATGAGTGAAAAGAAAATCAATCTCAAGAAATCATTTGAATCTATTCTCGAAAACAATCCTGTAATGCGCGAACGCTTTTCTACGGCAGAAAAGATTGATGATATCAAACAGTATGGCTTGCCTCTTGGCTCAAAGAGAAGAAAGCTTAGTGGTGATAATTACATGCTGTGCGGAGATGCCGCCATGCTCATTGACCCTTTTACAGGTGAAGGAATCGGTAATGCCATGTTTAGTGGAATGTATGCAGCCCTACAAGCAGAAAAGTGTTTACAACAAAACAACTTTACCTCTTCCATTATGGAGCAATACGATAATGACTTGTATAAACGCCTCTGGAGCGAACTCTTGTTGTCCTACAGAATGCAACAACTCGTCAACTTTCCATGGTTATTCAATATGGTTGTTCGCAATGCCAATTCAAACAAATTACTTAGCGAAACTATCTCCTGCATGTTCGAAGACTTGGACATGCGGGCAAGGTTGAAGAACCCGATGTTTTACTTCAAACTTTTATTTTCACGCTCTCAAAATTAAAACTGGATGAAAAAGACATTGTCAGCTTTCGCTCTCTTCTTATTAATTGCAATTGCATCAAATGCACAAAACGGAAAAACCTGTAACCCTGCTAAAGAAAAGCCGACAGCAAAAAACACCAAAGCAACTGCGGAAGGTGGTTATGGCTTAGCTATTAGCAAAGAAGGAGCAACCGATGTTAAATTGTTGGAGGGTAAAATGGAAAATGAAAAAGAATCATTTGTGAAGATAACCGGGAAGGTGGTGGAAGTGTGTCAGGTGAAAGGATGCTGGATGACCACCGATTTGGGAAACGGAAAAACAATGCGCATTCGCTTTAAAGACTATGGCTTCTTTATGCCTAAAGATTGCGGAGGGCAGACCTTCTATGCACAAGGTATAGCTTCCTGGATTGAAACGTCAATAGCTGAACTTCGTCATTATGCTGAAGATGCCGGTAAAAGCAAAGCAGAAATTGAAAAGATAAATGCTCCTGAAAAGGCGCTTACATTTCTGGCTGAAGGAGTAATATTGGGAAAGAAATAATTTCTCTCTGAAAATTAATTCGTCCCGACTTTCATTTTTAGTCAAAGAATCTATATTTGCGCTCCGTTTAAAAAAACCGGATGATTCCGTAGCTCAGCTGGTAGAGCAATACACTTTTAATGTATGGGTCATGGGTTCGAATCCCATCGGGATCACACAAGCGATGCAACACTGCATCGCTTTTTTTGTTTAATGTGGGAATAGATTTGCAAATCGCTCTGGTTTCCAGGTATTTTGTTGAGCAATAATGCGTCTAGGCTCTATTTTTTCTTCTCCCTTAACAAATTGGTTTTAAAAAATGGAAAGGATAAAAAAACATATTCTATCTTCGAACTTGTTTTAAAAACCATAAAAAACCGAACCATATAACATGAAACGAATTTTACTTTCTCTGGTATTGTTCCTCTTTATTTCTACAAGTTGCTTATTCAATCTTTCAGCTCAAAATCTGGTGCTAAATCCCAGTTTTGAAAATACCACAGCTTGTCCCCAGGGCATAAGCCAGTTTAATCTTGCTGTTGATTGGGCACAGGGCAATTCAGGTGCAGATAGCTGCACTACTTCCGATTTATATGCGGGCTGTACTCCAAGTATTGGAGGGTCTAACAGTCCGAATGGTTTGCTTGGCTACCAGGCTTCCAGAACCGGAACACATCATGCGGGGTTTATTGCCGGGGATGGTTTCCCGGGACTCGGCTGCGCGCTTTTTGATAACTACCGTGAGTACATTGAAGGACACACTTCTTCTCCTCTGGTTGCTGGTCAAAAATATCTCGTTCGGTTTTATGTTAGCTTAGCAGAAGGCGGGATGGCCGGCACCGATGATATTGGATTGTATTTCTCCAATTCTTATTATTCGCATAATGCTTGTGGTAATCAGATAATGCCTGTAACGCCACAATTGAATTATTGTGGCCCTGCACTAATGGATACTTTAAATTGGACCGAAGTGCGCTGGATTTATACTGCTACCGGAGGCGAATCTTACTTTACCATTGGTAACTTTAAAAGTAATGCCAATACCTCAGTTACACCGCTTAACTGCAATTCATTCAATCCTTATCTCTATTACTACATAGATGATGTAGAAATTTCCCCTGTTCCTCAAGGTACTGTAGAATGTGCTTTCTCATTAGTTACTACTACTACTAAAGCTGGCTGTGCTAATAATAATGGAATAGCTACTGTTGAAGTGCAGGGTTGTACTTCTCCATTTAATTATACATGGTCGAATGGTTCACATGCTTCTACTCTCAACGGCCTTTCTGCCGCTACTTATACCGTAACGGTTTCTGATAATACTGCCTGCTCTTCAACAATTGCGGCAACGGTGGGTATTTATACGCCTCCGACTTTGCAAATGAACACAATAAACTCCAGTTGCACAAGCAACACAGGAACAGTCATTGCAAACGTTTTGGTAGGCACAGGGCCTTATACGTATCAGTGGAACAATAGTGCATCAACTCAGGTTATCAATAATTTGGGAGCGGGCACTTATAATGTTACCGTTACCGGAGCAGGTGTTTGTTCTGCTTCTGCCAGTGCTTCTATCACAGCTTCTTTAGGCAATTTGACCCTCAATGGTTCCGCTACTTCTGCAACCTGCGGAAATATCAATGGAACTGCAACAGTAGGCGTAACAGGCGGTGCAGGACCATTCAATTTTTTATGGAGTAATGCGCAAACAACACAAAGCATCTCAAACCTTGCGCCCGGAACATATACAGTTACTGTCGCACCTAGCACAACTGTAGTCAATACACCATTCTTTACCGAATATTTTACCGGTGGAGTTGGAGGTTGGACTTTTGCCGATGGTCCCGGCACCAATGGCGCTCAACCCAATCAATGGGTCGTGAATAACAACACCGATTGTGATTGCCATGCCGGAAACTATTTGCACATCACTTGTAATTCTGCCTCCTTCACCTGTTTCGGAAATGCAGGAGCCTGCACTTACTTTACGGGCTCACCAATTCCTAATCCTTTATTTGGCGACCCTACAGCAGATAAGTTAGCTATCTCACCGATTATTTCTACCGTTGGCAAAACCAATATGGTGTTGAAATTTAAGTATCAGGTAGGTGGCGATGCTGGCAACGATTATGGGCAGCTTCGTTTTAGCAACAATGGCGGAACAACCTGGACAGATATGCCTGCTCTTTACACCGATTCTACCATCTGCACACAAGCCACGGTAAATGTGCCCAACAATTTTGAGAACATCGCTAACTTCAGAATAGCTTTCCGTTGGATAAATAATCAGGATGGAAATGGCAACGACCCGGGTTTTGCTATTGATAGTATTCAGTTATTAGAAAATTCTTCGGCCTCCTGCCCTTCTATTACCAGTGTTACGGTAGCAGGTTCAAGCGCGCTTACCTTAAACGCTACTTCTACCAGCGCCAATTGCGGACAGAATAATGGAACTGCTACAGTAACTGTTAACGGCACTGGCAACTACACTTATCTTTGGAACAATAGCGGCAACACAGCCTCTGTCAGTAACTTACCCGGAGGAACATACACTGTGACAGTAAGCGAAGGAGTTAATTGTTCTTCTTCTGCCAGTGTAACCATTCTTTCTACTGCAGGATTAAATGTTTCTGCTTCTGCTACCAATGCTACATGCGGAAACAACAACGGCACCGCAGCAGTTACAGTTAACGGCACCGGCACATACAGTTATGCCTGGAGCAACAGCGGTAACACAGCATCTATCAATAATCTTGCTGCCGGTTCTTACAATGTAACAGTCACACAAAGCGGATGTTCAGCTACGGCTTCGGCAGTGGTAGTGGCTAGTGCAGGTCTATCGGCTTCCTTTATAGTTACTCAACCTTCATGCGGGCAAGCCAACGGAAGTTTGAATTGTTCAAATATCGTTGGTGGAGCTCAACCGTTAAATACGACCTGGAGTTTAAACAGCACAGTGATAAGCACTAACCCCCAGATTGGAAACCTTGGATCAGGCACTTATGTTTTCCATGCGGCCGATGCTAACGCCTGCTCGTTAGATACCATTTTCGTTTTAAATTCTACCGGAGTTAATAGCGCCACCATTACTGCTAACCAAACAACTATGTGTGCCAGTGATAGTGCTATTATATGTGCACCTGCAGGCTATGCTTCTTATTTATGGAATACCGGTGGCACAGGGTTATGTATAACTGCCACTCATGCGGGCAACTATTATGTAACTGTAACCGATAATGGTAACTGCACAGCAAGTTCCAATCATTTAGCTATCAATGTATATCCGCTGCCTGCTGTGTCTATCAGTGTAAATGGCGACACCATGACAGCCTTTAATGCTACTTCCTATCAATGGTATTTAAATGGAACGACAATACTGAATGCAACTTCGAATGTTTATGTGGCTACCCAAACCGGAAATTATACGGTTGCTGTTTCAGATGCTAACGGATGTGTAGCCTTTTCGAATCCAGTTAATATAAGTACTGTAGGCATTCATGAATTGGTGGAAGGGCAAGGGATGAAGGTATATCCTAATCCACTCGATGCTGGCTTTTGGACCTTGGAGTGCGGGGCAAATATGGTTGGAGGCAATGCTGAAATTTTTGATGATAATGGCAGATTGGTTTATCAATCCAAAATCCAAAGTATAAAATCTGCAATTGAGTTTAATGCAGCACGCGGCATCTATTTCTTACGTTTGTTTTCTGCCGAACACACCGCAACACTTAAACTTATCAAGTTATAAATCGGAGTTTGACTTTTGAATAAAACAGTAAAGGCATCTTTTTTAAGATGCCTTTACTGTTTTATGACTTATGACTAACTTGCGAATGATTTAACACTTTCAAAAGCAAGTGAATGTCTTCCACAATAAATGTGATCATGTTCATTATGGACTTAATAACATCCGCCATACAGCTAAGGAATTGCTTCTTTTTCTATAAAAGAAGGTTTTAAGTAAGACTTTTTAAGTGAGAGATTTAATATCCATCCATAAATTTCCTTCCTTCTTTTAGTTTTGTCATCCATGAAAAACACCTTATCAGCTTTTTTTTTGCTCTGCTTATCACATTTACTAATTGCCCAAAATCCCGAAAAGCCAAAACTGATTGTTGGTCCGGCAATAGGCTCTGTAACCAAAACGAGCGCCCGCGCTTGGATTGCTTACAAGGGTGACGGACTGAACATGATGTCGTTGGTGGATACTGTAGATAAGACGGTTTATCACCCAACCGGTTACGGTAAAATTAATGGACCAAAGGGGGTAACTGCCGTGAATATGGATTTTACAGGTCTACAGCCACAACATATTTACAAGGCTGTATTTATAAAAGAAGTAGGGCTCCATCCCAAATGTATTTTTACTACACAGGCCGATAGTGCGGTAAGGGATTTCGACTTTCTATTGGGCTCGTGCGCTCTCATGAACACAGATATTACCCGGTTTATTTTCCCCGGTTTCAATGCCGGTATCTTTGAAGTCATGCGCAGACGGAAATCAGACTTCATGCTCTGGCTGGGCGATAATATTTACTATTTGGGTAAGCAATACAGCAGCTACGACAATATGTTTGCCCGCAACCTTTCGGTACGCAATTTCTTTCCCGTTCTTCAACTTTTTATGGCTGAGCAACCCAACTATGCCATTTGGGATGACCATGATTACGGTTGGAATGATGCCGACCGCACCTTTCCCCTTAAAGACACGGCCCTCCACATTTTTAAAGGCTTCTGGCCTAACACATATTCATCTGAAGATACTTTTAAAGGTACCTTTTTCACCTTCCGCTATTACGATGCCGAGTTCTTTATGACTGACGATCGGTTCTACCGCGCTCCGGAAGGTGACACTGCAGGTGATTATTTCGGAGCAAAACAATTGACTTGGCTCAAAAACAAATTGCTCCGTAGTGATGCTACCTTTAAGTTTATTGTCACCGGTTCGCAGGTCCTAAACGACAGCTATTATGGCGAATCGTACGCCAAGTATCCCAGGGAACGAAATAGCCTGCTTGATTTTATTGCTTCAAACAACGTGAAGGGTGTTATTTTTCTGACTGGCGATAAACACTTCAGCGAAATGAGCAAGCGCGACTGGAAAGGTTACCCTATGCTCGACTTTACTTCTTCTCCCCTTACCAGCCCTGTTATAAAACTGCGAACTAGCGGTTATGTAAATACCTACTCAGTGCCCGGGACACTGCTCTACCGCAAGAACTTTGGCAAAATTTCCATTATCGGAAAAGCCGGAAGCCGAATATGCAAAATGGAGATATTTGGCAAAGGAGGTGATAAGAAGTGGGAATATTCCGTTTCAAGCAACGAGCTGCAGCGAAAACCTAAATAGCTCCAAATGATTGATTGCATAATTCTAGGGAAGAAACTCCCTAAAAGAAATGAATCAATTCAATTTTTAAAACGTTATACTTGTATCTGGGTAAAATGTTTCTCGGAGCGGAATAATGGAAAAATTAATTTCTTCTATACTCGTTTTGTTGGGTTCTGTAATTAAGTTCTCAATGGGCTCCCTTACTGCTATTGCAGCTGATTTAGGGTTGGGGGGGTCGCTTGCAAATATCATTGGAGGAATTATCGGCATTGTATTGTTTACCTACTTGGGCAGTTTCATACAAAGCTATTTTGTAAAAACATTCCCTAATCGCTTTGGTAAAAGATTTACACGAAGCAATCGATTCTTAGTTCGTTTAAAGCAACGTTTTGGATTAGGTGGTATTGCGGTACTAACACCGATTGTTTTATCAATTCCCGTAGGCGTTCTATTGGCATTGACGGTAACACACGACAAGAAAAAGATAATGATTTCTATGTTGGTGTCTATGTTTTTCTGGGCTACTCTGTTATTCCTACCTTATTTTCTTTTTGATATTAACGTGATTGATTGGATCACAAAATTGTTTGAGCGTTAGTAACGCAACATAAAATTCTCTTTCGCTAATTTTTCTTTTCTAAAGAAGCAAATGCCAAACTGATATACATCAAGTGTGAGCGTTATTTGCTGATATAGTTTTATTTCATCCCAGGCCTGCCTCATTTCCCGGCTCCAATAAATATCATCAAAAACAAAAACAGAATATTCATTGGCGAAAGGTAAACACTGATAAAAATATCTAAGCGTAGCCTCTTTTGTATGATTGCCATCGAACAATATTAAATCAACAGAAGAAATTTCTTTAAGAGCGGCCCCAAGCGTTCTGTCAAAATTTCCACAAACAAACCGGCAGTTATTTGTTCCAAGTTCGACATGATTTTGCTTGGCTACTTCAATTAAACTTTCGGAACCTTCGAGCGAAACAATATTTGCTTTGGTATTAGCCACAGCCATGTAAGCAGAACTAATACCTATAGATGTTCCAATCTCTAAAATAGATTGGGGCTGAAAATATTTCACTAACCGATAAAGCAAGTCCCCGTATTTTTCTTTTACAGCCACGTTGGTTTCGAGGTTACATATTTTTCGCGATGAAGATTTTCCGGTTCCGAAATCTTCTACTTTGATAAAAGAATTGTTGCTCCGCAACTTCTCTCTTAGTGTTACAATTCTCTTCAACGATTCCTCTGCTTCACCTTCCAGCACCTGCAGATAAAACTGATACACAAAAGGGGAATGCAAATAATACTTAGACTTTGCTTTCTTTTGGTATTTCAAATATTGGAGGAATCGAAAAAGAAGATTCATTGTTCAGATCAAACTAATTGTAAAACTTTATGCCTGTTTCAAATAAACCTAAAATTATGAAGAACCATATTCTATCGGTCTTGTTAGTACTTATTGCAGTTGTGTCTTTTGCGCAAAAAGGTTTTCACATTGGTGTGTCGGGAACCTTCAGTACTACTTTCATTTACACACAAAACAACTATGGAACGCTTGCTCCATTCGCCATAGCGGTAGTGCGTGGCTCCGAGATGAACTATCGGCTTACTATTGGAGGCCGAACGGGAATTGTGGCAGGGTATAATTTTAATCACAACTGGGGTTTACAGGCCGAATTACAATACCTCAGTACCGGACAGAAGTATGAAGATAACTTCACAGGACCTGCAACTATTCCCGGTTATACTTTCGGAGCAGGGGGCGGGCGTGTAAATGTCAAGCGAGAAATTAGACTAAGTTATATCCGCGTTCCTATCATGGCTAAATTCATCAGCAATGGCGGTCATACTGCAAAATTCTATGGCGCCTTGGGTCCTGAATTAGGAATTCGAATTGGAGCAAAAGAAGAAGTGAAAATTGCTGACCATATTTATTTACCCGATAATCTGGCGTTTAGTTCTAGCGAAAAATTTCAGGCGGTTGATATTGGTATTGCTTTGCAATTGGGAACGGAGGTTTATGTAACCGATCATCTGTATCTTGACATCGGCTTTTCGAGTGTAATAGGGGTGTTTGATATTAACGGCAAGAAATTAAAGACCTTGGAGTGGTATAGTAAGAATGATGTGAAATATCAGAAGAGCTTTATTTCCAATGTAGGCTTAGTGGCAGGTATTCATTACATCATTGGCAAAGGGAAAGGCAGAGACTATCATTAATAAGTTATTTCCTCTTTTCAAGCGGAACGAAATTCTGCACAAAAGCGGCATTCACATTTACAGAAGGTAAGGGCTGGCTGAATGACTTCATCGAATCTACATCGAGCGGAAGGAAAGCAAGCGTTGGATTTATTTTACTGTAAGTAGAACTGAGATAAATGGATTGAAACGGGTCGGTAGCTATCGCTATTTTTTTAAACCCGAGAGAATCTGCCAGTTCTAAACCGTAAGAAATATTCTCGGTGCTATGCAACGCCTTGCCTTCTGCAAAAGTGTGAATGGATGGGATGCCAAGCGAGTCGGCTATTATTTTCATATACAAGCCCTCTACGTAAGGCGAATGAACTGCTGAACCCGAAAAGATGATATTCTTCGTAATTCCTTTTTTATATAGCAACATTGCCCAGCGCAACCGCACCGGCATCATATACTCCGGATTCTCTTTGTTGTAGGGTATGCCGGGAACAATTACTGCATCGAAAGGCGCGCGCTTTACATTCGTACTGTAAATTCGAATAGTGTCGCGCTTAATGTGGCATGAACTAATGTAAAACACAGCACCAACAATAATTATCAGAATCAGGATATAGCGCATAGGCGACTTCTTAAAAGATGGCAACATAAATTTAAGAAGTTGCTAAAACCTTTTCCAATGTGACCAACACTTTTTCCAACATCTCTTCCGAAAAATCTAAATGCGTGACCATACGAACAAGTGTTCGTGAAAATGGCTGCACGCGAATTTGATGTTTGGCAAATGCCTCCGCGGTCTTTGCTGAATCTTCTACTTCAAAAATAACGATGTTGGTTTCTACCGGTAAAACCTTCTTGACCCCCGAACAGCGCTTTAAAGCTTCGGCTATTTTATTCGCGCGTTCGTGGTCTTGATGCAGACGTTTCACGTTGTTATCCAAAGCATATAAACAGGCAGCAGCTAAGATTCCGCTTTGCCTCATACCTCCACCCATTACTTTTCTGATTTTGCGCGATTTTTTGATGAATTCTTTTTTGCCTACCAACACACTGCCTACTGGCGCGCCTAACCCCTTGCTTATGCAAATAGAAATGCTGTCGAATATTCCCGCAAGGTCAATAGCCTGTTTGTTCAAAACGGCTAGGGCATTAAAAATACGCGCCCCATCTAAATGGATAATCAAATTCTTTTCCCTGCAGAAGTCAGAAATGCTTTTCATTTCATCTATCATATAAACACTGCCTCCGCCTTTGTTCACCGTGTTCTCGAGGCACACCATTTTTGAATTTGGCAGCCAATCGAAATCGGGCAGCACTAATTCTTCTATCATCGGCACCGTCATTTTTCCATTGATACCTTCAGTGAGGCGAATGGAAACACCGGAATGAAACGCCCAGCCACCGGTTTCGTAATTGTAGATGTGCGAAAGCTTATCGCAGATAATTTCATCCAACGGTTGGGTGTGCGCCTTGATGGCAATTTGGTTGGTCATGGTGCCTGACGGACAAAACAATCCGGCTTCCGCCCCGAACATGGCCGCTACTTTTTCTTCCAATTGTTTCAACGTAGGGTCTTCACCAAAAACATCATCGCCTACTTCGGCATTCAGCATAAATGCCTTCATGGCCTCAGAAGGTTTGGTAACAGTATCGCTTCTTAAATCAATCATGATAATAAGTGTTTAACTAAAGTGGTGAATCAACTGATTGACAAAACTAGTGAGTAAGTAGGGCGCAAACAAAATGGGAAACACAAAGCCAAAGATAGAGCCGGTGAAGTGCGCGATGTGGCCGATGTTGTCGCTGCCGCGCTTGGCCATGTAGGCACAGTAAACAAGATAGAGCGCGCCAAACACAAACGCAGGAATAGCAATGGGAATAAAGAAAATATAGATGCCGGCAAAAGGGTTGAGCAATATGGAAGCAAACACCACAGCCGACACACCTCCACTGGCCCCGAGGCTACGATAGTTTTCGTCATCGCGCTTTTTGAAAAGATTGTAAATGTCTGCGGTGGCCACCGCACCAAAATATAGCAACACATAAAGCGTCATGCCTTTGCCCTGGAAAATCTCGGTAAATGATTCTTCTACAAAATTGCCGAAGCTATACAGCGCAAACAGATTGAAGAAAAGATGCCCCATATCGGCATGAATAAAACTGCACGAAACCAGACGGTGCCATTCGTTGTATTTCCAAATGCGATAGGGCTGAAAAATCAAATTGTCCAACACTTGCCGATTGCTGAAAGCAAAAAACGAAATGATTCCGGTGACGATAATAATGAAGATGGTGATGTTCATGGTTTGATTTGCGAGCGAATTTAGGAGGATGCGGCAGAATGGGAAATGGAGCCGAAAACAGACTTGCCTTTTTCAACCAACCATCCCAAATAACCACAAAGGTACTGTCGGGTTTCACCAAGTTCCTCTCGGGTTAAAGCAGGTAGGCCTCAGGCGTCCCGATTTGTCTTTCTGTTTCTGCAAGGCTTGTTTCCGGCTAAAAAAGCCTTGCCTCCATTTCTATTAAAACGATTCATTTTTCACCAATTTCCATCAAAAGATGAATCCTTATGCAAACCCTGGAGGTCTTTACTCGAACCTTGAGGTTCCCGATAGAGACCTTGGAGAGCCTTATGCATACCTTGGAGTTCCCGATGGAGACCTTGGAGTTCTTTACTCAAACCTTGTAGCTTTAGACGAAGGCCTTGTAGTTCCCGAAGGAAACCTTGGTAAGCCTTTGGTAAACATTGGGGAAAGTTTTTGACACCTTGGAGAAAAGCACGAAGACCTTGGGGAAAGTTAGGCTTACTTTGGGGAAGGTTTTTCAAACTCGGTAGAAGATTAGGGCGCATTTGGGTAATGTTTCGCCCCGCCACAAAAACAATCAGGAATACCTTTTAAAGATATTCCTGATTGTTTTTATAAAAACCGAATTACTGTATCTTGATAAAGCGCTTTCTTACCACTTGGTCAGCCAGCTGTATGTTGGCAAAGTAAACTCCGTTTGCCAATCGGCTTACGTTTACCCGGTTGCTTTGCAAATGGTTGAGTTGAAGCACCAGTCGTCCTGCTTCATCAAACACGGTTAAGGCTTCCGGCTTCAAATCGCCACTGCTTATTATCAATTCGTTTTGCGCAGGCACCGGATAAAGCGCAACGCGGCTTTCTAAATCAACCTCACCAATACCAGTTGGGTTGATTTGAATAATGTTTGAAAGAACCAAGGCAGAACTGCTGCGCGAAGAAGTGCAGGTGTGCGCCCAGTTGGCCACCACGCGATAACGGGCGTTAGGGTGCGAACTGAAATTAATATCGGTGGCCGTGTATTGATTGCCTGGAACATTCACCAGCACCTGCCAGCTTCCATTAGCGTTAGCATCTACATACACATCAAAAGAAGAGACAGGCGTAATTTCATTTTCTATTTGATACACGTTCCAAATTAAATTTCCGGTTCCCAAATATTGTATGTGAATGGTATTGTGATAATGGCTTAAAGCAGCCTCATTAAAACAAGTGTCGCGGGTTGAAATCTTATAGCGATAGGCGGTAATGTTCGGGTTCGCAGTGTAATCATGATACTCACTTAGTGAATCACGATGCACGGCCCCTATCTTGGTATAGATACTGGTGCTTGTTTCCCGATAGATATAGAAACTGTCGCTGCCGGCAATGTCTACCTTTTCCCAAACCACTATGTTGTGGTTGGATAATGAGTCAACCGTAACGAAGCAAATATCTTGGGCTGGCGGAGTATTAATAATCACTGCTGTGTTTCCTTTGACCTTACAGCCGCTAGCGGTATCTGTAACCTGAACATGATAAACTGCATTGGCCGCGGGTGAAACAACCGGATTTACCAATGTAGAAGTAGCGGCTCCGGTCCAGGAATAGCTGCAACCCGATGTGGCAGTGCCGCCTATAGTTGCCGAACCGCCAGGGCAGATAATAAATGAAGAGTCGGAGATGTTCAGCAACGGATTATCTGCATAATAAACGGAAGTGGTATCATCTAAAACACAACCGCTGCCTAACTGAACTTCATGCGTAAAGATGGCCATGTTCTGGGTAGGTACAATAATAGCCGAGTTGAAGGAGCCGGTAAAGCCCGGTGGGTCGCTGGTCCATTGACAGCTTTGGTTCCCATACTGAGCACGGTAAAGAGTCACTGCACTACCCCCACAACTGGCGTAAGAATCTGCAAACACAGCAGGTATAGGAGCTTTTTTAACCAACAGCTTTTGAGCCCAAAAATCGGTTCTTAGGGGTGGGTTGGTGGAGGTGATAGATAGATTACTCAAATCCATGCTTCCTGTAAATACAGTGGTATTCACTACGAAAGTATAAGTGCCGTTGGCGGTTCCTGCCACTGAATCAGAAATGCTTTTGTTGGCCACAGCGGTGTTGCCGTAAATATTCAGCTTAAAGTGATTGGAGGGATTAAAGCTGACTGAGGAGGAAATAGTAACAGCAATTGATTCTCTTTCACACAATGTATCCGGATTGAAGGCCGTAATGGTGAAATGATTAGAAGGGTCATACTCCCAAAAATTATCGGCAGAGCAAAGATTAGTCCCTCCCAAATAGCCTTTGTTTCCAATGCTGAAACCCGCATAAGTACTAAGCGATTCGCAGAAGGTGCCCGTACGATAGGGATAAGAGTTAGTGGTTGACCAAGAGTTCAGTGCAGGGTCATACACCTGCATGGCAGCATGGGTAGAACTAATACCATGAGGGTCAGCCACATAAATTTTATTGTTCACCACAAACGAATTAAGATAAGTATATGTGTTCGAATTGGCTAAATGAAAATTGGCTTTAGATGCCCATGAATTTAGGGCTGGGTCATATTCATAAACCGAATCAATATGAGTAGAACCTCCATTAACTCTTCCTAAACCACAATACCCTTTTGTATTCAGAGCTTCCGAAAAACCGTTGTTCATTCCGTATGGAATATTTGCTTTTGCTGTCCACGTGTTAGCAGCCGTGTCATACGCAAAACAGAGTAAACTCGAAACTTGGTTTTGTCGAATACCAGCTGCAACGTAGCCTACACCTGCAATGCTAAAAGAAAAGGCACCCGAAACAGTGTCGGGGTAGGCAGCAATAGAGTCCCAGCTATTAGTTCCTGCATCATATTTATAAAAGTCGTTGTAGTAGATGTTGTTCTTGTTTCCGGATCCTATAAACCCATAATTGCCGATAGTAAAACCCGCGGAGGCGTATCTTTGGGGCCCTGGGAAATCTGCCATGTGTGTCCATGTATTGGTGGAAGGGTCATATCGATAAAAGTTATTGGTTGTGTCTCCGGTAAACTTATATCCATAGGAACCAATCGTAAAAGATACTTTTTCCAAACGGCTTGCCGGGAAGTTTGATTTCTGCGTCCAAAGGCCTTGCGCGAAACAATTAGTGGTAAAAACAGCGAAGACTAAAAGGGTGATTATTTTTTTCAAGGTGAATTATTTGCTACCAAAGGTACAATGAATTATTAAATGGAAGAATTTATTTTTTTCTGATAAAATCCGCTCATCCGCTCCTTTACTTTCCCGCTTTATTATCTTTGAACTTCCATGCGAAAAAGCTTTCTCTTCTTTTCTTTTTTAATCCTCTGCTTTTCGGCAAAGGCGCAGGTAGAGTTAGACGAAATTGTAGGAGCAGAAAAGAAGCATTTCCTGCGCGTGCACAAATCAAAACAGGGAGGTGCGGCCGACAACAGCAATGTTATCTATCAGCGCCTGGAGTTGAAGGCTGACCCGCAGATAAACTACATTGCGGGGAAAGTCACTACCTATTTTATTCCGGCTTCGGTTATCAGTACCGTAGAGTTTGATTTGAAAGATTCTCTTAGAGTCGATAGCGTTGTTTACCATAACTCTGTTCTTTCTTTCTTCCATACTAGCGATATTCTTCGCTGCAATTTGTCGGTTGCTATACCTTCTCTACAAACAGATTCTATTGCTGTGTATTATCAAGGTGTTCCCGATGCTTCGGGTTTTGGTTCTTTCAAACAAACGGTGCACGATAGCAACAAACCCAATGTTGCTCCATTCAACACACCCGTCATCTGGACACTTTCGGAGCCCTATGGTGCCAAAGACTGGTGGCCCTGCAAACAAAACCTGAGCGACAAAATTGATTCGATGGATATTCTGGTAACCACGCCCGACTCATTCACCGTGGCCAGCAACGGACTGTTGGTAGAAGAAATCCATAACGGCAATCAGAAAACCTTTCATTGGAAACACCGCTACCCAATTGCTACTTACCTTATTTGTTTTGCTGTAACCAACTACAGCGTTTACAATCATTACATCCCGTTCAATGGCGACACACTCACCATGACCAATTATGTTTATCCCGAGCATCTGGCCGAGGCACAATCGCAAAATGTCGCCTACACCGCCTTTATGCAGTTGTTCGATACCCTCTTTGGCAACTATGGTTTCAGTCGCGAAAAATATGGTATTGCCGAGTTTGGTTGGGGCGGAGGCATGGAACATCAAACCATGACCTTTCAAACCGGTTTTGGTTTTGAGCTAACGGCCCATGAACTGGCGCATCAATGGTTTGGCGACAAAATCACTTGCTCCAGTTGGAGCGATATATGGCTCAACGAAGGCTTTGCTACCTACTTAGCCGGATTGTGTTACGAGCATGTTGCTCCTCAATATTGGGAGGTTTATAAATGGCAAAAGCGAAACGCTGCTCTGGCCGAGCCACATGGCTCAGTTTGGTGCGATGATACCACCACGGTAGGTCGAATTTTCAATAGTCGCTTGTCTTATGCCAAGGGAGCGATGGTGCTTCATTCGCTTCGGTATATTTTGGGCGATGATGTTTTTTATCGCTCGCTGAAAAACTATCAGACCGATGTAAACCTCGCCTATTCCTTTGCCTCCACTTCCGATTTGCAACATCATTTCGAAGCCGAAAGCAGAAAGGACTTATCGCAGTTTTTCCAGGATTGGGTTTATGGCAAAGGCTTTCCTTCTTATCAAATCACCTGGTCGCAGAATTTCGACAATATAATAACGGCCACCGTCAACCAAACCCAAAGCGACCCTTCGGTTTCTTTTTTCGAAATGCCCTTGCCCCTGCATTTAAAAAACGGAACACACGACACCACGGTTATCGTGCCGCATCATTTTTCGGGCGAAAGCATTTCCTTCCCCATTTCTTTTCTGGCCGACAGTTTAATCTTTGACCCGCAGCAATTTATCATCTGGGACACCACCACCACTGTGGTGCGCCAACCGGCCTACGACTTTTCTTTCTTCCTCTATCCCAACCCCGTAAAAGATGTTTTGCAAATGCGCCTCGAAGCCACACAAGGTGGTAAAGCCGAAGTGAAAATCTACAACACACTTGGGCAACTCGTGCTGAACAACACACAGGAATTTACTGCGGGCAGAAATATTGTTGCACTCGATGTAAAAAATCTTTTGGCCGGTGCCTATCGCATCACGATGAATGGCGCGGGCAAAAAAGTTACTTCTTCTTTTATTAAAACGAACTGAACCTTTATGCAGGATAAACTCGATGCCTTTGCGCGCATTCTCAAAATTATGGACGAGCTGCGCGAGCAATGCCCCTGGGACAGAAAACAAACCCTTGAAACTCTACGCCCTTTGACGATTGAAGAAACCTATGAACTGAGCGATGCCATCCTGAAAGGCGATATGAAAAACCTGAAGGAAGAATTGGGTGACTTGTTGCTGCACTTGGTCTTCTATGCCAAAATAGGAGAGGAGAAGGGCGAGTTCAATATGGCACAGGTCATCAACGATTTGTGTGAGAAACTGATTTATCGCCATCCGCACATCTACAGCGATGTGAAGGTGAACAACGAAGAGGATGTGAAGAAAAACTGGGAGCAGTTGAAGATGCGCGAGGGGAAGAAATCGGTGCTGAGCGGGGTGCCCGCTTCGCTGCCTTCGCTTATCAAAGCCTACCGCATTCAGGACAAAGCCGCGCAGGTAAAGTTTGAATGGGATAATATAGAGGACGTGTGGAAGAAGGTGGAAGAGGAGCTGGCTGAACTGAAAGCGGAGGTGAGCCATCCTAAATCGGAAACATCGGTGGAAGAAGAATTTGGCGATGTGCTTTTTGCGCTAGTCAACTATGCGCGTTTTCTGAAGATAGATGCAGAAGCGGGTCTGGAGCGAACCAATATCAAATTCATCCGCAGGTTTAAGTTTATTGAAGAGCAGGCCGAAGCCATGAACAAATCTCTCAACGATATGACCCTGGGCGAAATGGATGCTATCTGGAACGAAGCCAAAGCGAAGGGTCTGTAGATTGTATCTTTGCCAACTAAAGCGAAGCCCTGCCAAATTACTATACGACCTTTAATTGGATTGGTATTATATAAGGTTTAGTAATCCTCAATAAACCCATCTATCTTCCAAAATATTAGCCAAGCAGAAATTGGCTTAAATGCCAATACAACTAAA